>RFGU01000083.1 GCA_003696955.1 Deltaproteobacteria bacterium | reverse complement strand
TTCTGGACCGTCTCGGGGTCGCGGAGGCGGACTTCGTCCTCGCGGACCTCGGCGTGAGCTCCCACCAGCTCGACACGCCGCAGCGGGGGTTCTCGTTTCGCGCAAACGCCGCACTGGACATGCGGATGGATCCCACGCAGGCGCCCACGGCCGCGGACCTCCTGGCGGCGATCTCCGAGGACGAGCTCGCACGCCTGCTCGCGCGCTACGGGGAGGAACCGCACGCCCGCGCCATCGCCCGCGCCATCGTACGGGATCGTCCCAAGACCACCTTCGACCTGGTGCGCGCCGTCGAGTCGGCCGTCCCCCCGCGGGCGCGGCCGCAAGGCAAACACGTGGCGACGAGGACGTTCCAGGCCCTGCGCATCGCGGTCAACCGAGAACTCGAACAGCTCGACGACTTCCTGGCGACGGTCCCCGAGCGCCTCGCGCCCGGCGGCCGGTTGTGCGTCATCACCTACCACTCCCTCGAGGACCGCCGCGTCAAGCGGCGCTTTCGCGAGCTTTCCCGTCCGCCGGACCTGCCGCGCCATCTTCCCGTGCCCGACGCCGAGCGACCGCGGCCGCGCTTCGCCGTCCCGGCCGCCGCACGCCGCGGCTGCACGCCGTCGGCCGAGGAGATCGCCGCCAATCCGCGGGCCCGCAGTGCGCGCCTGCGCATCCTCGAACGCGTGGAGCCATGAGCCCGTCCGTTCCCCCTCGCATCGACCGAATCCCGCCCCGCACGCGCCGCCGGCCGGCCCACGGCTACGTGCGCACGTCGGACCGTGGCCGCCGTGCACCACCGCCTCCGGCCCCCTCGCCCCCTCGCCCCCCGGCAGCGCTCTTGCCCGTGGCCCTGGTGATGGTGGCAACGTGCGCCGTGATCGGTTGGATCCACGTGGAGACCCAATCGCGGGTCCTCGCGGTGGCCGAACGCATGGCGCGGGCAACGGAGATCCACACCCGCCTCGTCGAGCGCCTGCGACTGCTCGAAGCCGAACGAGCCTACCTCCGCCATCCCGACCGCATCCGCGAGGTCGCCCTCGGTCGGTTGGGCCTCGTGCCGCCGTCTCCCGACGCGGTGCACGAGATCGTCGTACGAGAGGACCCGCCATGAAGCTCGTCGGTGATCGCCTCCGCCGCCTCGCGGCCCCCATGGCCAGCGACCTTGCCGCCGTGCGACGACGCGGCGCCCTCGTCACGGGCTGCCTCGTGCTCGCCCTCGCCGGACTTCTGGCCCGGGCCCACGACATCGCCGTCGTGCACGGCGACGAGTTCGCCCACCGTGCCAAGCGCCAACAATTGCGGCCCAAGCGGCTCCGCCCCACCAGAGGCGAGATCGTCGACCGGGGCCACGTGGCCCTGGCGGTCGACGACCGCATGTTTCGCGTGGTGGTCAATCCCCGCCTCGTCCGCGCCCAAAACCTCACCGACCGCGTTCGCGCAGGCCTACTCGCGCTGCTCCCCGATCTCGACCCGGAGCGCCTCGACCGCGAACTTGCACGGGACAAGGCCTACCGCCGCCTTCCAGGCCTCGTCGACGAGAAGGTGGCCGACGCCATCTACGACGCTCGCCTGCCCGGCGTGTCCCTCGAACCCACCCCCCATCGCGTCTATCCGCGGGGCCACCTGGCGGCCCACGTCGTCGGACGCGTGCAAGCCGAAGGCCGCGGACAACTCGGGATCGAGTATGCCCTCGACGAGTTCCTGCGCGGGCGGGCGACCGAGAGCCCGTCGATGGTCGCGCGGGGACGGGCCCTGCTCCTGCACGGCGCGCCGGACCCCGCCCTGGCGGCAGGCCACACCGTCGTCCTGACCCTCGATTCGGCGATCCAAGCCATGGCCGAAGAGGAGATCGACACCCTGGTGCTCGAACACCGGCCCGTGGGCGCATCCATCGTCGTGCTCGATCCGTCGACGGGGGAGATCCTCGCCCTCGCCAACCGCCCCACCTTCGATCCCAACCATCCCGTCCCGTCGATCCAGCAGACGAGGAACCTCGCCGTGCAGGCCGCCTACGAACCCGGCTCCACCATGAAGGCCATCACGGTGGCCGCCGCCCTCGACATGGGGGCGATCCGGCCAGACGAGACGTTCTACTGCGAGAAGGGGCGCTGGCAGGCGACCTCCGAGCACGTCATCCGTGACACCAAGCCTGCCGAGTGGCTCGACGTCACCCACGTGCTCGCCATGTCGTCGAACATCTGCACGGCCAAGATCTACGAGCGCATCGGCAAGCGGGCCCTCTACCGTTGGGTGCGCAAGTTCCACTTCGGAGAGCGACCACCGGTGCGCCTGCCCGGTGCGACGGCGGGCCTGCTCGATCCCTGGGAAAAGTGGTCGGACATCCAGGCCGCGAACATCTCCTTCGGGCAGGGCATGTCCGCAAGCCCCCTCCAGGTCGCCGCCGCCTTCGCCGCTCTGGCCAGCGAGGGGATCTATCGCCCCCCCCGCATCGTGCGCCACGTGGTGGACCGTGACGGCAACGTGGTGTGGACGCCGGAGGAGGGCGCTCAACGATTGGTGCGGCCGGCCACGGCGCGGACGGTGCTGCACATGCTCGAGGCCGTCGTCGAGAGCAAGGTCGGCACGGGCAAGAACGCCCGGATCCCCGGCTACCGTGTCGCAGGCAAGACCTCGACGGCCCAAAAGGCCAGCCGGGACGGGGGCTACGCCGAAGATCAGTACTACGCATCCTTCGTCGGTGCCGTGCCGGCCCGTGCCCCGCGGGTGGTCATCCTGGTGTCGGTGGACACCCCCGAAGGCGACCATTACGGCAATGCGGTGGCGGCCCCGACGTTCGCCAGGCTCGGTGCCCGCATCATGCGCTACATGGCGGTCCCGCCCGAGCCGAACGACGAAGACGCCGTGGACGCAACGGACGGCGCGACCGACGGACGGCGCCCCGACCGGACGGAGGTGGCCCTCGCCGACGCCCGCGACAGCGGCATGGAACCCGACCTGCCAGGCTCCCGGGGGCCGCGCGTGCAGCTCGGTGTGCCGGACTTTCGGGGCCTGTCCATGGCCGAGGCCCTCGAGTTGGCGGACCGGGTGGGGCTGGATCTGGCGGCCAAGGGATCCGGCATCGCCGTGGTGCAGGACCCGCCCCCCGGCCCGACGCCACCCGACGGCCGCGTCCGCGTGCTCTTCGAGCCCCCGGCCTGATCGATCCGGCCCCATCCGTACGCGCGCCGAGCCGGCGTCGCGAGGATCCCCATCAACGAACGGCGCGCGACCGCCGGTGCACGTCGCCGCGCGGGCCTTGGGCTCGGGCCGCCGCTTCCCCGGATACGCCAAGGTACGTCCATCGTGGGTCCAATTCCTCGGCCCGCCAGGCGTGGGCTCGCGCTGCAGCCAGATCTCCCGGCCGACCGCGGGCCTCGAGGGCGAGCGCGCGATAGGCGTGGGCCTCGGCCAGGTCGGGATTGCGGTGGAGCGCCAGATCCAGCAGGCTGATGGCATCGTTCAGGACCGCCGCGTCGAGGAATGCACGCCCGAGGGCGATGAGGAGACCGGCGTCGTCCGAGAACCGATGGGCGGCGCGGGCCGCATGGTAGCGGGCATCTTCGATCTCACCCCGCGCCAAGTGGCCACGAACGCGATCGACGTAGGCCTGTCCGGGATGGGACAAGAGTTCGAGGCGCCGCTCGAGTTCGTGCCGGCAGGCGGCGCACGGTGCGTCCGGGGCCGAATCCAAGCTCTCCGGCGTCCCGTCCCGGCGCATGACGCACGAAGGATCGTCGTGGTGGCCGAGGCCGAGGGCATGCCCCACCTCGTGCAGCACCAGCTTGCGCAGGCGATTGGCCGACCGGGCGTCGGGACGCGACGCGTTGTCGGTGACCCGCGCAAGGGACACGATCGCAACGCGGTCCGACAGGCTCGCCAAGCCGAACACGAACGGCCGCGCCCCCTCGTACACGTCCAACGGCGTGAGATTGACCTCCACCAGGGCATCGGTTCGGTCGACGAAGAGTCGGTCGAGCAGGACGCGACCGTCCACCTGCCGGCGGGCATCGTTCCATGCCGGCATCGCCTGCATCACGTCCCGTGGCGGCGCGATCTCGCAGCGCACGGGGTAGCGGGCGAGGATCGTCCGGCACGCGTGGCGAAGGTGTGCGGCACCGACGTGGCCCAAGGCGCGGACGACGACAAGCGGGCGAATCACCGCGCGCGCTCGAACCGGCGATGGACCGTCGGGATCGGCGTGCCCCCCGGTGGCGGCCGAAGGCATCCGCGATCGGTGCTCGGCCGCCGCGGTCCCGGGGGCACCGAGCAGCCACGCCGCGACGGCCACGACCCACCACGGCCGCAGGCCACGCACGCGACGCGACGCGCGAGATCCGTATCGTCCTTCGTCCGACACCGTCTCCCACTTTAGGTCCGCCTCGGCGCCGGTGGGCGATCCCGCAAAAGGCCCGCGTAAATCGGCGAACGGACCGCGAGCAGCCGCAGCAAGACCTGCGCCGTGCGCGCGCATGCATTCCGCGCAACGTGCGCACCTTCTGTTCACGCGCTACGTATCCCGCGGCGAGTTGCTACGGTTCGCCGACCCCATGCCCTCGCCCGACGCCCGAAAGGAACCCCGTCCCCGCCGCGACTGGACCTTCGGGGAGCTTCTCGACTGGACGCGCGGACGATTCGCGGAGGTGGGGATCGATTCTCCACGGCTCGATGCCGAACTCCTGCTCGCCGAGGCCGCCGGATGTGCGCGCATCGACCTCTACCTTCGCCGCGACGACCTGGTGGACGCAGCGGTCCGCAACCGTTTTCGCGACATGGTGCGGCGGCGGCTCGCACGGGAGCCGGTGGCCTACATCCTCGGCCGCAGGGACTTCCATGCGCTCGAACTGGAACTGTACGTCGATGCCAACGTTCTGGTGCCGCGGCCGGAGACCGAGTTGCTCGTAGATTGGATTCTGGAGGATCTGCCTGCCGATGCGGCACGGCCCCCGGTCGTGCTCGACGTCGGGACGGGCAGTGGCGCCATCGCCCTGGCCATCGGCCGGGCGCGCCCCGACGCCCGCATCTGCGGGATCGACCCGAGCGAGGCCGCCCTCGAGGTGGCGCGCCGCAACGCGGAACGACTCGATCTCCACGTGGAGTTCCGGCCCGGACGTGCGGCCGACCTCGGCCGCCTCGTGCAGACCTGGGCGCCCCCCGACGTCGTGGCCGCAAACCTCCCGTATGTGGCTTCCGCCGACCTCGAGGCAGCGGCGCCGGAGCTGTCCTACGAGCCTCGCCTCGCCCTCGACGGCGGACCTTCGGGCCTCGACGTCATCGAGGAACTCGTCGCCGCCGTCGGCCACCTCGACCCGCGCCCCGACGTCTACCTGGAGATCGGCGCCGACCAGGCCGACGCGGTGACGCGTCTTCTGCGGGCGGCCGGCTACGCGGGCGTGGACGTCCGCCCCGACCTCGCCGGCCGATCGCGGCTCGTACGGGCCCGGCGCGCACGCACACGAGACGCAACCGGCCGCGGCTCACCGCCCGCCGCGGCCGACGAAGAGGTTGAGCAGCACCGTCAGGACGACGGACAGGAGCAGGCTCGTCGCCAGGGGGACGTGCAGGGAGAACCCGTCCCGCTCGAAGACCAGATCCCCGGGTAGCCTCCCGAGCCCCATCTTTTGAGCGAGCAAGAGGAACCCGCCGAGGGCCAGGAAGGCGGCCCCCACGAGGAGGAGGAACCGTGCGAGGTCGTCCACGGTCGCCAACATGGGCTCGGCCACGGCCGCCGCAAGGGGGGGCCGCGCGCGGCTAGGGGCCGCGCCGCGCCTCGGCCGGGGGATTGCCGCTCATCTTCTCGTCGGACTTCATCACGAAGCGGATGAGGCGCTTCAAGGTCTTGTTGCGCTCGAGGTTCTCGAAGAGCTTGACCAGGTCGTCGTGCGCCTTGGGATCGTTGACGAGTTTGCCCAAGGTCCCCTCCCCGGCATCCAGCTTGGCGGCGACGCTCTCGAGGTGGGCGATGGTCTGCTCGATGTCGGTCATCAGGGCGCCGGACTCGTCGTAAAGGAGCTTGGCGGCCACGGACTTGTTCTTCGGGTCCCGCAGGTCCTTCACCACGCCCCGCAAATGCTCCATGGTCAGGCGCACGTCGTCGATGAGCGGCTGGAGGTTCGAGTCGGCCTTCGCCAACGTCCCGTTGGCCCGGTCCACGAACCGGTCGATCCCGGCGGCGGTGTCACGGAGGTGGCGCAGGGTGCGGGCGAAGTCGGCGCGAAACGCCTCGTCGGAGAAGAGGGCGCCCACCAGTCCCTCCCCGTCGGCCACCTGCCGCGTGATGCGCTCGAGGTTCGCGATCATGCTCTTGACGTTGGCGATGACCCGGGCGTCGTTGAGCTCCGAGAACAGGTTGGCGATCCCCGACAAGCTCGTGTCCACCTTCCCGGTCATCGCCTCGATGCGATCCCGGAACATCTGGATGTCCTCGTAGAGGGACGGGGTCGAGGGGATCCGCCCCCCCGGCGGGATCGGCGCCTGGCGCCCCTGGGTGATGTTGACGAGCTGGTCGCCGAGCACGCTGTTCGAGGCCACCGTCGCCCGGGAGTCCGTTCGGATGAGTTCGAGCTTGTCCTCGAAGATGCGCAGGGTCACCCGCACCCGGTTGTGCTCGGTCAGGTAGCGGGCGCAGACGCCGTCCCAGCCGGACCAGTACACCCGCGGGTAGCGGCGGCGAAAGTGCTTGGTGACGCAGATCTCGCTCTCGCCGCACTCGTCGTTACCCGTGCACGGGCGATTGAGTTCCTTCGAGGCCCAGGGCTCGAGTTCGGCGCAAAGCCCCTCCGGCGCGCAGAACAAGAAGGGGTCACAGTCGTCCGTCCGCCCCTGCCCGTAGCGCCCGAGGTCCTCGGTGGCCGGATAGCAGGCGTACTTCGTGCGCACGAAGTCGATGGCGCTGACCGTACCGATCTCGACGCCGGCAAGCTGCACGGGGCTGCCCTCGCGCAGACCGGTGATCGTGGAGAAGTCGGTGTAGATCTCCGTCTTGCGCTTCCACGTGCCCTCGCTCTGTCCGATGATGAACAGGGAGATCCCGGCGAGCACCAGGAACCCGACGACGAACGCCCCCACGACGATGTTCAGCCGGGTCTGGTTGCGACGGTTCATGGCGCGTCGGCGATCCTGCCATGGACGAAGTCACGGACCAAGTCGACCTCGGAGGTGGCCATCTCGTACGGTGTACCGACGAAGGGGAACTTGTGGTCGCTGAGCATGGCGATGTGGTCCGACACGCGAAACGCCATGGGCATGTCGTGGGTGACCACCAGACTCGTCACCCCCAGCTCGGACTGGAGCTTGAGGATCATGTCTCCGATGACCGCGATGTTCTTGGGATCGAGCCCCGTCGTCGGCTCGTCGTAGAGGATCACGTCCGGCTCCATGGCGATGGATCGCGCAAGCGCCACCCGTTTCTTCATGCCCCCCGACAGACTCGACGGCATCTCGTCGAGCAGGTCGTCGGAAAGCCCCACCATATCGAGGCAGGCCCGCACCTTGGCGTCGATCTCCTCCTCGGACAGATCGGTGTGCTCCCGCAGCCCGTAGGCCACGTTGTCGGCCACCGTCATCGAGTCGAAGAGAGCGCCGCCCTGGAACACGTAGGCGACGCGCCGGCGCAGGGCGCGAAGCTCCTCCTCGCCCATCTCGGTCACGTCGGCGCCGTCCACGAGGATCCGGCCCCGGTCGGGACGCAACAACCCGATGATCATCTTCATGCAGACGCTCTTGCCCCCACCGCTCGGGCCGATGATCGTGGTCGTCTGCCCCTTCGGCACGTCGAGGTACATGTCCCGATAGACGACGTGATCCCCGAACGCCTTGTCCACGCCGATCATGCGGATGATCGGTTCGGCGGCCGGCCGCGCACTGCGGTCGGCGATACGTCCGGGAGCGGTCATACGGGCAGGAAGATCATGGTCAGGAAGAAATCCGCAACGATGACGCTGATGGAGCAGGCGACCACGGTATCGGTGGTCGAGCGCCCCACGGCCTCGGTGCCGATCTCGGTGCGAAACCCATGGTGGCATCCGATGAGGCCCACGAGCCCTCCGAAGACCAACGCCTTGATCTCGCTCGACAGGTAGTCCATCGGCACGAGTTCGTCGATGTAGGTCTCGTAGAAGTAGCCCGCCGGAACCCCGAACACGGTGTCGGCGATGATGGCGCCTCCACCAAGTGCAACGACGTTGGACCATGCATTGATGAGGGGCAACGACAGCGTGGCGGCGACCAGGCGGGGCCATACGAGCTTCTTGACCGGGTCGGCGCCGAGCGCCGAGATGGCGTCGATCTGCTCGGTGACCTTCATCGACCCCAGTTCGGCCGCGATCCCGGCGGCCATCTTGGCGCCCACCGTGACGGCGAGCACGGTGGGCACCAACTCGCGCACGAGGGCCAGGGAGCTTGCGTAGCCCAGTGCCATCTTCGCGCCGAAGTCCTGCAGGGCCCATCCGAACTGCCACGCCAGGATCATGCCGATGAACAGGGACATGAAGGTCGCAAGGGGCAGGGACCGAACCCCGAGCATCACCGTCTGGTACTTGATCTCTCCGAACCCCACCGGGCGCCTCGGCCCGCGACGCACGGTGATCCACAGCAGACGGGACACCTCGCCCATCTGCACGATCCCGCGCACGAGGACCGCCCCGATGCGGTCGAGCAGGTCGGTCACGTTCGTCCCTCCACCGGAAAGGCGAACCCCTCGACGACGCGGTGGAAATCGGCGACGTGCCGGTCGAAGGTGGCCGGCGGCGCCGAATAGCTCAGATCGAACAGGCAGCCGTTCTTCTTGACGATCCAGAACTCGTGGCGAAAGGTCACACCGTCGAGTTCCGCCTCGACGTGGGCCACCAGCGCCTCCCGATCCACCAACCGGGTCTTCTTCGTGTCGAGCACCCTCCAGTTCGTCCATCCCACCCGAAGGTGATCGAGGGCCTGGTCGAGGCGAGGGTCCCCGTGCCCGGAGCACTCGCTGAACACGCGGATCGCCGCCCCCGTGTCGGGACGCACCCAGGCCACCTGCAGGTCCGGGTCGGACACGGGACGCCAGCCGGGGCCCGGCAGGCCCACGCGGTACGTCGCCTCACGGGGCTCCTTGCCCCCGCGGGGCCGCGCTCGATACACCGTTCCGTGCCCGACCCAGCCCGCGCAGGCCGTCGTCAGGGCCACGAGGACGGCGGTGAGCGTGGCAAGGCCCACCCGCGGCCGCCGACGGTTCGGCGGTACCCGGTCGTCGGACGGACCGCCCGACCGGGACCACGGACGACGGCCGTTGGAGAGCGCCTTCACGTCGACGGCGGAGTGTACCAGGGCGACGCCGCCGACGCCGGCCATCGGCCACGGCTGCCGCGGCCCCGTGTCGCTGCTACCGTGGCGCCGTGACGGGCTTCGTCTCCCTCGTCGGAGCCGGCCCCTGGGACCCGGGCCTGCTCACCCTTGCCGGTCGCGATCGGCTCGCACGCGCCGACGTCGTCGTCGCCGACTACCTGGCCAACCCGGCGCTCCTGGCCCACTGCCGACCCGACGCGGAGATCTTCCAACGCACCGCCGGTCCGCGATCGGGCACGCGGCTGACGCAATCCGAGATCCACGCGTTGCTGCTCGAGCACGCCCGCAAGGGCCGCCACGTCGTGCGCCTCAAGGGCGGCGACCCGGTGCTCTTCGGACGCGGTGGCGAAGAGGCAGCCTTCCTGCGCGAGCATCGGATCCCGTTCGAGATCGTCCCCGGCGTACCGTCGGCGATCGCCGCGGCGGCGACGGCGGGGATCCCCGTCACCCACCGGGACGTCACGCCCGCCGTGACCATCGTCTCCGGCTACGAGGCCTTCGAGAAGCTCGGCAGCCCGGTGGCATGGCGACACCTGGCCCACGCCGCAGGAACCTTGGTGTTCCTCATGGGGATCCGAAACCTCCGCACGAACATGGAGCGACTCGTCGCTTCCGGCCGCGACCCGGCGACGCCGGCGGCGGCCGTCCGTTGGGGAACGCGGGGGATCCAACGCACCGTGGTCGCCACGGTCGGCACCCTGGCCGACGCCGTGGAACGCGCCGGACTGCGGGCGCCCGCCCTGGTGGTCGTCGGGGACGTCGTCCGGCTACGGGAGCACGTGGCCTTCTTCGAGCGCCGCCCCCTCTTCGGCCGCCGCATCCTGGTGGCCCGGGCCGAGGGCCGAGCGGTCGGGCTGGTGGAACGCCTTGCGCGCCTCGGCGCCGACGTCGTGGTCGTACCGTGCCTGCGGCTCGTTCCCCTCGCCCCCCCGCAGGGCCCCTCGCCCACGGAGGTCGTGGCACGGATCGAAGCCGCCGAGGGCATCGTGGTGTCGAGTCCGGAAGGCGCCCGCCGCATCCACGCCGCACTCGTCGAGGCCGGCCGCGACGTGCGTCTCCTCGGCGACCGGATCGTCGCGGCCATCGGAACGGGGACCGCCGAGGCGTGCCTGCGCATGGGCCTGCGACCGGACGTCACGCCGGATCGAGCCCACTCCGAAGGGCTCGTGGCGACGTTGGCGGATCGCGGCCTGCTCGGCCGAAGGTGGCTCCACGTTCGCGGAAGCGAGGGCCGGGACGTCCTTCGCGCAGCCATCACGGAGGCCGGAGGCTCCTACGACCTGCTCGTGGCGTATCGCTCCGTCCGCCCGCCGGTCTCGCCGACACTCGTGCGCTCCCTGCTTCCTCCCGAGCAAGGGGGGGAAGGGATCGACGCCATCTTCGTCTCGAGCGGCCGCACGCTTCGCAACCTCGAACGCACCCTCGCCGAACACCTCGGCGACGAAGCCGCGCGACGGCTGCTCGAGACCACGCTCCTGTTCGCCCTCGGTCCCGTGACCGCCGACGCGGCCCGCGCCATGGGACTTCGTGTCGAGGCCGTCGCATCCCGCCCCACCGACGACGACGCATGCGAGCTGCTCGCCCGCCACCTCGGCACCACGGATCAAGGTGGCGAGACGTCGATGGCGTAGGGACTCGGCGGGGGAACGTCGAGCCCCGGCATCGTGCCCACGACCAGGGCAAGCCGCGCCCCGAACACCACGGCCCATGCCGCCAGTCCGGGCGCGACGACTGCGGCCCCCCAGAACACCCCGATACGATGGGTGGCCGCCACCGCGACCGTCCCGGCGATCCACGCATGGGCGAACGCCGCCGCGGCCAGGCCGAACACGATCCGCGCCGGCGCAAGATGGGCCCACGCGAGCAGCTCGACGATCCCCACGGCCAGGTAGAGCGGCGCGAAGGCCAGGGCCAGGGCGCGCAACGTGGCCGAAAGCGGCCAGCGAGCCCCCCCCGTGAGCACGAGCCCGAGGTGCGGCAGAAGACCGCCCATGAAGTAGACCAGGGGTACGCCCACCGGAACCAGCAACAGACTCCATGCGGACAGGGCGCGAGCCAACGGTGCGTCCACGATCCGATGGATCGGAAGCAGCGGTTGGATCTCGATCTCCGCATCGAGCATCCGCGCGACGAGGACCCCCACGGTCACGAGCCACGGTGCGCACCGCAACACGGCGAGGGCCGCGATCCAACGGCCGTGCTCGACCGGCTCGGGGACCTGCCCGGCCAGGGTTCGAAGGCGGCGCACGCCGAGGGCCACGGCGAGCGTACGCCATGCCGCCGCAAGTACGCTGCGGTCACGTCGCTCCACCGGAGCGGCTCCGTCACGAACGCGTGGGGCGGGCACACCGGATGGAACGACTGGCGGGGCCGCGTCGGGCATGGGGCGCAGTGTAGCGGGCCGGCGTCGTGCCCTGCCGCACACGCCGGCGGGTCCGCCCGCCACGTGGGGCGGCTCTTCCCTCGCCGGCGCCGTCGCCTTCGGATCGGCACGGGGACGGCACCGGCGTGGCCGAACGCGCCTTCACCGGTTCCGGCGCGCGGCGCCGTCCTCGAGTCCGCGTGCGCGGGCCCCCGCCGGACGCCGCTTCCCACGCCCTGCTAGCATGGCCCCATGCGCGCCGGTCGGCCTTCGCCCACGTTCGCCGCGACGCCCGTGGGGCACCACGCAGGCCGGGCCGCGGCTGCCGCCGTCGTTCGGGCGCGGCGTCACGGCGGATCCCGCGGCCGCAAGATGGTGCCCTGGTACCTCTTGCTGGTGGTCGCGTGCGCGGCGACGCGGGGCCCTTCGCCCCACTACGAAGACCCCGACGCGATGATCTCGGAGTTCGAGCGCAAGGACCGGGACGCATGGCAACGCCCCGACGAGGTCGTCGACGCCCTGCCGATCCCGGGCAAGGACGCCGTCATCGCCGACATCGGCGCGGGATCCGGGTACTTCACCCGTAGGCTCGCCGAACGCGTCCCGGACGGTCGGGTGTACGCGGTGGACGTCGAGGCCCGGTTCGAACGCTACCTCGAGGAGCAACGCGAGGTCTGGGGCCTACCGAACATCGTCCCGCACCTGGCCCACTACGAAGACCCCATGCTGCCCGAGGGCAGCATCGACCTGGTCTTCACGGCGAACACGTACAGCTACATTCCCGATCGCACGGCGTACTTTCGGCGCGTCCGCAGCGCTCTCAAACCGAATGGCAGGCTGGCCGTCGTCGACTTTCGACCCGATGCCACCCCGCCCACGGGTGCGGCACCGCCCCGCAGGCAACGCGTCGACGAGGCCACGGTGGTCCGCGAACTCGAAGCGGCCGGCTTTCGGCTCGAGCGCAAGGAG
The DNA here is from genome assembly GCA_003696955.1 of Deltaproteobacteria bacterium. Taxonomy (GTDB): domain Bacteria; phylum Myxococcota_A; class Polyangia; order Nannocystales; family Nannocystaceae; genus J032. The sequence continues at coordinate 65,976 of RFGU01000083.1, read as the reverse complement.
TCGTTCCTGCCCTACCAATACTTCCTCGTCTTCCGCAGGGCGGACGCGCCCGCAGCCGCATCCGCGCCGCCAAGCGGCCCGTCCGGTGACGCGCCCGCCCCCCGAACCTAGACGCAAGGTCCCATGAACGAACGCGTCCAACGAACCTACCGCCGGATCTGCGAACACCTGGCCGCGGTGCAAAAGCCCAACGGGGCGCTCGCCGGCGAGGTGATCTGGAACGTCATGCTGCCGTGCCAGTACGTGATCGTCTGCCACATCGTCGGCCATTCGATCTCCGACGAGCGGCGGCGCCGGATCCTCTTGCAGCTCGAACGCAACGCTCGCGACGACGGCGGCTTCGGCATGCATCCCGACAGTCCGTCCTGGCTCTTCCACACGGTGCTCGCCTACGTCGCGATGCGCCTGCTCGACGTGCCCGCCGACCATCCCATGGCGGCGAAGGCCCGCGCCTTCATCGAGCGCCACGGCGGCGTTGCGGAGGTCCCGACGTGGGGACGCATCTGGCTGGCCCTGCTCGGCCTCTACCCGTGGGACGGCGTCCAACCCATCGTCCCGGAGCTGTGGCTCCTGCCCGAGTCCTCGCCGGCCCATCCGTCGCGCCTCTACTGCCACATGCGCCTCATCTACCTCGGGTTGTCGTACGTGTACGGTACGCGGTTCACGGCCCCCGAAACCCCCATCGTCGAGCGCATCCGTCGCGAACTGTATCCGGACGGCTATGCCCCCGACCGGCTCGTGGCCTCGGCCGGCACCATCGCCGCGACCGATCTCTTCGAAGCGCCCCATCCCGCCCTCGGCCGGATCTTCGGCGCCCTGCGGCGACTCGAACGCCTCGAGCCCAAGGCCCTGCGCGCCCGCGCCCTCGACAAGGCCATGGACCACATCCTCTTCGAGTTCCGGTCCACGGCCTACGTGTGCCTGAGCCCCGTAAACGGCCTGCTGTTCACCCTGGCCCTGTTCATCGACGATCCCGCCCACCCCGACCTCCCGAAGGCGCTCGAAGGCCTCGAGTACTGGGTGTGGGAGGACGACGTCGACGGCTTTCGGATCTGCGGGGCGCGCAGCGACATCTGGGACACGTCGTTCGTGGTGCAGGCCCTGTGCGAAGGGCCCGATGTGGGGCCCGTGCGGTCCGTCGTGGAGGGCGGGTGCCGCTTCCTTTCGGCCGCCCAGATCCAAGAGGAGATCGTCGGCGGCCGTCGGCACCACCGTGCCCCGGCCTACGGGGGCTGGGGCTTTGCGGACGAGCGGCACCCGTGGCCGGTCAGCGACTGCACGGCCGAGGCCCTCGAGGCGCTCATCGCCGCGGAGCGACGGGACCTTTCCGATCGCGCCGGCAGACTCGACCTCGGCCGCAAGACGGCCGCGGTGGCGTTCGTGCTGCTGCGCCAGAACGACGACGGCGGATTCGGATCGTACGAGGCGCGGCGCGGCCCCATGATCCTGCGCAAGTTCAACCCAGCGGAGATCTACGGCAACTGCATGCTCGAGTACTCCTACACGGAGTGCACGGGAAGCTGCGTGCGGGGACTCGCCACGGCGCGACGCCACCTCAAGGCCCTCATGCCGCCGTCGCTCGCCGAACGGACGGACACGGCCATCGCGAAGGGACGGGCCTTCATCGAGGGCGCCCAGGGCGACGCGGGGGGCTGGCCGGGCTTTTGGGGCATCAACTACACCTACGGCACCATGTTCGCGCTTTCGGGCCTCCTCGCGGCGGGCGTCGACCGGACGAACCCGCGGGTGCGGGCCGCCGTGCGCTTCCTCCTCGACCATCAACGCGAAGACGGCGGGTGGGGCGAGTCGTACCTCGGCATGCTCGACGGCCGGGACGTTCCCCTTGCCGCGGACGAGCCCAGTCTGGTCGTGCAGACCGCCTGGGCCCTTCTTTCGTTGCTCGCGGCCGCCCCCGAGGAGCGCACCGCCATCGACCGGGGCGTGGCGTATCTGCTCGAGCGCGTAGGCCCCGACGGCGTCTACCCCCGCGAGAAGGCCTCGGGCTGCTTCTTCAACACGGCCGTACTCGATTACGACCTCTACCGCCAGGAGTTTCCCGCCTGGGCCCTCGCGCGGTACCTGGCCACCTACGGATGAGGGCCTCGAGGGGGCGAAAAGACGCCGTTTTCCGCGCCCTGCGGCCTGCCGACCGACCGCGTCCCCATGGGCGTCGCCGCCTTTGGTACCGTGGAGCCATGGATCGTACGCGCCCCGGACTCGTTCGCTCCGTGGGGTGGCCCTGCGTCGCCGCCCTGCTCGTCGCCACCGCCTGCTCGGGCGACTCGACGGAAGGCTCGTCGTCGAACGGCGACGCCACCTCGTCGAGTGCGACGGCGACCGACAGTGCAAGTTCCACCACGAGCACGAGCACGAGCACGAGTGGAACCTCGACCGGCACCGGCACCGGCACCTCGACCAGCACGACGAGCGGCGGATCGTCCGACTCCGGCGGCTTCATCGATCCCCCGGACGGGGGCGTAAGCGGCATGTGCGACCCGGTGGCCCAGGACTGTCCCGAGGGCGAGAAGTGCACCGCCTACTCCACCGACGGCGACGGGCCCCCCGCGGCCCCCTGGAACGCCAACAAGTGCGTACCCGTCATGGGCATGGGCCAGGCCGGAGACTCGTGCGACATCGAAGGCGGCAAGTACACCGGCGTCGACGACTGCGACGTTGGCCTCATCTGCCTGCAGACGGACGACGACGGCAAGGGCGGTGCCTGCGTGGCCTTCTGCGAACCTGGCATGACCTGCGAGGATCCCAACGCCGAGTGCGCCGTCTACAACGACGGTTCACTGCCCATCTGCCTGGTCACCTGCGATCCGCTCCTGCAGGACTGCCCGCAGGGACAAGGGTGCTACGCGGCAGCCGGCGGCGGCGCCTTCATCTGTTTCAAGTTCTCGGGGATGGCCGGCGAAGGCCTGCAGGGCGACGAGTGCAACTACGTCAACGCCTGCTCCCCGGGCACCGCGTGCCTCGCCCCCGAGTCGGTGAGCGGCTGCGGGGCCCAGGGCGGATGCTGTTCGCCGTACTGCGACCTGACCGACCCGAACGCCGACGCCGGATGCCAACAGGGCGAGATGTGCGTGTCGTGGTTCGAGATGGGCATGGCCCCGCCGGGCCTCGAGGACGTGGGCGTCTGCGCGATTCCCCAGTGAGCCGCCCGTCGTCCTAGCCCTCGGGCTCGCCGTCGTCACCGTTCGGTTCCGCACCGGAGCCGGCCTCCCCCTCCCGACGTACCTCGGTACGGGTGGTGCCGTCCTCGTTACGGCGAAACCGGACCTGCATGGACACGTCGAGTTCGAGGCCGTGGACCACGCGCTGCAGCAGGTCCACCACGTCCATCTTGTCGAGGAAGTTTCGCACCTCGGCGGAGACGATCCGCACGATCTCCTCCTTGGTGCCGCGGGTCACGCCGCCGAGCACCTGTTGGCCCCTTCGCAGGGTGGTCTCGGGATCGAGCAGGCCGGCCGCGATGCCGCCGAGGAGGCCGCGGGAGGCTTCCCGCCGCGTTCCCCGGGGTTCTTCTTCGCCGAGGTCTTCGTCGGGGTCGCGCTCGGAGGGTTCGGGTGCGTCGCTCATCGGGAGGTGCGAGGTACTCTAGCGCCTTTGCGAAGGGCCCTTCCGTTCTCCGCCCGGCCGTGGTAGGAGGCGCGCCAACCGGCATGGCACGAGCGCGCGCTGCGCGCAGGGCCATCCCCCGATCCGCCGATAACTTGCCGGCATATCCTACCTTGTCGCACATTGTGGTCACACATCCTCCTTGCTCGCACATCCACGCCACACGACCCCATGACCACGCTCATCCTCGGCAACCTGTTCGTCGGCATCGTCACGATCCTCCTGTTCGTCGCCACGCTGCGTCTTACGCGCACGGCGAGCTGAGGCTGGGGGATCCCGTCGGCTTGCGCATTGCGCGCTAGCACTGGCGTCCCACGTGGGGGGATGGTAGGTCGCTCCCCCCTTTTTTCGTGCGCGACGCCAAACACAAACCGAAGGGCTCCGTCGCCGGTCGCATCACCCTGTCGGGTTTCGACCTGCCCCTGCCGCGCCTGGCCCCGGGCGTGGACCTCTCGCCCCAGGACATCGGCGAGCTGCGGCTTCTATTGCGAGGTGAATCGGTCGTCGATTGGTATCGGATCGACTGCCGGGACGTCCCGGACGCCCACCGACTGCTCGCGCTCAACGGCTTCGACCCCTACGATCCGCGGGACGACGAACGTCTAGGACGGATCCGAGACGACGCGGCCGCCTACATCCGCGACACCCTGGGGCTGCGCCTCGACGAGGCCGTCACCGGTGCCGACGCGACCACGCTCTTGCTGCTCGCGTCCGGACGCGGGGACGCAGCCGACCGGCCCCGCCTGCAGCGGGGTGCCTGCACCCTGCTCAAGGTGATGCACATCCTGCACCACCTCGATGCCCGGGAACTCGCCACGAGTCTGTCGCTGCCGAACTCGACCCTCTTCTCCCAGGTCGAGGCACGCGTCCTACAGATGTACGACGTGCTCCGGGCGGCCGGCGTGCACGTGTCGGAGTTCGCGTGGTCACGCAAGACGCGGGCGTCCCTCATCACCAAGCTCCTCGCCAAGCGACAGACCAATGCGGCCCGGGTGTTCGACCGGATCCGGTTCCGGATCGTCGTCGAGACCGGAGACGACCTCGTCTCGGCGCTCCGCGTCATGCTCCATCGTTGCTTTCCCTTCAACTACGTCGTGCCCGGCGAGACGGTCAACAGCCTCGTTCCGCCCGACCTGCTCAAGCGGTTTCCCCAGGCCGCCGAAGCCCCCGAGCCCGCCGGCGACGACCTCGGCCCGGCCCTCGTCGCCAACGAGTTCTCGAGCGCCGACTACCGCGTGCTCAACTTCGTCGTGGACCTGCCCATCCGCGTGGACCGGGTGCTCGGCGAGGACCGGCTCCCCCCCGACCCAAGGTTCGGCCGGGTCGTGTTCGTGCTTTCGGAGTTTCAAATCCTCGATCGCGCCACGGCCGATGCCAACGCGCAAGGCGACGCGTCCCACGACGCCTACAAGCGTCGCCAGATCCAACGGGTTCGGGAACGCCTGCTCCGGGAGCCCAAACACGGCACCTAGCCCCGTGCCCTTGGCCGGGCCGATGGCTCGAACCTGCGTCACGGTCGGTTGCGGCCGGCACCGAAGCCTCCGTCGCACCACGGTGCCGAAGCCCGCTCGACGCGCGCGGTGTGCCGATCCGGCCAGGCCTCGCCCTACCGGGTCGCGCTCGGCGTGACGAAGGTCTCGACGTGCACCCTCCCCACGTGCAGCACGCACAGGTCGCCGCGACACGTGTGGTAGCGCCCCTGCCCTTCCATGGTCGCGGGCCCCGCGGCGTCGCCGGCCTTCATCGTCGCGACGATGCGCGGCCGCGCCGCGTGGGGGTCGGCCACCTCGCGCCAGCCCACGCGCCCCGTCGGAGGGGTGGCGTTGGTCGTCTCGAGCCAGTCCACCCGCAGGGGCAGATCCCGGGCGACCGGTTCGGCCGGCGTCAAGGACACCTCGAAGATCGTCCCGGCCCGCACCGTCGGCGGGGCGACCACCTCGAACCGGGCCAAGGGTGGCGACGGCTCCCCGCGCAGCGTCGCGGGCGTGAGCACGACCGTAAGGAGCGCAGCGAACCTCGTCGAAGTGCGGCGCACGCCCCATCCTATCCAAGGCGCCGGCCCGTCGTGGAGCCGGCCCCGCCCGACGAAAGCCCCGGTCACCCGACCTTCGCCGCCCGCCCCATGGTGGCGTACCGCGTGACCCGATTCCGGCCCGACTCCTTGGAGTGGTAGAGGGCCTCGTCGGCCATGCGGACGAGTTCGGCCCGGTCGCGGCTGTCGGCGGGAAACTCGGCGATCCCCATGGAGATCGTCACCTTGAAGCTGCCGTGTTCGCTCGTCATGGTCTGTGCGGCGACTTCCTCGCGCAGCTTGTTGGCGACGTGGGCTGCGCCCTCACCGTCGGTGTCGGGCAGCACCAGCACGAACTCCTCGCCGCCGTAGCGCGCTACGATGTCCACCTTGCGGGCGCGGCCGGCGAAGAGCGCCGCCACGCGACGAAGCACCTGATCCCCCACCGGATGGCCGTAGGTGTCGTTGATCGACTTGAAGTGGTCGATGTCGGTGAGGATGACCGAGAAGCGCTGCCCCGTGCGCTCGGCGAGGGCGTGGAGCTGCGCGAGGCGTTCTTGGAACGCCCGGTGGTTCGTAAGGCCCGTAAGACCGTCCGTGGTCGCGCGCTCCTCCATGGCCTGGTACATGCGCGCGTTCTGAAGGCTGACGCCCACCTGGTGCCCGATGACCTTGAGCATCTCGCGGGTGGCGGGGCCGTAGCGTCCGCGCACCTCACTGGCGAGCACCAAGGTGCCCAGGACGCTCTCGCCGCGCACGAGGGGGAGCACGAGCAGGCTCTTGACGCCGGGAAGCACGGTGTCGTCGTCGAACACCACCGGGCGGCGTCCCTCCACGTCCGGGGCGGCCGGCATGTGGTGGCGGTTCTTGATCGCCATGGCCACGAGCCCGCGCCCGTCGTCGAAGGCGTGCCCTTCGAGGCGTTCGGCCAGGGCGCGCCAAGCGGGGTCCGCCGACTCCGCCGCCCGCACGGCCAACACGCGATGGGACGAGCCGTCTGCGTCGCATCCGGTGATCGCCGCAAGCTCGAAGGGGGCGATGGCCGAAAGGGCCTCGAAGGTCTTGGCGTAGACGTCCTGCAGGGTGAGTGCCTCGTTGAGACGCTCGCTCGCCCGGTAGAACTGTTCCTGCTCGTACTTGCCGCGCTCGACGGCCGCGAACACCCGTTCCTGCTCGACGATGCGCAACATGTGTTCGGCAGCTCGGCAAAGCACTTCGATCTCGTCGTCGTCGAAGGGCCGGTCGTCCGTCCGGTCGGCACACAGGATCCCCCGCAGGGCGTCGCCGTCCCGAAGGGGCAGCGCCGCGAGATCCGTCACGCCGTCGGACGCCTCGTAGTACGGAGGCACGCGGCGCCCGCCGAGGGCCGCAAGGCGCAGCGGTTTCGGATCCCGGACCACCGCAGCGAGGATCCCGGGCCCCTTGAGTTCGGGCGTGGACACGAGCACCTCGCTGTCCGAAGCCGCCTCCTTGAGCACCAGATGCGCGGTCGGTCGGCCTTCGACGGACGCCTCCACCTCCCGCACCCACAAGAGGGCGCACGTGTGCAGGCCCATGGAGACGCGCAGCAGATCGAGCAGGTGGTAGAGCTGCTCGTGGATCGTCTCGACCGCGCCCTGCAACATGAAGGCCTCCTCCTCCTCGCGCCCCCGAGGACGAGACGCAAGGGGAAGCTGGGCCGCGATGAGCCGAAAGTCCCGCGCGTCGCGGCGGATCCGCTCCAGGGTCTCCCCGACCACCGATTCGTGGTGGCGGCGAACCCGTTCGACGACCCCACGCAGGACGAGCAGGTTTCCGAGGGCGAAGAAGCCGAGATACACCATGTGCTCGACGACCTGAGCGCGGTCCGTGCCCGTGCCGCGTGCCACGGCCAGCTCGCACACCACCGCGAAGGCCACGGAGAGCCAAGGGGCGATCCGGGACCGCAGAACGATGGTCAGGAACGACACGAGCGCGTAGAGGAGCGGATAGACGCTCTCCCGGTGGGCCCCACCCACCGCCGGGAGGACGAACGCCGCGGCCACCAGCACCCAAGCAAGTTCGACCTCCTGGACGGCGGCGGCCGGCGGCGGAAGGAGGTCGGCCGGCCGCGTCAGCTCCCGGCCGAGGGCACGAAGTACGGCGGCCCCGAGGATCGTCATCCAGCCGATGGCGACCAGGTCGCCCTCGGATGCAGCCTTCGCGTCGACGACGCCGGCGGCGAGCACGGCCACGGTGGCGAGCGCCACCCACGTCGGCCACCTGACGGCGGTGAACCGCCGCGCACGCAGGGCCCAGACGGCCACGCCCGTCACGGATTGGCCTCCTCGTTCGGACGCGCCCACACGAGCCGGTAGACGACCTCGTCGGGACGCACCAGGTGAAGCTCCTGTCGCGCGATGCGCTCGATCTCGCCGTCCCCCCGTTGGAGCGCCCGGACCTCGGCCTCCACGGCGGCCACCTTGCGCGCGAGCGCAGCGTTGTCGGCCTCGAGCTTGCGCAGTTCGCGTTCGGCCCGGACCAGGTCGGCCCGTTCGGTCACGGGTAGGGCACCGCGGGAGAGCACCGCGGGGAGGAAGGCCACCATCGCGGCGAGCAGGAAGCGGGTGCGCCAGGTCATCGGCACGCCGACGCTACCTACGGTGCCGCGAGGCCGCCAAAAATCCGCGTCAACCGGGCGCCGGGACCCTCGCCCCTCGGGACCGGGCGCTAGCCGCCCCCGTGGAGGATGCCGAGCTTCTCCATCCCGCACCGCTTGGCCGCGTCCATCGCCGCGACCAGGAAGCGGTGGGGCGTGTTCTCGTCGGCCTTGATGTTGACGCTGCCGCGCCCCTCGTCGGCGGCGGCGCAGAGGCGAAGCTCGAGTTCCCGGTCGTCCACGTCCTTGCCGTCCACCTGGAAGCGCCCGTCTGCGCTGATCGCGACCACGACGGCCTTCGCGTCCTTCGCCCGGTCCTTGTTGCTGGCCTTGGGCAGCTTGACGCGAAACGAGGGACTTTGCTGCTGGAACGTCGCCGTCAGCAGGAAGAAGATGAGGAGCTGAAAGGTGATGTCGATGAGGGGGGTCAGTTCGACGGCCACGTCCCCGCCCCGGCGGCGGCGGTACCGGGTGAGCAGTCCGCCCCCCCGTCTCACGGAGCCGCCCCTTCCGCGGCGGTTTCGGGCGAGGCGGACGCCTCGCGACGAGGTCGGTCGGCCCCCTCCGTGGCCTGGGACTCGAGCAGGTCGACCAGGCCCATCACGTCTTCTTCCATCTCGACGAGGAGCCGGTCGTTGCGTCCCTGCAGGAACTTGTAGAGCAGCAACATGGGGATCGCGACCACCAGGCCGTAGGCGGTGGTGACCAGGGCCATCCAGATGCCCTCGGCCAGGGTCTGGGGACCGGCCGCCTGGGCCGCGGCGGCGGCCACGAAGTTCCGGAACACCTTGATCATGCCGACGACGGTGCCCAGTAGGCCGAGCAGCGGGGTGATCGTCGCGACCGTCCCCACGATCTCGACGTTGCGATCCATGTGCGCCACTTCCCGGGCCCCCACCTCCTCGACCGCCTCCTTGATCGCGGGCCGTCCCTTCCCCGCCCGGTAGGCCCTGAGCGCGGCCGCCATCATCCGCGCGATGCTCGAACCGTTCTCCTCGCACAGCAGCAGCGCCTCGGCCGTCTTGCCCTTGGCGACCAGGGCCCGGATCCGGTCCACGAAGGGCCGCGGCAACACGCGCGACCGCTGGAGCGACCACATGCGCTCGAGGAACGCCGAGACTCCGACGATGGAGGCCACGAGGATGGCCCACATCAACGGGCCGCCCTGTTGGAAGAGTTCCGCGAGATCCATGGGGCCGCGGCAGTTTCGCGCCCCGAGCCCACGAAACGCAAGCCGCGCGCCCCGTCCCACCGACGACCACACCGAGCCCGGACCGCTTGACCCGACCGTTCAAGCTTGCTAGACAGCGCAGCCCACGGTCCCTGCGGGCCCGACCGACCGAGACTCCTCGGGGGCGTAGCTCAGCTGGGAGAGCGTCGCGCTGGCAGCGCGAAGGTCAGGGGTTCGAGCCCCCTCGCCTCCACCCGTCACGCTGGCGGGGACCGTGGCCGCTGGCACGCCTCGCGCCCCGATGCCGTGCCGATGCGGCAGCGCAGGACGACGGTGTCGCCCCGGCGTACCTCGACGTCGGCCACGCCGGCTTCGACGACACCGGCATCACCGTCGTAGGCGACGCCGGCGCGCTCGGCGCGGGCCCGTACCCGCGCTAGGGCCCCGGCGAGGTCCACGGGTCGCAGCGGTAAGAGCTCGAGATGCAGCGGCCCTTGGGGAGCATCGGCGGTGAACACCAAGGCGCGACCGCACGCCGCGATCTCCGCCCACACGGCCCTGTCGCCGTACCACCTCGTCGAGTGCGCCCCACCCTGGCAGCGTGCGACGAGATCCACGCTCACGACGGTCCGCCCGTGCGCACGCCGGCGAACGGGCCCCGGTCGCGCCTCCACCGAGATGTCACCGACGGTCGCGGTCCCGTCCCACGCAAGTTCGGCGACGGCCTCCCGCGCGTCCGCCGGCGGCACCGTCTCGGCGTCGCGCGACGTTTCGTCCGGGTCCGAAGGGGCCCGGCCACGGGCACGCACGGACTCGGAGGACGCGCCCTTCGGCGGGGCGACCGCGTCCATCGTGCCCCCGCAGGTGAGCCCGACCAGGCCGGCCATGCAGACCGACGCCATGACAAGCCGACGCCCCGCCGGACGCGCCTGCGCCGCGGCGACCAGGCCCCGAGGGGAGACGGCCGACGACACGCCGAGACGCCGCCGCCGAGCACCGACGAGGCGCGGGCGCCGGCTACGCCTCGGTGTCCACGGCATCGTCTCGAGCCGCATCGGGTGGCACGATGAGCACCGGGACGGGGGCCGACGAGGCGAGTTCGCTTGCGGTACTCGACAGGAAGATCCGATCGACGGCCCCGAGCCGACGCGAGCCGCACACGACCATCGTGGCGCCTTCGGCCTCCACCTCGCCCAGGACGCCTCCCCACGGCGTCCCGAACCTCACCCGACGCGCCGCCTTTTCGAGTCCGTGGCGCTCGCACCACGCGTCCAGACGCGCCCTGGCGGCATCGTGCATCGCCTCGCGCACTTCGTCCCAGGCCCCGCCGGACAGGTATCCCCCGAGGGTCCGAGGCTCCTCCACCGACATCACGACCACTAGGGGACGCTCGAGCAGGGCGGCCAGACGCTTGGCCTCCTCGGCCGCGGCCGCGGCCGTGTCCGTACCATCGGTGGCCAGCACGATCGGGTCGTCTTCGGCGGCACGGAAGGTGTAGTCGCGAGGCACCACGCACACCGGGCACACGAGATTGCGCGCGAGCCGCCGGGCGACCGGCCCGAGCCGCACCAACGCTCCGCCTTCCACCGGGGCGCGCCGTCCGATGAGGATCCGGTCGGCCCCGAGCTTCTTGCTCGCGTGCTCGATCCCGGCCTCGGGCGGGGTCGCCTCGAGCACGTGCAGTTCCCCGAGGGCTGGTGCGCAGGTGCGCAGGGTCTCCTCGGCCGCCTCCCGCGACCAGTCCCGAAACGACTCGGCCACGCGCTCCGGCAGGAAGCGCTCCTCGAATTCGACCACGTGCACCGGCACCACCTCCTCCCCCGCCCGGGCCAGGACGTTGGCGAAGGCGGCGGCGCCGCGTGCGGTTCCCAGGGCGTCGATGGCGACGATCCACTTCATGGTCCGCAGGGTACGGGGCGCCCGACGTAGCCCAAAACGCAAAATCTGCGTTGCTTTCCATCCAGGCGCAACGTCTGCTACGAAGCGACCATGCGTGGCTGCATCGTGGTCACGGGGGCCTCGGGCCACGTGGGTGCCAACCTGGTCCGGCGCCTCGTCGCCGAGGGCGTGCGGGTGCGTGCCGTGGTGCGCTCCAACCCGGGCCCCGTCGCCGACACCGGGGCCGAGATCGTCCGGGCCGACGTCGGCGACCTGGCGGCGCTTCGCGCGGCCTTCCAAGGCGCCGACGCCGTGTGCCACCTCGCGAGCCTGATCTCGATCCTCGGCGACCGGGGCGGCGAGGTGTTCCGCGTCAACGTCGACGGCGCGCGCAACGTCGCCGTCGCATGCGCGGACGCGGGCGTCGGGCGTCTCGTGCACATAAGTTCGATCCACGCCTATCGGCACGATGCGGCGGCGACCATCGACGAGACGACCCCGAAGGTCGAAGGGGAAGGCCACGCGGCCTACGATCTCTCCAAGGCCGAAGGGGAACGGGCGATCCGTCGGGTGGCGGCCGAACGCGATCTCGACGTCGTGGTGGTCCAGCCCACGGGGATCGTAGGGCCCTTCGACTTCGGCCCCTCCCGCATGGGACGCACCGTGCTCGCCGTGGCCCGTCGCCGCCTGCCCGCCGTGGTGCCGGGCGGGTTCGACTGGGTGGACGTGCGCGACGTGGCCGAGGGGATCCTGCTCGCCCTCCGCAGGGGACGCAGCGGGGAGGAGTACATCCTCTCCGGGGCCTACCGTCCGATCCGGGAGCTCGTCCGAACGACGGCGGAACTCGCCGGTGTGCGTCCACCACCGCTCCTTCCGTTCTGGACGGCACGGCTCGCCGCCCCGGTGGCCGAGCGCGTCGGCACGGCACTTCGGCGCGAGCCCCTGATCACCCGGGAGTCCCTCGCCACCTTGCGCACCGGCCGGCCCGTCTCGAGTGCCAAGGCCCGACGGGAACTCGGCTATGCCCCCCGCCCGCCGGAGAAGGCCATCGAGGACGCCCTGCGCTGGTTCGTCGACCGCGGGATGCTCGAACCGCGGCACCGTTCCGTCCACGTCGCCACCCCCTGACGCGCCCCGTGGCGGCGGCCCGCCCGCGCCTCGTCAGGCCATCTGCCCGATCTCCAGCAGATCGGCCTGCATCGCCCGCGCATCGGGGTAGCGCGCGTTCGGATCCTTGGCGCACGCCCGGGCGAAGAACCGGTCGAGGGCCCCGGCCCGCTGGGGCGACACGGCGGCGGCGAGGTAACGGCTCGGCGGCGGCGGCTCCTCGAAGCGATGGGCCCGGATGAGTTCGCGAGGATGCTCGTCGAAGTGATGCTCGAAGGGATGATGCCCCGTGACAGCTTCGAAGAACGTCATGCCGAGGGCGTAGAGGTCGGCGCGACCGTCGATGGGACCGTTCGGGATGGCCTGCTCGGGCGCGAGGTATGCGGGATCGCCCAGGATGAGGTTCGGATCCTCCGGCTGCTCGTCCTTGAGATCCTTGGCCACCCCGAAATCGAGCAGTTTGACCAGGCGCAGCTCCGGATCGACGGGATCCCGCGAGACGAAGATGTTGGCCGGCTTGATGTCACGGTGCACGATCTGCCGCAGGTGTACGTAGCGCAGCGCGTCGAGCACCTGGCGAAAGATCTCCACGGCCACGTGGAGGGGTACGGCGCGGCCGGCCCCCATGGCCCCGCGAATGTCCCGCCCCTCGAGGAACTCCATCGCGAACCAGAACAAGCCGTGCTCCCGCGTGGTCCCCACGTCGAGCACGCGGACCAGGTTCGGGTGCATGAACTGACCGCACAACCGCGCCTCGAGCCTGAACCTGCGCTGCTGGGACTCGGGCACGTCGGTCTTCATGACCTTGAGGGCCAGATAGCGATTCATGATGGGGTCGAAGGCCTTGAACACCTTCCCCATGCCTCCCTCGCCGAGGCGCCCCACGATCTTGAATCGCTTCTGCAAGGTGATCTGGGTGCCCGGCGCGAGGTCGGCCACGTCCTCTTGGCGCCGCTGTTCGAGATCGAAGGACACGACGGTTACCGTACCGCACCTTCGTCGGCCTTCGCAGCCACGCGGCGGACCTCGACCCCCGCACGCCCGAGTACGGCGCGGTAGACCGCCCCCTCGGCACAGGTGATCGTGACCTCCCCGGCCCCCCGTGCCAGGAGCGTCCCGGCCCTGGCGACCGCGGACGGCGTGGGCGTCGGCGCGGGCACGTCCACCTGCCGCAGCTCGAGATCGAAGCGATCGGCCTCGGCGATCGTCGCCACCTCGGCCGCCGTCCCCCGCTCGGGCGGGCGTACCACCAGATCGTAGTCGGTTCCCGCGTTGCCGTCGGCAAGGGCGTGCACCCGCACCTGATCCACGTAGCCGAAACGATTCGTATCGGTCGGCACACGCTCGGGTACTGCGTGCAGGCGGAATCGGCCCGCGTCACGACGGGCGAGCGCGGCCGTCGCCGCGAGCACGGCGTGCACCTGCATGCCGACGACCGTGGACGGATCGACGGGCTTGCCCACCAACTCCACCTGCAACACCCGCTCCTCGGGGAAGACCACGCCGACGTTCGCATGGATCTCGGCGGCCTCGAGATCCTCCGGCCCCTTCGGCGGGGACGGGAACCGGACGAAGCGCACCTCCGCCACACGCATGGGGTCGTCCATGGTCGCGACCGGCAACAGGATCGCGCCCTCCGACGCGGCGCGGGACGTGTGCACCATCGAAAGACCGATCTCGACGGCTCGGTCGAGCCGCACGAGCAGTTCGCCGCGGGCCACCACGGCATCGAGATCGGCCATGGCCACGGGCGCACGGTAGCCAGGCGGCGGTTTCGCCCCTTCCTCGACGGGACGTACGCCCGCATCCCGCAGGACGGGCGATCCGCATCCGAGGATCCATGCACCCGCCCACGCGATCGTCCGGATTCGCATGCCGTGCATGGGCGCATCCTAACAGGCCCCCGACACGGTCCCCGGCGGGCGTCCTCCCGCAATCCTGGGGCCGATCCGGCCGGGGCACCTTCGTCGCCCGATCGGCCCACGCCGCGCCGGATGCTACGGCACGGCGTCCATCCACTCGGGACGCCGCGGGTCCCGTCGCACACGCCGTTCGAGGGCGCGCAGGGCACGGGCCAGCTCGCGATGGGCCTCGTCGAGGCGTGCGCGGCCTTCCGGCGTGTTCGCATCGATGAAGGTCTGGTACGCCGCAAAGGCAGCGTTCGCCCGCCCGCGCCATTCGTCGTAGCTGCGAGGGTCCAAGGTGACCCGCTGGTCGACCATGTCGTCGATCCGGGCGAGCACGGTCTCGAAGCCCTCCCGCGCCTCGTCGAAGGCGATGGCGTCCGGGGCCGGAGCGGTGGACTCGGGCGGCCCCGGCTCCGCTCCTGCCCGCTCCGTCGCGGTCCGGGCCATACCCGTCCCACGACCACGCCGGCCGAGCGCTCGAAAGGTCGCAGGCTTGGCCGAAGCCCGGCGAGACTGCCCGTTCGACGAGCCCGCGCGGTCGGCCGCCAGAGGTGGCTCGGGACGCAACACCAGGTAGGCGAGCCCCCCGACCGCACCGGAAACGCCTACGACCGCCAGGAGACGACGCACGGCCTCGCCCCTTTACGCTCCCGGTACCCCCGATCAGTGGGGGCCATGGCTCGATTCGTTGGCCCGGGCGGCCCGCTCCTTGCGCTCCCGCTCCCGCATGTAGGCCTGCACCGACTGCCAGTCGTCGGGCTCGAGGGGTTCTTGGCCCTGCAAGAACCCGCGGAACCGTACATTGGGATGGTCCTCGTCGGGGGCGACCAGCGCGATGCGCAACACTTCGTCGATGGTCTCGACGAGTTCGATGCCGACCACCTTGAGGACGTTCTTGGGGATCTCCCGCAGATCCTTCTCGTTCTCCTTCGGGCAGATCACCGTCTTGATCCCGGCCCGGTACGCCGCGAGGACCTTCTCCTTGAGGCCACCGATAGCCATCACCTTGCCGCGCAGATTGATCTCGCCGGTCATCGCCACGTCCCGGCGCACCGGTACGCGGAGCAAGGCGGACACGATGGAGGTCACCATGGTGATCCCCGCCGACGGCCCGTCCTTGGGGACCGCCCCCTCGGGGAAGTGTACGTGGAAGTCCACGTACTCGTAGAAGTCGGGTTCGAGCCCGAAGGACAGGGCCCGCGAACGCACGTAGGTCATCGCAGCCCGCGCCGATTCCTGCATGACGTCACCCAGAGACCCCGTGAGGGTGACCTTGCCCTTGCCGGCCGTCACGGTCGTCTCGGCCGGCAGGAGGTCGCCACCGACCATCGTCACGGCCAAGCCGTTGGCGAGACCGATGCGATCCCGATCCTCGGCGCGGTTGTAACGGTACTTCGGCGGCCCGAGGTACTTCTGGATCATGCGGACGTCCACCTTGTACGAGGACTTCTTCTTGCCGTCCTTGACGTAGTCCCGGGCCAGCTTGCGGAACACGCTGGCGATCTCCCGCTCGAGGCTCCGGACGCCCGCCTCCTTCGTGTAGTGCTGGATGAGTTCTCGGAGGGCCGGATCCGTGAACGAAACGTCCACGTCGGCGAGTCCGTGAAGTTCCTTCTGCTTGGGGATGAGGTACTGCCGCCCGATGCGAAGCTTCTCGTCGTCGGTGTATCCCGAAAGTTCGATGATCTCCATCCGATCCCGCAGCGGCAGCGGGATGCCGCCGAGGGTGTTGGCCGTACACACGAACAGCACCTCGGACAGGTCGTAGTCGAGATCGAGGAAGTGATCGACGAACGCCGTATTCTGCTCCGGGTCGAGCACCTCGAGCATGGCCGCCGACGGATCGCCTCGAAAGTCCATGGACATCTTGTCGATCTCGTCGAGCAGGAACACCGGATTGACCGTGCCGGCCCGCCGCATCCCCTGGATGATCTTGCCCGGCATGGCACCGATGTAGGTGCGCCGGTGGCCCCGAATCTCCGCCTCGTCGCGCACGCCGCCCAAGGAGACCCGGACGAACTCGCGGCCCGTGGCTCGCGCCACCGACTTGGCCAAGGAGGTCTTGCCGACCCCCGGCGGTCCCACCAGGCACAGGATGGGGCCCTTCATCTTCTGGACCAAGCTTTGGACCGCCAAATACTCCAAGATACGCTCTTTGGGCTTTTCGAGGCCGTAGTGGTCCTCGTCGAGCACCTTCTCGGCCTCGGCGATGTCGAGCTTCTCCTCGGACCGCTCCGACCACGGAACCGACAAGACCGTGTCGATGTAGTTGCGCACGACGGTGGCCTCGGCCGACATCGGGCTCATCATCTTGAGCTTCTTGAGCTCCTTTTGGAGCCGTTTGGCGGCCTCGTCGGGCAGTTTCTTGCGGCGAATGGCCTCTTCGAGCTCCTGCAGTTCGTTCTTGAACTCGTCTTGTGATCCGAGTTCCTTCTGGATCGCCTGCATCTGCTCGTTGAGGTAGTACTCCTTTTGGTTCTTCTCCATCTGCCGCTTGACGCGGCTGCGGATCTTCTTCTCGATCTGCAGGACCTCGATCTCGCCCTGCAGGAGTTCGAGGATCTTGGTCAGTCGCTCGATGGCACCGGGCGTCTCGAGCAGTTCCTGCTTGGCCGCGAGCTTGAACCCCACGTGGGCCGCGATGGTGTCGGCCAGGCGCGACGGGTCGGCGATGCTCCGTACGCTGCTGGCGAGATCCGGGGGAACACGTTTGTTGAGCTTGACGTAGTTCTCGAAGGCCTCTTGGACCGACCGCACGAGGGCATCGACCTCCCCCTGCCGTGACGGTTCGATCTCGGGAACCTCGAGGGGGCGTGCGTCGACCACGAAACATGCGTCGGTCTCGACGAACGCGGCGATCTCGGCCCGCTTCTTCCCCTCCACGAGCACCTTGACCGTGCCGTCGGGCAGCTTGAGAAGCTGCAGGATGTTCCCGATCGTACCGGTCTGGCGAATCCCGTCGGGCCGCGGATCGTTGACCTTGGCTCGCTTCTGGGCACAAAGGAGGATCGTCCGATCCGCCGCCATGGCCCGTTCGAGGGCCTCGATGGACTTCTCGCGGCCGACGAAGAGGGGCACGACCTCGTGGGGGAAGACGACGAGTTCGCGCAGGGGGAGCAGGGGCAGCGTGCGTGTGGTCATGGTGGGTCTTCGAAGGGCCGTTCGACGGGTGTTGCCGGAGCGCTTCGAGCGTGCGAACGCTAGCACCCACCCCCGGGGGGGTCAAACTTCCGACCGTGGAGAAACGGCCCCAGGTCGCGAAATTTCGCCGTTTTCAGCGTCGGGCCCCTTCCCCTCGGAGACCTCGGCGACCACGCCGGACACCCCTCGCGCGCCCGACGCCTCGCCCACGTCGAACCCGGGTTCCGTCGCTTTCCACCGCCCCAACTCTCCCGTGACGAACCATCGCCACAGGCGGGCGGCCGACGCCAGGACGAACACGAACCACGGCAACGTGGCGCGCCCGAGGACCGCGAGCACAAGCGCGAGCAACTCGAGGGCCGGCAGGCCGCGCCACCAGGCGGCCGGATCGACGCCCATGCGCCGAATCCATGCCTCGGCCCGCTGCAGGGCAAGCGGCCCTTCGGCACGTCCCTGGAGATATTCCCGGGCGCGCAGCAGCGCGAGCAACGCCGCGCCGGCACCGACCACGAGCAACACCAGGCTGGCCACCAGCGGACGGGACTCGTCGTTGACGAGGCGATATGTGAGGCCAACGGTATACGAAGCGTGCCCGATGGAACGGATCGCATCGGCCAGCCGGTCCGTCGGGGGCGGCGTCCCGTGCAAGCGCCGCAGCGGGACGATCGCGCGCTGCACGGTGACCGCGAGGACCAGGGCCAGGGCGCCGACGAACGGGCTCCACCCGGTGCGGAGCATGGGCACGAGCCCCGCCGAGATCGCGAGGACCAGCGCCGCGAACTCCACCCGCTCGGGCCGGCTGCCCCACGGCGCCAACACGCGCAACAATCGTTCGAGGACGTGGACGTCCCAGGGATTCGCCGTCAGGTTCTCGACCCCGGCGTCGGCGTAGACCATCGCGGTCACATCGCGCCGATCGGGCTCCCCCACCCACCGAACCGCGGCTCGATCCTCGAGTTCGGCCGGCAGGTCGAGGGCCTCGGCCACCGGCAGATCCTCGGGCACGCGGAACAGCCGCCCGAAGAACACCCCGGCGGGTCGTCCGTGGATGTCGTAGACCGTGAACCGCTCGTCGTCGTCGAGGGGATGTTCCACCATGAGACGGAGCAACGCGGCACGTACGTACGTCGTCTCGTAGGCCACGAGGGCCGGAGCCTCGACGGAATCGAGCCCGCAGACCTCGCGCGCCGACGGAACCGTCGCCTTCACGCCGGGCGCGACGAGTACCTCTGCAAACCCTGCTTCCCGGGCCTGCCGAACCAGGAAGTCGACGACGCCCTGCCCGGCCACCTCGCGGACGACGCCCCGGTCGGCGTCGGGGTCGGGCACCAGCAGCAACACCGGCCCGCGGCCCGTGTCCGCCTCCGCGCCTCGTTCCGGCGATACGTCCGTCATGGTTGCCCTGGATTGCACGCCGAGCATGCATCGCGGGCCCGGTTGCAGTCGTCCTCGGCCCGCCGACACGCCGCCTCGTAGCGAGGCTCACCGGCATGCCGTGCCGCCAGATCGCAGATCCGATCCGCCAGGTCGCAGATGGCGTCTTCGAGTTCGCACACCTGGCTGCACCGGTCCCCGGGCGCGGCTTCCGTCGCGGGCCGATCCCGACGTACCGCAGCCCGGGGTGCGGCCGCATCCGCCGCGACATCCGCCTCGGTAGGTCGTGGCGCCGGCTCCGCGACGGCCTCGGCCTCGGCACCTTCGCCCCGGCGGCGACCGGCGAGGCGTCCGAGGCGGGCCTCGTAGGCGTCGAGGCGAGCGACGAGGCTGTCGAGATCCTCGGGCGCCCGGGCTTCGGCGGCCTCGTACTCGGCCCCCGCAGCACCGGGCGCCGCCGTCCTTGCGGGCGCCGGTGCCCCCGCTCGCTTGGCGGCGCAGCCCGCCTGCACCGCGGCGGCGACGCCGGCGAGCGCCGCGACGAGCATCCATCGCTGTCGGCGGCTGCGACGGCTCGATGCCGGCCGGCGACATGCATGGCGCCGGTTCGACTCAGGGGGCATCGCCGCCCTCCTCGAGCAGTCGTTCGAGTAGCGTCCGATTGATCTCGAGGGCCCGTTCGTAGGCCGCAAGCGCCTCGTCGTCGCGGCCCTCCGCCTCGTAGATCTCGCCGAGGATGGCCAACAACCGTGCCGTGAAGGCGTCTTCGTGGAGCTCGGATGCATCGTCGAGGTGCGCGACGATACGATCGCGGACGCGGTTTCGTTCATCATCGGAGAGATTCGGGTCGTCGAGCCGAAGCCGCGCCCATCGACCGAGCAGGGCGCTGCGCAGGGCGATCGCCACGTCCCGATCGGCCGTCTTCGGCCACGGTGCGCGCAGGGCATCGTCGAGTACGCGGGCCGCCTCGTCGGGCCTTCCTGCCCGCTCGTGCACGTCCGCCTGGGCCTCGGCCACCTCGACGAGTTGAGCGATCCCCACCGTGGCGGCCCGGCGCTTGGAGGACTGCACCGCCATGCCGCCGGCCCCCACAAGGGCGAGGCACACCGCAGCCGCGAGCAGCCCCCGCCACCTTCGGGTCCTCGATGCGTTCACGGCATGCCTCCTGCGGCGGCCGGGGCGCCGAGGCGGCCCACGAGGTCTTCGACCAGGCCTCGGCGCGCAGACGCCACGTGACGCGAGATCCGTGCACGCTCCATCGGCTCGAGCCGGGCGAACTGGGCCTCGAGGAGGCGGGACGTACCGGTCGTCGCTCCGCCCCCCCCGCTCGCGGGCGGGGCGACGGTCGATGCCTCGGGCGAAGGCGCCCCGGCGGCCACCTTCGCCGGGGCCGTCTCCTCGGACACGGCCCCGTCGGGTGCGCGCACCCAAAGCGCCACGGCGGCTGCGCCCGCGAGGAGGCCGCCCATCGCCACCGGCCACCGCAGGAAGCGCCGACGCGGCCGGACGGCCCGCTCGACCTCGGAGAGCACCCGGTCCGCCACGGCCGGATCGAGGTCCGCAGGCGACGCCGCATGGCGCACGAGGCGCACGACGGCCAACTCGTCCTCGACCGACCCGCGCTCGCCCTCGGCCGCCTGTCCGCGACGCAGATCCTCCTCCCACACGCCGTCGAGGGCGTCCGGGGCGGTGTCCGGGGGCGGGTGCTGCGAGGGGTCCATGTCGGGCTCGATCGCCGGAACGACGGCGGACGGCGATAGCTTACGCCGACGGGGTCGGCGGCGAAACCGCACGAAGGTCACGGCGCCTTCGCCTCCTCGCCATGGAGGGTGTTCCACGCCTTGCGAAACGCCCGTACGGCGCGGAAGAAGAGGACGTCGAGGTTGCCGAGGGTGACGCCGAGGGACTCGGCACACTCGGGACGATCACGGCCTTCGAGCAGGCGCATGCGGAGCACCGTGGCGTACCGTGGGTTCATGGACTCGAGGACCTGTTCGATGTGCGCCCGAAGTTGGCCGCGGAACACGGCGTCGTCCGGAGCTTCGGGAACCGACCGAGCTGCGGGCAGGGCATCGAGCAGTTCGGCGTACGCACCGCGCAGCCGCTGCCTTCGCCCCGATGCCCGCAACAGGTCCCGGGCCTTGTTGCGCGCGAGGGTCGCAAGGTAGGGCCAAAGCCCCGGCGGCTTCCACGCATACGATGGAAGCGCACGATGGAACGCGATGAAGGTCTCGCGCAGGGCGTCCTCGGCGTCGTCGCGGTCGCCGAGGAACGGCGCGAGCACCCGGGCGTAGAGGGGACGGGCGTAGGCGCGGTAGATCTGCGCGAACGCGGCCTTGTCGCCCCGTCGGGCCCGGTCCACGACGCGGGCCTCGTCGGGTAGGAGGGGCGCACTCCCCACGGCCGGCAAGCCTACACGCACCGCGAAGGCGAGCTCCTCGCGACCCGAGCGCGGCCCCGCAGGATGCCCCTAGACTCGGCCCCCGTGCCCCGCCTCGACCTGCTCCTCGCCCGCTCGAGCGGCCTCGGTCGCCGGGCCGCCACCCGGGCGATCCGGGCCGGTCGCCTCACCCGCCACGACGGCACGCCATGGACGGATGCCAAGGAGAGGGTGCCGCCGTCCCACTTGCCCCTGACCGTACGCCTCGACGGCGAGCCCCTCGTCCTGCGCGAGCACGTCCACGTGCTGCAGCACAAGCCCGCAGGGGTGGTGACCGCCCGTTCCGACCGGCGCCACGCGACCGCCTACGAACTGCTCGCCGGTGCCCCGCTCCATCGCCACCTGCGGGCGGTGGGCCGCCTCGACCTCGACACGACGGGGCTCCTGCTGTGGACGACCGACGGCACGTGGGTCCATCGGCTCGCCCACCCCAAGTACGGGATCGAACGCACCTACGAGGCCCTGCTCGACCGCCCGCCCGCGCCGTGCCCCGAAGACCTCGTGCTCGACGACGGCCACCGGCCCGAGATCCGTAGGATCGAAACCGTGCCCGACGAGAAGGCGCACCCGGGCCTGTTGCGCCCCGCCCCGGGCCCCGTGTGCCGCATCGTGTTGGTGGGCGGCAAGTTCCACGAGGTCAAGCGCATCTTCGCCGCCCTCGGGTCCCGCGTGCTGGCCCTTTGCCGCACGGCCTACGGCCCATGGCGGCTGCCGGTCACGCTCCCGGCCGGGGGTTGGGTCGAGATCGATCGCCGCGCCGGCCCCGGCGCGTGACGACGGCAGCAGGTCACGGAACGTAGGAACAGAAGTCCGTCGAAAGGGCCTTGCCCAGGCACGTCATCCCCGGCGGGCAATCCCCCCCCTGCTGCAACGGATCGCAGTTGAGCCTGCACACGTCGCCCAGGCCGCAGAAGGCCGGCGCCGTGCCGCCGTTGGCCGCCGGACAATCGCCGTTCTCCGTGCACGGATGCGTGCAGAACGACCCGTCGGCCCAGTCGGCGATGCCCTTCCAGCCCCCTTCCTTGTCACACACGAGGCCCGCTTCGCAGTCGTCGTTGGACGCGCACGGCCCGTCGTACATCCCGAGGCCGCCGCCCCCCGTGGTCGAGCCCATCCCCGTGGTCGAGCCCATGCCGGTCGTCGAACCCATGCCGGTCGTCGAACCCATGCCGGTCGTCGAACCCATGCCCGTCGTAGAGCCCACGCCCGTCGTAGAGCCCACGCCCGTCGTAGAGCCCACCATCCCGGTGGTGCCCCCCGACGTGCTCGACGTGACGCCCGCGGTCGAACCGCCGGCGTCCGTGCCCGTGGAGGTGGAGGTCGTCCCGGTGGCACTCGCCGACCCTTGCGACGTGCCGGTCGTCGTCGCCACACCGCTGCTGGTCGAGGCCGCGGTGTCGGACGTGGCAGCCGTACCGCTGCCGTCGCCGCCACCCGATCCCCCGAGCCCCTCGGTCGCCGGTTCGCAGGCTCCGACGAGGATGGCTAGCGCGTAGGCCACGGCGTGCCACCGCGCTTGGTGAAGGCGTCCCCCTGCTTCCATGGCGAAGATGATACCGGACGAAACGCCGTTATGGTACGTCCCCGCCGCCTTGGTCCATCGTGTCGGGCACCTCGTCCGGTGCCGGGATCCGGTAACGCTCGTCGAGCCATGCACCGAGATCGGCGAGCTTGCACCGTCTGGAGCAAAACGGATACGCGGCGTCGTCCTTCGGCCGTGGGGGGCGGCCACAGGTCGGACAGCCGCGAGCGCGGCCGTTCTCTCCGTCGCGATCCGAAGGAGCCACGGTCACACACGCACGACGATGGCGGCCGCCGTGTCCCCCGCCGCGCAGCCCGCGAAGAGGACGTAACCGCCGCCCCGCTCTTGGGCCTCCTCGATCCCCTCGATGAGCAGACGCGCCCCGGTCGGGCCCTGGGGATGCCCAAAGATCAGGGAGCTACCCGTGCGGTTGAAGTCCTCCGGGGCGATGCCCATCTCGCGCGAGAAGTAGACGTCGTTGACGGCGAAGGGATTGTGCGTCTTGACGCTCGCAAGGTCGCCCACGCCGATGCCGGCCGCCTCGAGGGCACGGCGTGCCGCGGGAACCACCGCCTTGGCCATCATCCCCTTCTCCACCCGCGCCGTCGCGTAGGAGATCACCTCGATGGGCGCCTCCCCCCCGGAAAGCTCCGTGGCCCGCTCCTTCGAACACACGAGCAGCCCGGCATTGCCGTCGGCAGGGTACGTCTGCGTCCCGAAGGTCACGGTGCCGTCGGGGAGCACGGGACGCAGCTTCGCAAGCCCCTCCTTGGTGGTGGGAAAGACGCCTTCGTCGTGCTCGACGACCCGCAACACCTTGCGGCCCGTCGGATTGACCTCGTAGGGCGCCACGAAGAAACGCCCATGGAACCCGGACTCGACGGCCTTCTTGTACTGCTCGTACCGCAGCAGGGTCATGGCCTCCTGTTCCTCGCGGGTGATCTTCTCCGCGCGCGCGACGTTCTCGGCCGTCTCGATCATGGCGTTCTTGGCCCACGGGTCGCGGTTGAAGGCATCCCAGACCCAGTCCTCGGCGTCCGGCTTGCCACCCGGCCCCGACGGGTTCGGGTAGACCACGTGGGGCCCGTTGCTGCACTTGTCGGCGAGGACCACGAGGCTCGCCGCCGAGCCGCCGCACGATACGGACGAGGCCGCATGGGCCACCGCCGCCGCCGAGGTCGCGCAGGCCTGGGAGATCATGGCCCCGGTGATCCCCGGCGCCCCGACGAGCGCCGCGAGGTACGGCGCCCCGTAGAACACCTGCTTGCTCGGCACGGTCCAGCCGAGCACCACCTGATCGAGCACCTCGGGCGAGATCTCCCGGCGCGCCAACGCCTTGGTGGCGACGTCGGCCGCGAAGCGGATGGGATGCAGGTCCGAGAACGATCCCTGCCACTTGCAAAAGGGCGTCGACCAGTAGGCGCGGCGCGGAATGAACGCGTTGGAAAATCGCATGGCTGCCTCCGTGTTCGGGGTGGGCGGAATGCTAGCAACCCCGAACGGTGCATCCGACCGCCGCCCGTGGAGGGATGTCACATGCGGGCGCGGCCCGCGCCCGCTGGCGTCACACCGGGACGTCGAGGTCGGCCAGCACCGCCTCGAGATGGGGCCGAACGTGCTCCTCGAACGCGAGCACGGCCTCGACGACCCGCGCGTAGTGGTCCATCAAGAGGGCCTGGCCGGCGTCGCACAGTTGTTCCTTGCGAAACGCCTCGTCGTGCAGGGTCTCGGTGATCGTGCCGTCGACGAGGTGCCCGAGGGAGGCCACCAGGTTCTCGGGCACGATGCGATGATCGCCGGCCACGTGGCTCGGATCGAAGATGACGGGCAGGATCGTCGTCTTGCGGGCATGGGTGATGGCGTTGAAGTCGGGCTGGTTGCGGCAGTAGCCCCCCTTGGTGAACAGGGTCTTCATCCCGCGCTCGCACAGCACGATGTCCAGGTTGCCTTGGTTGGCGACGTACTCGGCGGCGAAGAACCACTCGTTCGCCTCGTTGCCGAACCCGCGTTTGAGGATCACCGGCCGTGGCAGGCGGCCCACGGCCTCGAGCAGATCGAAGTTCTGGGCGTTGCGCGTGCCGATCTGCAGCATGTCGGCGTGCTCGGCGATCTCCGGCGCGAGGTTGTGGTCCATGACCTCCGTGGCATAGGGGAGCCCCGTCTCCTCGCGGGCCGCGTCGAGCATGGCGATGCCCTGCATCCCGAGCCCGCGCCAATCGGTCGGCCGCGTTCGCGGCTTGAAGGCGCCGCCTCGCAGGATCATACGGTCCAAGATGCCGTAACGCTCGCCGATGGAGCGGGCCGCCCGGGCGATGGCCAGGGTCTGCTCCATCGTCTGGGGCGAATCGGGACCGACGATGAAGACGTGCTTGCCCGTCCCGATCCGCCGCACCTTGCCGTCGAGCCCCGGCACCTCGACCACGCGCCGGGGCCTTCGCACGAGCCCTCCCTCGCCGCGGGCCACGCGGGCGATGTTCTTGTGGTCGCTTTCGATGCGGAAGGCCTTGCGCACGCCGGGCAGGTCACGAATGTAGCCCTCCCGGGTCGCGAACTCCCGCGTGTCGCCGATCACGTGCACCGTGCAGTAGAACCCGTCCCCCTCCGTGATCTCGACGCGGTTGCCGAAGCGCGCCGCAAGATCGCGGATCTGCTCGATGGTGGCGCGACGGCCCTTCTCGACTTCGATGATCATGCCGCCGGGGAGCGTCGCGCGAGATCGTTCGCGGCGCAAACCCGGGGGACCACCTGCCGCAAGGTGGCGGCATAGACCGACGGGGACAGGGTGGCAGCGCACAGTCCCTCGGCGAGGGCGGCCTCCACGAGTTCGGGAACGGCGCAGCTTGCGGGCTCGAGGGCGACGACGGTCCCGCCGGCGTCCGCCACGGCGCGCGCCCCCCACAGCCCCTTGTCCCCCGCGCCGGACCCGATGCACTCGAACACCACGAGGCCAGCATCGGCCAGGTTCGTGGCGACGACGTCGAGGTCGGGCCCGGGCCGCTCGCGGCCGAGGGGCGCCGGCACGAAGTACAGCCCCGGCTCGAGGCCCCGTGGATCGGCGGGGAGCACCGTGGCGGCGGTGCGTCCGAAGCGGGACACCTCGCTGCGAAACGCCGCCCTGCGCGACGGCGTGTGGTGGACGGCGACGACCAAGGGCACACGCATGTGCTTGGCACACGCAAGGCACGTCTCGAGTTGCCGGGCGGCGCCGGCAGCGCCGACGAAGAGGGCCACGTCGACGCCGAGGGTGGACACGTCCCGCACGCCGTCGGGCGTCGGATCCACCGGCGCGATCCCTCTCCAGGCGGTGGTCGGGCGCTTGCCCCGCGCCGCCGCCGCTGCTGCGTTGATCCGCGTTCGCAGGGAGCAGGGGTCGACGGCCGCCGGATCGCCCGGCAACGTTCGCACGTCCGCCAGGTCCGGCCGGACGCTCGCCGCGGCGAAGATGGCACTTCGACCGCACCAGGCCTGCGCGATGTTCCGTGCGTCGTCGGCCCCGATGGACGGCAGCAGCACGAGGACGTCCGGCGTCGGTGTATCCGGCACGGCGCCCGCATCCAGGTCGACGTAGCGCAGATCCCCCGCTTCGATCCGCATGAGCCGCTCGTGCCACGGCCCGGGCCGACCACGGCCGACGGTCACGATGCGCGGACGGCTACGCGAAGCACGGGCCACGGTCGCGTCATCGGCCGCCGGCCGGGCGCCTTGAGGACGGCCCTCAGGCCCCCGCCCCGACGATCCGGGCGAATGCCGTCTCCATGGCGTCGAACGCCGCGTCGAGCACCTCGTCGGCCGCCGCGAAGGAAAGTCGCAGGCCACCCGGATGGCCGAAAGGGGTGCCGGGCACGCAGGCGACCCCATATTCTTCGAGCAGCCAGGTGGCGAGGGCCACGTCGTCCTCGAAGCGCGCGTTCGAACCGCAATGGGCCGACACGTCCAGGAATAGATAGAAGGCCCCGTCGGGCGGTACGAGCGTCGCTCCCGGTAGCCGGCCGAGCCGTTCCAGGGCCAGGCCGCGACGCCGGGCGAACGTGGCGTTCATCCGCGACAACGCCTCGGCACACGCGGGGTCGGAAAGGGCCGCGACCGCCCCGATCTGCGACGGCGTCGCCGCGCCCGAGGTCGTCTGGCCCTGCACGGCCGACACGGCCCGGACGACCTCGGGCGGCCCGTACAGGAAGCCGACGCGATACCCCGTCATGGCATGGCTCTTGGACACGCCGTCCACCGCCACGATCCGCTCGAACCCCGGGGCCGCGACGAAGGCCGACGTGGCCTCGAATCCGTCGTAGGTGATCTTGCGATAGATGTCGTCGGTGACGATCCAGGCCTCGGGCGCCTTGCGATCGACGACCTCGGCGATGCGCCGCAGCGTCTCGACGTCGAGGCCCACCCCCGTCGGGTTCGCCGGGCTGTTGAGCACGACCAGGCGCACACGCCCGTCGAGAACCTCCGCAAGCGCATCGGGCTCGAGGCGGAACCCGTCGGCCGCGCGAGTCTCGACCACCACGGGTTCGCCCCCCGCAAGGCGCACCATCGCCGGATAGCTCACCCAGTACGGTGCCGCCAGCACGACCCGGTCCCCCGGTTCGAGGGCGACGCGAAACAGGTTGGCCAGGGCCTGCTTGGCTCCGCACGTCACGACGATCTCGGCGGGGTCGATCTCGCGGCGGTGGAAGGCGGCGAGATCCCGCGCCGCCGCAGCCCGCAGTTCCGGCAAGCCGGGGACCGGGGCGTATCCCATGGGCTCGGTCTCCACGCGCTGCGCCACGGCCCGGCGCACGGGCTCGGGCGGCCGCGCATCGGGCTCGCCCGCGCTCAGGTCGTAGACCGTGCGCCCCTCGGCGCGCATGGCCTTGGCGCGCGCGGAGACGGCCAACGTGGCGGACGGGCGAAGGCTGCGGGCGAGGGTCGAGAGTCGAAAGGCGGTCATGTACTCGTCGGCTCGTGGGGCATCGTGAAGAACTCGAACAACGCCTGACCGTACCGGCGACTGCGCACGACCTCCCAACCGGACGGCAGTTCGAGCGGGTCGGCCCGTCCGCGCACGACGGGCCGGTGGGACACTACCACGGCCCCCCGGGCGAGGATCCGGGCGGTCGCGAGTCGGGTGCAAACCTGCATGAGGCAGGCCGCATCCCGGTAGGGCGGGTCGACGAACACGAGATCGAACGATCGGCCGGTCGGCCGGGCGAGGAAGTCCTCGACGCCGGCCCGTACCACCGTGGCGCACTCGGCCAGCCCGAGGCGACGCACCTCACGATGAAGTCGCGCCACGAGGGCGGCATCGCGCTCCACCAGGACGCTCGAGGCCGCGCCGCGGCTGAGCAGCTCGAAGGTGACGATGCCGGACCCGGCGAAGAGGTCGAGGATCCGGGCCCCCGGGATCTTGGGCGCAAGGCTCGAGGCCACCGCTTCGCGCACGCGCGCCGGTACGGGACGCGCCGGCGAGCCCCGCGGCAGGGGCGCGAGCCTGCGCCCCTTGTGCGCGCCGCCAGTGACCCGGAGCACGCTGCAAGCCTCCTACGAGCCCGCACAGGCCACATACGAAGGGGCCATGGCCGACTCGCCGAAGACCCGCCGATCCTCGGCTTCGAGTCGAGCGAAGGCCTCCCGCAGGAGCCTGCGGCGGCGCCACCACGCGGCCGCCACCAAGGGCAGGAGGGCGGCGAACGGCAGGCCGCCGCCGGCCGCCAGGGCGTACCACACGAAGCGATCCGGCAGTGCGGTACGCCAGCTTCGTACCAACTCGGGGAGGGTTCGACCGAAGGCACGGACCGCTGCGGCATCGACGGTGTAGCCCTCGGACAGCTCGTAGAGGAACTGCCGGAAGGCCGCCCCCGACCCGTCGAGCCCGCGCAGGTGGGCCACGAAGTCGCGAGCCGCCGCGTAGGCCACCGAGACCTCCGTCGGATCGTCGGACGAGAAGGCGCGCTCGAGGTCGGCCAGTTCCGGCACGCCGGGTCCGAACACGGCGCCGGCCAGGGTCTCCGCGCGGGCCAGGCTCACCTTGCCCTCAAGGCTCTCGGCCACGCCCTCGTGCAGCCAGCGAGGCACCCTGTGGCCGTCCACGGCGCGATAGAGGGCCACGTGCGCCATCTCGTGACGCAGCAGTCCGGCGAGGTCCGACCGGCTGCCGTCCGGCCCGTGGCGCGCCACCACGATCTCCCCCGTCTCCGGACGGGCGACGCCCGCCACCCACCGCGGCATCCCGGTCGCCGACGCCACGGCGCCGGCGTGATCCACCAGGTGGATCGTCAACGTATCGTCCAGATCCCCTTCGAGCTGGCGCTCCACCACCGACCAGAAGCCCGGGGCATGTTCCAACAGGAACCGCGCCTCCTCGGCGAGCGCCGGGTCGTACCGCAACCGAATGCGTCCCACCCGGGCCTCGGCCGTGGCCTCGGAGACGACGAACCTCGGCACCGCCCCGGTCTCGGCTCGCGCCGCCCGCGGCGCCGCGAACACCCCCGCGAAGAAGAGAGCCAGGACGAGAATGCGCACGAAGCGCATCACGGAGCCGGGGCCGCGGGTCATGGGTGCACCTTGAGCACGACCTGCTCCTTGCGCAAGGCGCCCACCACCAGAATCGCGACCGCGGCCCCGAGCACCAACACCACGGCGGTCCCGATGATGGCCCCGCGGGCCTTCGGACCGAGGTTCACCCAGCGGCGCCGGGGCCGCACGCCTTGCTCGACGAGGCGCTCGTGCTCGGCCCAGAGGGTCTCGAACAGCCGCGGATCTCGCGCTGCCGCACGGCCGCGGATCCCGAGTGGGCGATCGAGCAGGCAGTCGTAGGGCAGCAGCACGGGGTGGCGGCGCCCGGGCACGTAGCCCACCACCACCACGAGATCCTCGCGGCCTTCGCGGCAGATGCGGGCGGGCTCAGGGGCCCCGGCGCGAAGCCTGCGTACGGACGTGGACAATCCTGCGACCTTGCGCGCGGAGGCCTCGAGTTCGTCCACGATACGCCGTTCCTCCCGGGTCCCCGGTGCCTCCGGGGAGAATCCCACGGCGATGCGGACGCGGCGGCGCTCCTCGACCCGGGGCGCCGGGGGTGAAGGCGACGTCTTCGGGGTCGATCGCGTCGGCGCCGTGACGGTCGCCCGCGTCGGGGGCCAGGCCACCGCATCGGAGCGCGACGGCTGGCGCGGATCGACCGCACCCGCGCGGGCGGCCGCCTGGGACACGGGTCCGAGGGCACACGCCGACGCCACGGCGAAGGCGAGGCCGCACCGCACGTCCCCTACCCCTGCTGCCTGCGCGCAAGTTGGTTGACGGCGTACACCTCCCGCGGACGAAGCCCCGTCGCGAACTGGACGCCGATCCGCGCGGTATCGATGGCGTCCACCCAACGGACGACGGCGTCGATTTCCACCGGGTCCTCGAGCCCGGGCAGGTCGATCTCCAAGGAGAGGCGCTCCCCGAGGGCGTACGGCGCATCCGTCGGTGCCCGCAGGCTCGCCCCACCGAGGGACAGGTCCACGAGACGCCCCTCCGTGCGCCGATCGTTGCGCTGCACACGAACGGGACATGCAAGGGCGATTCGGGCGTGTCGTCGTCGCTCGTCTCGGGCGGTCACGTTTCCCGGGATTAGCTTTCGCGCGGCGCCTCGTCAAT
This sequence comes from Deltaproteobacteria bacterium, assembly GCA_003696955.1. Classification (GTDB taxonomy): domain Bacteria; phylum Myxococcota_A; class Polyangia; order Nannocystales; family Nannocystaceae; genus J032. The sequence continues at coordinate 35,570 of RFGU01000083.1, read as the reverse complement.
CACCGGCCACGGGCGGCCCCGGATCCCCGCGGGGGGGCCGCCGACGCGCGCGAAACCAGCCGCGATAGGCCTCCATCTTGCGCCGATCGTCCTCGGGGGCCCGGCGATCGCAGGTCGATGCCTCGTCGCTGCCGGGGGCCGCCCCCCAACGTACCTCTGGGCAGTCCATGGGGTGGTAGGCGACCTCGAGGGCCTCGCGACGCGCGACGAGATCGGCCAGGGTCAGCGACCACGGCGAGCCGTCGCTGCGGGTGTACGTGATCCCGTAGCGCGGATCGGCGAGGAGCGCGGCGCGCCGTCGCTCCAGGTCGTCGACCAGGCGCGCGACGTCGGCCGGGTCGATCCCGAAGCGCTCCGGGCGCCGTCGCACCCGCTCGGGGAAGGCGAGCACCACGTCGATGGCGATGAGGAGCCGCAGGTCCCGGGCGGGCGTCGAGTAGTCCTCCCATGGCCCCTGGGTCTCGAAGATCGCGGCGCCATCGGGCATCGCCACCTTCCGCCCGGGGTGGGCCCGAACGTAGCGGACGCCATTGTCCACCGAGCGGACCCGGACACGGGCGGCGGCAGCCAGATGTTCCACGGCCTGTTCGAGGCTCGCCACCGGATCCCGCGTGCCCGGCGTGATCAACGCGTCGAGGGCATCGTAGAAGGCCTGCGCCGAGACGGCGTACGGTCCCGCGAAGAAGGCCGCGTCGGCATCTCGCTCCAGCGTGCGATTCGACACGGCCGTGAGTACGCCATCTTCGTATACGACCGGACGAAATGCCTTGAATCCACTGCCACCGAGCGCAGGGTCGGGGTTCCACAGGAAGTTCCCCTCCCAAAAGGGCTTGCGCGTAAGGCTCCCGTCGGGTTGGCCATCGACGGCGTAGAGCACGCCCGGCCGTCGTCCGGACGGTGGAAACCACCCGACCACGACGAAGACGTGCCCGTAGGGGTCGGCGTAGATCGTGCCGGGACGGATGCCCCGGTGGGTCCAGGCCACGGGATAGAAGTCGCTGCGATCCGACTCGTGGGGCACCCGGCCGTTGCCCGAATGGACGCCCCAAGCGATGGTGCGCGAGAAGGCCCGCCCCACCCGCTCGAGCACGGTCGCGCCATCGGCTTCGGCCAGTCGCTCGCGCACGTCCACGAGGGGGCCGCAGGCCGGCGGGCGCCCCTTGCCGCGGGAGCAGTGGCGAAACCCCATGGGCAGGCCCCGCTTCCAGGCGAAGTAGGCCCGTAGGAAGTACGGGGTGTCCGCGCAATCCGGCTGCAGGAAGAGCCCGCCCTGGTCGGGGGGAAGGTCCTCGCCCAACCCCAAGGCATTCCACAAAAAATTTCGTGCTGGATCGGAAGTTACCTCGTGCAGGGCGTCGTGGGCCAGGGTATCGTCGCGCCCCGCGCGGAACAGCTCGCGTACCCACGCGGCATAGAGGGCCTCCTCGGCCACCGTCCACCGCCTGCGGGCCGGCCATGGTGCATCGGCGGCGCGCGCGGGCCCGGCACGGGACGATGGCCGCACGCGTACCACCTCGCAGGCGACCACCCGACCGTCGAGGCCGACCTTCGCGACGTAGCGCCCGGCCCGCTCGGGCGTCACCGTACCGATCACGGCGTCCGGTTCCCCCCAATCGGTGCGCACGTCGACGGGCAGGCGCCGTCCGGCAGCGTCCTCGAGGGCGAGCGACAGGGACGATCGCAGGGGCGCACCGTCGAACGTGGCCGCCACCACCGAAAGGGGATGGTCGGCTTCCGGGCGCGCGGGTGCGACGAGTACGCCCACGTCAGGGGCCGACGACCGAGACGGACATGGACCTTCGGGCGGAGGCGGCGGTGCGGGACGGTCGGGCCGCTTCGGTGCCGGGGGCACTTCGGATCGCGGGACCGCAGGTGTGGAAGGGGTCGGCGCCGGCATCGGCGCGTCCGATGGCTCCGTCGGAACCGCCGAGGGGCCGGGCACCGGTGCGGGCTCTTGTTGCGCGCGGCACCCGATCGCCCCCACGAGCCACGGCAGGAGCCGCAGCCTCCATGGCCGCCGCCGTCGTCGCCCGAGGCGCCGCCCGGGCCAGCCGCAACCGAAGCTTCGTCGCAGCACGTCGGTTCGATCATGCCTTCCATCCCGCGGGCCGTCCACGGACGGCCCACCGGATCGGCCGGCGAATGGGGAACGAACGCAGTTTCGGGCGCCGTGGAACTCGGGCCCGGGCTCGTCGTGATATCGATGCACCATGCGCGCCCTCGTTGCCGACAAGATCCCCCCCCAGGGCCGTGACGGTTTGTCCGCCCTCGGATTCGACGTGGTGTTCGCCCCCGACACGACGGCCGACGATCTGCCGACCGCCATGGCCGAGCACGATCCGACGGTGCTCGTCGTGCGATCCACGAAGGTTCGCGAGGCCGCCATCGAATCGGGCACCCAGCTCTCGCTCATCGTCCGCGCGGGTGCCGGCGTCAACACCATCGACCTCGCAGCGGCCAGCCGGCGCGGGGTGTTCGTGGCCAACTGTCCGGGCAAGAACGCCATCGCCGTCGCGGAGCTGGCCATGGCCCTCCTGCTGGCCGTCGACCGGCAACTCGTCGCCGCCAACCGCGATCTCCACGCCGGGACGTGGAACAAGAAGAAATACGGGACCGGCCGCGGGCTCTTCGGACGCACCCTCGGCCTCGTGGGCTTCGGTGCCATCGCCCGAGCCGTGGCTGCTCGGGCGCGCGCCTTCGGCATGGACGTGGTGGCCTACAGCCGCACCCTCGACGACGCGACGGCGAAGGCCCACGGCGTCCGGCGCGCCACCGGGCTCGACGACATGCTCGGCGAGGTCGACGCCCTGAGCATCCACGTGCCGCTGACCGACGAGACGCACCACCTCTTCGACGAGGCGCGGCTGCGGCGGCTGCGGCGGGGCACCATCGTCGTGCACACGGCACGCGGGGGCGTGGTCGACGATGCTTCCCTCGCCAAGTTGGTGGCCGAGGGGCATCTGCGGGCCGGACTCGACGTCTTCGAAAGCGAGCCCGGTTCGGGCTCCGCGCCCTTCGACTCGCCCCTGCGCGGGCTCGAAGGCGTCGTGGGCACGCCCCACATCGGCGCGTCGACCGAGCAGGCGGAGGTTGCGACGGCCGAGGAGATGGTCCGCGTCGTACGAACCTATCTCGAGACGGGCACCCCGGCCAACGCCGTCAACATCGTGCGGGATCGGCCGGCCCGGTGGACGGTCGTCGTTCGCCACCGCGATCGGGTCGGCGTACTCGCCGGCGTCCTCGGTGCACTTCGGGAGGCGGACCTGAACGTCCAGGAGATGCAGAACATCGTGTTCGCGGGCGACGAAGCCGCGTGCGCCACGATCACCCTGGAACGCGAGCCGCCGCGGGCATTGCTCGACGAACTCGCCGCATCGCCGGACGTCTTTGCCGTCGATCTGCGCAGGGTCGTGGAATGACGCGCCCGCGCCATCTCGGCGGCATCGTGCTGCTCGCCCACGGCTCTCCCGATCCGGCCTGGCGCCGCCCCGTCGAGGCGGTCTGCCGAACCCTTCGGCGCGAGCACGGCGTGCAGGCCGCCACGGCCTACCTCGGGCACGGCCCACCGACGCCGGAGGACGCCGTCGAACGCCTGGCGGCCGCGGGATGCACCGACATCGAAATCGTGGCGTGCTTCCTGTCGAGCGGTGGTGGCCACGTGCGCCGGGATCTCCCCGCGCTCGTCGAACGTCTCTCTAGAACCCACCCGAAGCTCTCCATCCGACTTCGACCGGGTGCCCTCGGTGAAGATCCCGACGTCGTGGCCGCCATGGCCCGGGCGGCGGCACGCCCTTTCGCCGAGGACGGTCAGAACGAGCGCGCCACCATCGCCCGAAATTGATCGAGCCCGAGTTCGTCGTCGAATCCGTGGGCGTAGTCGAAGAACAGGCTGATCGTCTCGACGTAGCCGACGCGGAAGTTCATGACGAACGATGCTCCCACACCCCAGAGTACGTCGCCGAACGCCAGGGGGCCGGAGAACGCTCGGCCCGCATCGGCATAGGGGATGAAGGTGAGGGAACGCAGGAACGCCGGCAACGTTCCGAGACCGCGTTCCGCGTCGAGGATCGGGATCCGGTACTCGGCGTTCGCGACGAAGAAGTACCGGCCGCCGACCACCCCCGGACGATAGCCCCGCACGAGGCCCCCCGTGCCCACGGGCGTGCGCGCAAGCAGGCTCCGGAAGACGTCCTGGTACTCGGGAGGCCCCCCCACGAAGAACGCCCCCCGCCTACGCAAGCCACCGGCCGACGCCCCGGCGCTGCCGCGAAGGGCGAGCACCTGGTGGCCCCGCCAGGGCATGGGTACGTTCTGGGTCAGGGAGAAACGGGCCTGAAGATCGCCATAGTCGCTGCCGAGGACCCGGTCGAGGATGCTCATGGTGGCCGAGACGGTCGTGCCGTAGACGCCGCCGTAGCCGAACTGGACGGCACGTTCGCTCGAGAACGAAAGGCGGAGATCGGCCTGGCCGAGGTTCCCCGTCTCGGGCAAGCGGGGCAGCGGTGCGTTGGGATCTGCCTCGAAGGTGTCGGCATCGAGATTGTCGAGATGCGTAAAGCGGTAGCCCACGGACGTCTGGACCCGGTACCGCGGATCGATCACCAGTGGCACCCCCATGACGGCCGACGCCGTCCAGATGCTCTCCCGATACCCTTCCTGCACGTAGGCACCGAACGTGTCCGCCGTCTCGCCCGGTGCGTCGTAGACGTAGCGACGAAAACCGCTTCGAAGGGCGTAGGCACGGGCCACTTCGAAACGGAAGGTGGGCAAGAGGCGGTCGTAGGTGTACGAGACGCTGCCCACGGGCTGGTCCACAGGGGGCAACAGATAGGCGAAGCGCAGGTTCAGCGCGTGGAAGCCGAGGACGTCGGCGATCCCGAGCTGGGCCCCGATTTCGTTGGCGAACGCCGAGGTCTGGAAGTCGAAGGCCGACGGGAAGAGGACACGGGGAAAGAACGTCTCGCTCGGTCGGTAGACGCGGGCACCTCGCGTGGCATCGGAGGTCGGAGCGGTCGGCCTCGCCCGCGGCACGACGGTCCCGGCCGGCACGGCCGGGAGGAAATCGAGGGGATCGAAGGGCATCGTCCACAGGTCGAAGCCGTCGGAGGTGAATCCCACGTAGACCAGGGTCCGGCCGTCCGGCGACAAGGTAGGTTCGAACGCCCCTCCGTAGACGTTGGTGACCTGGTAGAGTCGGCGCGTTCGCAGGTCGTAGGCGTGGACGTTGAAGATCCCGTCGCGATCGCTCGAGAACACGACGTAGCGCCCGTCCGGGGAGAAGGTGGGTGAGATGTCGCTGAACCGATCGGCGGTGACGTGCTCGTACGAGCCGGTCTTCCGGTCGTAGAGCACGATGTCCCGATACCCGCCTTCCGCGAAGGCCGAGAAGGCCACGTACCTTCCGTCCGGTGAGAGGGTCGGCGTCGTGATCTGCTCGATCCGCGCCCGGGCCGCAAGCTCGGTCACCTCGCCCGTGCGCAGATCGAGGAAGCCGACGCGGGATTGGGCCGAGTCGTTGCGCCGAAACACGACCGTTCGGCCGTCGCGCCCGACGTGGGGCTCGCTCGCGCGGCGGCCGAACGTCAATCGCCGGAACGAGCGGGGGTCGTCGCCGAACCGCCACAGGTAGAGATCCGACCAGTCGTAGCGCAGATCCACCGCGGCCACCCGGGACAGGACGATGCCCTGGGGCGTCCGCGCCACGCGGGTGAGGCCTTGCACCTGGAGCACGGGCTCTTCCCCCACGCTCGTACCTTCTCGGCCGATGCCGACGCCTTCCCGCACGACCGCCCCGCGCAGGGAGACGCGGCGGATCTCGGCGAGACGATGGCCGTCGCTGGCGAAGTAGAGCACGTGTCGGCCGTCCGGCTCGAACGTGGGATAGCGCACCGTCTGTCCGGAAAACGTGAGCCGCCGACCGTCGCGGAGTCCGCGTGCGCGCACCCGCCGGGCCTGGGCCCGAAAGCGGCGCTCGGTGTCCCGACGAAACTCCTGCCACAACGTGTGGTAGTCGACGCCGAGCACCTTCTCGAGCGCACGGTTGATCCCGAGGGGCACGGCCTGCCCGCCATAGACGTGGCTGAGTTCCCGCAATTTGTCGGCACCGTATCGCTCCGCGATGTACCGCATGAAGTGCAGGCCATAGAGGTAGACGGAACTGCCGTGGGGCCAGATGCGTGCCCCGCTCGAGACCTGGTCGATGGTCTGCAAGCGCCCTTCGAGCGCCGGCATCCGCAGGTACATGTCGAAGAGCGCGGAGCGCCCGCGTCCGGCGCTCGTGTTGTCCGACTCCTCGTAGGTGGCCACGCCCTCGACGAACCACCGCGGTTGCGCCACGTTCGGGCTGACCAGGTTGCCGAGAACCCCGAAACCGAAGAGAGCGTTGACGAGTCGGGGCAACCCGTGAATCGTGTCCAAGTGGACGATATGGACCAACTCGTGGGTGACGAGGATGTCGATCCAGTCGTCGTAGGTGTCGAGGACGCTCATCGACTCGGGCGCCGTGACGTTCAGGATGACGCGCGGGAACGGCGTGACCGTGGCGCGGCCATTGGCGAAGTCGGTGGCGTCGGTGACGACGACGTGGATGCGTTGCCGCACCGGGTGTCCCCAGTCGAGCGCAAGTTCCCGATAGGCCCGTTCTGCCGCCACCGCCGTTCTCGCCGCGAACTCCTCCTGTCCGGCGGCATAGTGGATGTGGAAGTGCTCCGTCGTGATCGTGCGCCACCGCCGATCCGGGTTCCCGGCCCAAGCCCTGCCGCCCGCCCACAGGAAGAGCACGAGCAAGGACAGGAGCACGGCGAATCGGGTCGGCGCGCGCGCCGGTCCTGTGCGGAACGTCGCCCCCATGGGACGTACGGAGGGTAACGCGCTTCGACCGCGGCGGGCAGCGCCGCTTCCGGCACGCTGCGACCTGCGTCTCGCCCTACACCGAACGTGCGGGTGCTCAGACGCGCAGGACCGCCCCGGCCCAGGTCAAGCCCGTCCCGAACGCCGTGAGCGCCAAGATGTCGCCGTCCTTCAGCACGCCCTGCTCGCGTGCCTCGTGGATCGCGACCGGGACGGACGCCGCGGAGATGTTGCCGTAGCGATCGAGCACCGAGAAGACCCGATCGGCGGGAATGCCCGTGCGCTCCCGTGTGGCGTCCATGATCCGCAGATTGGCCTGGTGGGGGATGAACACGTCGACGTCCGCCCCGGAAAGTCCCGCCGCCTCGAGGGCGTCGCGAACGCTTCGGCTCATGGCCTTGACCGCGTGGATGAAGACACGGCTGCCTTCCATCTGCACGAAATGGCGCCGATCCTCGAGGGTCTTCTCCGAAGCCGGCTCACGCGCCCCTCCGGCAGGTACGCAAAGGATCTCGGCCAGCGTACCGTCGCTGCCCCAGTTCGAGGCCAGCACGCCCGTAGATCCGTCCCCCGGCTCGACGATGGCGGCACCGGCACCGTCTCCGAAGAGGACACAGGTCCGACGGTCGGTCCAGTCCACGACACGGCTCATGCACTCGGCGCCGACGAGACCGACGCGGCGCGCGGCCCCGCTTGCGAGGAGCCCGGCGGCCACCTCCAACCCGTAGAGGAACCCCGAGCACCCCGCCATCACGTCGAAGGCGGGGGTGCCGGACAGGCCCAGGGTATGTTCGAGCCAACACGCCGTGGACGGAAAGATCGCATCGGGCGTGGACGTACCGACGATGATCGCATCGAGATCGCCGGGGGCCATGTCGGCACGACGACACGCGTCCTCGAGGGCCTTGGCCCCGAGGATGGAGGTGCACTCGTCGTCCGCAGCGATGTGTCGCTCGCGGATGCCGGTTCGCTCGCGGATCCAGGCATCCGACGTATCGACCATCTTGGACAGATCGTCGTTGGTGACGACGCGCTCGGGAATGTAGGCGCCCGTGGAGATGATCTTGAGGGGCTTCACGTTCGGACCGCGTGCATCGTGCCCTCGCGCCTCGGGGGGCTCAACCGCGCAGCCGCATGCACACTGCGACCTTCCTCACATGGCGCCGTATCCGCCGGTCTCGGAGCTCTGCCCGGCCTCCCCGGCGCCGTCGTCGCCCGAGCGCGCGCGCACCGGTACCGGACCACCGGGGCGAGGCAGGCCGTCGACCCCGCCGTGTTCGAGATGTTCGGGAAAGCGCGCCTGCATCACCTCGAGCACGCGCCGTTCGGCTTCGGCGCCGCTACGGGCGGCCAACGCCTCGGCGGCCAAGGCCTCCATCTCGGCCAGGGTGGACTGCCGAACGATGTTCTTGACCACGGGAATGGCCGATGGGTGCATGGACAGCTCGTGGATCCCGAGCCCCACGATCACCCACGTATACCGGGGATCGGCCGCCATCTCGCCGCACAGGCTCACGGGCACGTTCGCCCGAGCGCCGGCCTCGGCCACCATGCGAAGTTGCCGCAAAATCGCCGGGTGGAGCGGCTCGTACAGGTAGCCCACGTCGTCGTTCTCACGATCGATGGCCAGGGTATATTGGATGAGATCGTTGGTCCCGATGCTGAAGAAGTCCACTTCCGGAGCAAGTCGGTCGGCCGCGAGGGCCGCCGCGGGCACCTCCACCATGATCCCTACCGGCACGTCGGTGGCATGGGCCATCCCTTCCCGGGCGAGTTCCGACTTGGCCTCGTCGAGCACCTCGAGGGCGGCTTCGAGTTCCTCGAGACCGCTGACGAAGGGCAACATGATGCGCAGGGGGCCGTGGAGGGCTGCGCGCAACAGCCCCTTGAGCTGGGCGACGAAGAGGTGCCGCTCGCGCAGGGCGAGCCTGAGCGAGCGCACCCCGAGCGCAGGGTTCTCCCCGGCCCCGCGCCCCCGAACGTAGGCGGCCACCTTGTCCGCACCGAGATCGAAGGTGCGGAACGTGACCGGATGGGGCGCCATGCGCCGCAAGATGGCCTTCGCCCTGCGGTAGTGTTCCTCCTCGGTCGGCGGCGCATCGCGCCCCATGAACACGTATTCGGTCCGATAGAGCCCGATCCCGTCCGCACCGTGGAACGACGCCGACGCAATCTCCTCGTCGAGGGCCGCATTGGCCCGCAGGACCACGTGTACGCCGTCCAGGGTCGTCGCCGGCAGCGCATGATCCCGTTGGACCTCGTCCTCGAAGGCATCGTAGCGGCGTCGAACCTCCTGCCAGTGCTCGATCTCGTCGCGCGTCGGCCGAATCACGACGTGACCGTGCGTACCGTCGACGACCACCATGTCGTTGGTACGCACGTACTCGGTCACGTCCTCGACGCCGACGACCGCGGGGATCTCCAGGCTGCGCGCCATGATGGCGCTGTGGGAGGTCCGCCCGCCGACCTCCGTGACGAGGCCCGTGACGTCGGCGCGGGCCAAGGCGGCGGTGTCGGCCGGACTCAGATCGAAGGCGACCACGACCGAACCGGCCGGAGGATCGATCTCGTCGTCGGTCTTGCCGAGGAGGTTGAGCAGCACGCGGTTCGAAAGGTGCGCGACGTCGCTGCTGCGCTCCCGAAAGACCTCGTCGGCTGCCTCGGAGAGCATGCGCTCGACGTCCCGAGCGACCGTCATCATGGCCCATTCGGCATTGATGAGATCCTCCCGAATCCTCGCCTCGACGTCCCCCGTCAGGTCGGGATCCCGAAGCATCATCTGTTGCGCCTTGAGAATCTGCCGGTGCTCCCCGTGGGGAAGCCTCGACTTGATCGCCTCGAGCTGTTCCTGCGTGGCCCGCAACGCCTCCCGGAAGCGCCCGATCTCCTCGCGAACGTCCCCTCGCTCGATGCTGTAGCGCGGAACCTGGACTCGCCCCCGATCGACGATGTAGGCCGGCCCGATGCCGATGCCCGGGCTGGCCGCGATGCCCTCGAGTCGGTGCCGGGGGCGGACCTCGGCGACATCGCGCCCTTCCCGATCTTCTGTGGTCACAACTCGCCGAATCCTTCTTCGATCAGCTTGGCGATGGCGGCGTAGGCCTCTGCCGCTTCCGGTCCTTCGGTGCGCAATCCGATCTCGCTGCCCTTGCCACACGCCAGCATCAAGACGCCGAGGATGGACTTGGCGTTCACCTCCCGCCCTTCGCGCTCGAGGTACACGTCTGCATCGAACTTGTTCGCCAAACCCACCAGCTTGGCGGCTGCTCGCGCATGCAGGCCGAGATCGTTGACGATGGTCAGGGTTCCTGATGTCGGTGTGTCCGTCATCTTGCCGTCATATCTCCCTGCATGGCGCTGCCGTCGAGTTCCACGACCGACCGTTGGCCCGCATCGAGGGCTGCACGTGCCAAGGCGTCGAGGGTGGATGTCGACCGGTCGATGGACGCCAGTTTGAGCAACATCGCCAGATTCAATCCGCCGACGATGCGGATGTCGTGCCCGGTCGCCTCCTGCGTGGCACATGCGCAGGGACTGGCTCCGAGCAAATCCACGAGGATGAGGACCCCCCGCCCTTCGTCCTCGCGCGCGACGGCCTCGCACACCGCCGCGGACAGCTCGGGTGTGCGTCCCACGCCGGCATCGAGGGCGATCACCCCATCGAGGGCCGAAGGTCCCAGGATCCCACGGGCCGCATCCAGAAGGTCCGTCGCGGTGTTGCCGTGTCCGATGAGTACGATGCCGACGCGCGGGTTCATGGGATGCTCCTTGCAAGGTCGCGATGCCGCACCACGATGTCCGCGGTGGGGAGCAATGCCGCCCCCTTGGCCCGCGAGCGCTCGGCGAGCGCTTCCACCAGGGCGACCGATCGGTGGCGCCCTCCGGTGCATCCGATGGCAAAGGTCAGATACGCCCGTCCTTCGCTACGCACCCTCGGGCCCCAGAATCCGAGGACCCGCTCGGCCATGTCCAGGAGGGACTGGGCATCGTCCTGTCCGAGCACGTACTCGGCCACCTTCGCATGCAGTCCCGTCAGGTCCCGCAGTTCCGGGTCGTCGTGGGGGTTTTCGAGGAATCGGGCGTCGAACACGAGATCCGCATGGGGCAGGATGCCATAGGCGAAGCCGAACGACCAAAGCGCGACCCGCAGGGCTCCACCGCCGCCGTAACGGTCGCGGACGATCTGGCGCAACGTTCGTGCGGACGTGCGCGACGTGTCGATCACCACGTGCGCAAGTCGGCGCAAAGGCGCGAGCAACTCCATCTCGAGGTCGAGGGCATCGGGCAGGTCCCCGAGGGGATGGCGCCTGCGCGTCGTGGCGAAACGCTGCAACAACACCGCAGGCTCCGCCGAGACGAAGAGTACCTCGGTCCCCTCGACGCGATCCGGCAACGCCGCGAGGACCGATTCGAGCCGGCGCAGGCCCTCGGGATCCCGCGCGTCGATACCGACGGCCAGGGGACGGCCCTCCCGGCGAAAGTGCTCGGCAAGCTCCGGCAGGAACCGAATGGGCAGGTTGTCCACGCAGTGAAAGCCGCTGTCGTCGAGGGCCGCGAGACAGGTGGACTTTCCGGCCCCGCTCTGCCCCGTGACCACGACCAACTGAATCATTCGACCTCCGAGAGCGGGATGCGTTGGGACGACGTCGTCGGAAGGCGATCCTCGACGGCAGTGTTCGAGATGCGGGCGTCCACCTTGGCCTGGAACGCCCGTGCGGAATCGAGGCCGCGAACCTTGAGCAGCTCGTTGCGCGCGACGACCTCGATGAGCGAGGCGATGTTGCGGCCCGGCCGCAATGGGATGCGCACCAAGGGGACCTCCACGCCGAGGATCGGGAACACGCGCCCCTCCGTTCCGAGCCGATCCACGTCCTCACCGTCGGACTCGGTGAGTTCCACGACGACCTCGATCTTCTTGTTGTCCCGACACGCGGCGACCCCGAAGAGGTGCGTGATGTTGAGGATCCCCATGCCACGGATCTCCATGTGGTGCTGGTGGAACTCCGTGGCCTCCCCCCAGATGGCGTCGGGCGGGCGAACGGTCACCTCGACGATGTCGTCGGCGACCAGGCGATGGCCCTTGAGCACGAGGTCCAGCGCCGCCTCGCTCTTGCCGACGCCGCTGCGCCCGATGAGCAGGATCCCGACCCCGAGCACGTCCATCAGGACCCCGTGAATGCTGGCGCGCGGTGCAAGCAGCGTCTCGAGACGTCGGGTCACACGCTGGATGAACGTCGAGCTGAGCAAGGAGGTGCGAAACAGCGGGGTCTTCGTCTTGCGAGCCTCCTCGAACAGCCGTTCGGGCGGCTCGAGCCCGCGGGTCAAGACGACGGCACACAGTTGCTTGGCGAAGTACGGTTCGAGCACCTCCCCCGCCCGCTCGGCGTCGAGGGACATCAGGTAGTCGATCTCCGTCAACCCCAGCACCTGCAGGCGGTCACCGTAGACGTGCTTGGTGAAACCGGCCAGGGCGAGCCCGGCCTTCTGGACGCGCGGCCGGGTGATCTTGCGATCGAGCCCCCCCCAGTCGGACAGGAGCATGGCCTGGAGGTGACCGTCGGGATCCTCGAAGAGGGTCTCGACGGTCACCACCTTCTCGCCGCGCATGTCCCCCCCTTACGGCTTGGACGTGTCACGGACGACCCGGGCGCCCGTCTCGATGAGACCGTACGTCCCGTCGTCCCGCCGGTACACGACGCAGACCTCCCCGGTGTCCGCGTTGTTGAAGACGATGAACTGGTCGTCGAGCAGATTCATCTGCATGATGGCCTCGTCCACGGTGAAGCTGCGGACGGACATCTCCCGCGTTCGCACGACGCGGTACGCTGGGGGTTTCGCCGCCTCCTCCACCGGGGCCTCGGGCTCGACGGCCTCCTCGAGCACGGCCACCTTGGCGCGCATGCTCTCGTCCGCGCGGGGGCGGTGCTCCTTGAGCTTCGACTTGTATCGGCGCACCTGCCGTTCGAGCTTCGCGAGAGCCAGGTCGATCGACGAGTACATGTTCTCCGTCGACTCGCTGGCATGGAGCTGGATGCCGTTGCGCAACACGATGTCGAACTCCGCAGTGAAGCGCTTGTGCTCGAGGGTGAAGACCGCATCGATCTTGATGGGATCGGCGAAGTAGCGGCGGATCTTCTGCAGGCGCTCCTCGGCGTAGGCGCGCACCGCGTCCGAGGGCTCCATGTGGCGAAATGTGAAATGGGTGTGCATGGGCGCTAGAACATGCGACGTCTCTTCGAGCTGGACAAGATCCCGAGTTGCTCCCGGTACTTGGCCACGGTCCGGCGGGCGATCTCGATGCCCTCGCCGGCCAGGATCTCCACGATCTTCTGGTCGCTGAGGGGTTTGCGCGGGTTTTCCGCAGCGATGATGGCCTTGATGCGGCTCCGCACGGCCTCAGAGGCCACGTCCGAGCCATCGTTGCGGCTTACCCCTGCGTTGAAGAAGTACTTGAGTTCGAAGGTGCCCCGCGGCGTGTGCACGTACTTGTTCGTCGTCACACGGCTGACCGTCGACTCGTGCATGTCGATGTCCTCGGCCACGTCGCGAAGGACCATGGGCTTCAAGTACTCGATCCCCTTGTCGAAGAACTCCCGCTGCAACTTGAGGATGCTCTTGGTGACCTTGAGGATCGTGCGCTGTCGCTCCTCGATGGAGCGGATGAGCCACCGGGCAGACCGAAGGCGCTCGGTCACGTACTCCCGGGCCTTCGGATCGTCGGCCATGGCGGCACGGTAGTAGTTGCTCACCCGCAGGCGGGGCAGCCCCTCGTCGTTGAGGGTCACCACGTAGTCGTCCCCCACCTGCTGGATGAACACGTCGGGGACCACGTACTGGGGTGCCTCGTCGGCGTATCCCCGCGCCGGACGGGGCTCGAGGGACATGATGATCTTCGCCGCCTCGTAGATCTCCTCGAGGGGCTCGCCGAGGTCGCGAGCGATCTCCTGATAGGCCCGGCGCTCGAGATTGCCCAGGTGTTTGGCCACCAGGGCCGCAACCAGCGGGTCCTCGATGGGGTGGTCCGGAGCCCGGATCTGGATCCACAGCGCCTCGGCCAGGGTGCGGCTTCCGACGGCCAGCGGATCGAGCTGTTGGAGCTTGCGCAGGACCTGCTCGACCCGCAGGGTGGACGTGCCGATCTCCCGGGCGATGGTCGCCACGCTCTTCGTCCGCAGGTACCCGGCGCCGTCTACGTCCTGCACCAGATGCTCGGCGATCTCGAGTTCGACCGGCGAGAAGTCGCCCATCTTGGCCTGCCAGAGCAGGTGCTCGGCCAGGGTCTCCGATCCGGCGACCGTGGCCTCGATGCCGGGCAACTCGTCGCTGCCCCCGGCCATGGACGGCAGCGCGGGCGCGTAGCTTCGACTTTCGAGGTAGGCCTCCCAGTCGAAGTCGTCCTTGGCGCGGTCGGACGCGTCGGCCGGTGCAACCGGCTCGGTCGCCATCTCGACGCCGTCCGCCGCCTCCCCCCTGTCGTCACCGGCCCCCTCGGGCGCCTCCCCATCGGACTCGCCCGACTCCTCGAGCATCGGGTTTTCGAGGAGTTCTTCGTGGACGAGGTCCTGCAACTCGATGCGCGAGAGCTGCAACAACTTGATGGCCTGCTGCAGCTGCTGGGTCATCACCAGCTGCTGGCTCATCCGCTGCTCTTGGCGCATGTGAAGGGCCATGGACGTCCTCGGTGGTCTGCCGTCGCCGGATCGTAGCAGATGAACCCAGGTGTACGCGGGCGCCCGCGGGCATCACCCACGCGGACGTACCCACGCCCACCTGCGCCACGGACGCCCTCCGGCCGGTGGGCCCCGAAACGGGACGACGCGGCGCTCGATGGCGCCGCCTAGGTCGTCGCCCGCTCGGCTTCGGCGTGGGCGAGGGCCGCCGCCACGTAGGCCACGAAGAGCGGATGGGGCACCGTGGGGCGGCTCTTGAACTCCGGGTGGAACTGCACGCCGACGAAGAATGGATGGTCGGCCGACGAAAGCTCCACGATCTCGACGAGCTTGCGATCCGGCGATAGGCCCGACAACACGAGCCCGGCGCTCGTCAAGCGCTCACGATAGGCGTTGTTGAACTCGTATCGATGCCTGTGCCGCTCGAAGATCCGCGTGCGGCCGTAGATCCGTGCCGCCAAGGTCCCCGGTTCGAGCACGCACTCGTAGGCGCCGAGCCGCATGGTGCCGCCCTTGTCCTCCACGTCCGTTTGATCGTCCATCAGATCGATGACGGGGTGTTCGGCCTCGGCATCGAACTCGGCACTGTTCGCGCCGGTGAGCCCGGCCACGTGGCGTGCGAACTCGCAGACCGCCATCTGCATGCCGAGGCAGATCCCGAGAAAGGGCACCCGTCGCTCCCGCGCGTAGCGGATGGCCTCGATCTTGCCCTCGGTGCCCCGAGCTCCGAACCCACCGGGCACGATGATCGCGTCGTAGCCCGAGAGCACCACGTCGCCGCCCTTGGCGAGCACCTCCTCGGCATCCACGTAGTCGATGTCCACGGCCGCACGATTGGCGATCCCGCCGTGGACCAGGGCCTCGGTCAGGCTCTTGTAGGACTCGGCGAGATCGACGTACTTGCCCACCATCGCCACCTTGACCCGGTGGGAGGGGTTCTTGAGCGTATCGACGATCCGCTCCCACTCGTGGAGGGTGGGCTCGCGACTCCAGATGTTCATGTTGGCGCACACGATGTCGTCGAGCCCCGATTCGTGGAGGGACAGGGGCACCTCGTAGATGGTCTCCTTGTCGTCGAGGGCGATGACGGCATCGAGCGGCACGTTGGTGAACAGGGCCACCTTCTCGCGGGTGGCCCGGGGCACCGGACGATCGGCGCGACAGACCAGGATGTCGGGCTGCAGGCCGATCTCCCGCATCTTCATCACCGAGTGCTGGGTCGGCTTGGTCTTGAGCTCGCCGGCGGCCTTGATGTAGGGCAACCACGTCACGTGGACGAACAAGGTGTCGTCGCGGCCGCGCTCGAGACGAAGTTGCCGGATCGCCTCGAGGAAGGGTAGCGACTCGATGTCCCCGAGGGTGCCGCCGATCTCCACGATGAGCAGATCGAGGCCTTCGGCCGCCTCGACGATGCACGACTTGATCTCGTTGGTGACGTGGGGAATCACCTGCACCGTTTGGCCCAGGAAGTCGCCCCTGCGTTCCTTGCGAATGACGCTGTCGTAGATCTGCCCGGACGTATAGTTGCTGCGCCTGGACATCCGCTGGGAGACGAAGCGCTCGTAGTGACCGAGGTCGAGGTCGGTCTCGGCACCGTCGTCGGTCACGAACACCTCCCCGTGCTGGATGGGATTCATGGTGCCCGGGTCGACGTTCAGATAGGGATCGAGCTTCTGCAGGCCGATGTTCAGGCCGCGCTGTTCGAGCAGCGCCCCGAGGGACGCGGCACACAACCCCTTGCCCACCGACGAGACGACCCCTCCGGTGACGAAGATGAACTTGGTGCGCTTCGTGCGGGCGGCGGCCATGGGCGCAAGTGCTGCCACCTGGGCGACGGGTTTGCAACGTCGGCGCGGTCCGTCGCGCTAGCGGCCCCTCCAGGCCACGGCACGCGCCCATCGGCTGCGCGTCGCGGGCGGCGTGGCCGGCACGAGGGAGGATCGCGCACGACTCGCGGCGACCGCCGCCACGGCCGCCGCAATGGCCTCCGCAGGGGCCGGCGGAAGGCTGGGCGCGACCAATTCGGGATGTTCTTCGATGAAGCGCGTGGTGAAGTTCCCGGCGCGAAAATCCGGATCGTCGAGAACCCGCAGATGGAAGGGGATGTTCGTCTCGATGCCGAGGATCGTCGTCTCCCGAAGCGCCCGCCGCATGCGATCGAGGGCGATCTCACGGGTCGGCCCCCATGCGACGATCTTCGCGATCATCGGGTCGTAGAACCGTGACACCTCGCTGCCCGTGCCCACGGCCGCGTCGATGCGCACCCCGGGCCCCTCGGGCCATGCAAGCGTACGGATCGTCCCGGGCGAGGGCAGGAACCGGATGGGATCCTCGGCGTAGATACGACACTCGATGGCGTGGCCCGTGGGGGCGATCTCCTCCTGGCGATATCCGAGCCGCTCTCCCGCCGCCACCCGGATCTGGTCCCACACCAGATCCCGGCCGTAGACCGCTTCCGTCACCGGATGTTCCACCTGCAGCCGCGTGTTCATCTCGAGGAAGTAGAACTTGGGGCCGTCGTCCGTCTCCTCGAACAGGAACTCCACCGTGCCGGCGCCGCGGTAGTTCACCGCCGCGGCCGCACGGGTGGCCACCTCGCCCATGGCTGCCCGCACCTTCTCGTCCATCTGAGGACTCGGCGAAGGCGACTCCTCGATGACCTTCTGGTGGCGACGTTGGACGCTGCAATCCCGCTCCCCGAGGTGCAGGACGTTGCCGTGGGCATCGGCCATGACCTGGATCTCGACGTGCCGCGCCCGTAGGACGGCCCGTTCGAGGAAGACCCGGCCGTCGCCGAAGGCGGCCTCGGCCTCCCGGGAGGCGGCCTCGAACGCCGCCGCCACGTCCTCGGGCCGCTCCACGATGCGCATCCCCTTGCCGCCACCGCCCGCAGACGCCTTGAGCATGACGGGGAACCCGATCTCCGCGGCCGCCGCCTCGGCCTCGGAGACGGTCGTGACGTCGTCCCGGCCGGGCACGACGGGCACGCCCGCAGCCTCCATGGCGCGGCGGGACCGCACCTTGTCCCCCATCACCTCCATGGCTTCGGGCGGAGGCCCGATGAACGTCACGTTCGCGTCGGCGCAGGCGCGCGCGAAGGCGGGATTTTCGCTGAGGAACCCGTAGCCCGGATGGATCGCGTCGGCCCCCGTCGTCCGTGCGGCCTCGAGCACCCGGTCGATGCGCAGGTAGCTCTCGACCGACGGGGCAGGTCCGATGCAAACGGCTTCGTCGGCCATCGACACGTGCACCGCGCCGCGATCGGCTTCGCTGAACACAGCGACCGTGGCGATGCCATGGTCCCGGCAGGTTCGGAAGACGCGCGCAGCGATCTCCCCGCGGTTGGCGACCAGAATCTTGCGAACGGGCGACGTCATGGCCCGGCGATGCTGCCAGATTCCGCGGACGGACGCCCCACCTCCCGGGCTTGGCCCGTGCCGCCCACGGCCGGCGCGACGGGCGAGGGGCGTCCGCCGGCGGAGCCCTCGTCGCCCCCGGCCGTCCCCGTCCCCTCGCCTTGGGCCGCATCGGATGGCGCCGGCCCCGAGGAGCCGCGTTCTCCGATGGGCGCTGCGAGCGGAGGCGGTGGGGGATCGGGAAACCTCGGCGGCGGTGCCTTGTCACCGCAACCTGCCGCCATCACCACGGGGAGGAGCCCCCGGAGGCTGCGCGTCCACGGGGCATGCCCGAATCGGCGAGGAGGATCACTCCTCGTCGTCGTCGGCGGCCGCATCGTCGTCGTCCTCCCCGACATCGGCCACGTCCACCTCGACGTCGTCGAGATCGGCCGTCGCATCGTCGTCGTCGTCGATGTCGTCCGCGCCGTCGGCATCGTCGTCCGCCTCCTCGAGATCCGCCTTGGCTCGCTTGCTCAGGAGCGACGGATCGCTCGGGAGTTCCTCCACGTCGTCCTCCCCGGCGAGCAGTTCGGCATCCTCGTCGTCGTCCACGAGGCCCCCGAGGTCGATGGCCTCGATGTAGCCCGCCTGGCTCGACGTCACCCGGTACTGGTGCCGCTGCTCCTCGATGAACTCGCCCAAGACCGTATCGACGTCCTCGGCGAATCGCACCTTGCCCGCCGCGACCTCCCGCAGGGCCGTGACGGCCTCCTTGTTGTCGCACTCCACCAGGGGCCGTGCCTTGCCCTCGGCGAGGGCACGGGCGCGCTTGGCGGCCAGCACCGTGAGGGCGAATCGATTGGGGACGCGCTCGAGGCAGTCTTCGACGGTGACGCGGGCCATGGGCGGCGCAGTATGGCGGCAGGGGCGAGGGCACGCAACCGGACGCTCTCGCGGGGGAGAGTGGCCATGGAGCGCCGCTGCGCGCACATACCGCACCCGTACCACGCCCGACGCCGCCCCCCGGGGCGCGTTCCCGCCGCACCGCAACCGTCCCGCTTCCGGCTATCGTCGGGCCATGCTCCATCCACATGCTCTTTCATGGTTTGCACCGAGCCTGGTTTCCATCCTCTTGATCGCGGGGGGCTGCTCCGGCGACGACGGCGGCGGGCAGGGGACGGAGGGCACCGCGGGCTCTTCGGGCCACGGATCGACGGCCGCCACGGGGTCGTCGGGCACGTCGACCTCCACGACGGCCGCCGCGAGCACGACGGATGCCACGGGAACCGGAACCGCCGCGACGACCTCCACCTCCGCCACCACCACCGAGTCGACGGGGACGACGAGCGATACGGGCACGGGCGGATCGTCCGGTACGGCGGGCACGGTCGGCTCGTCGGGATCGTCGGGCGGTACCGGCGGCGGCGTGACCGAGTGCACCGGCAAGGATCCGGGGAACGTGTGCGGGCCCATGGCCGGATGCTTCGCGTCCTCGTGCTGCGACTCGGCCGGCTTCTGCGCCCCGAAGGACGCCCCCACCTGCGGGGGCCTCATCGGCGAGGCCTGCCCCGATGGACTGGTGTGCGTCCTCGACGCCTGTGTGGCCGACGCCCAGGGCGTGTGCGTCACGGCGGAGGTGGCGGCCGAACTCGAGGCCTCCCAGGGAACGTGCTGGACGTTCTCGGGCGGCAAACCGTAGCGGCGACCGGTTGGCCGGCCGCGGCCATGGGCGATTCCGGCGCCGTCCTTCCGCGGTTCCAGCCTAGAGATCCACGAGGATCTGCTGTCCGCGCTCGCGCAGCTCGAGGCTGTCTTGGACCCAGCGGATGAACCGGCGGGCCACCTCCGGGTCGAACTCGAAGGTGCGGGCCAGGGCGAGGAGTGCCTCGAGTTCGCCTTCGACCAGCTTGTTGTCGGCCATGGCGGCGCAGACCGCCTGGTAGAAGAGGAAGATCCGGGCCTCTCGGTGCTGGACCTCGCGCGCCACCTCCAGCAGATCGCTGGGCTCGCGAAACTCGCGCCGCACGCGATCCCGCTCCTCGGGCAGGAGCATCATCTGCCCCATGAGTTCTTCGACGAAGTGTCGCTCCGAGTCGGAGACCTGATCGTCGCGGGAGGCCATGATGGCCACGGCACGCGCGACGGCAACCTGCTCCTCCGGCGTGATGAGTTCTCCGATGGGAAAGTCGATCATGGATGCCTCGGGCCCAGGATACCCCAGGCACCGCCGCCATTGAACCCGGCGCCCCCACCGCCGCGGCGGTGGCGCGGCCCCGTTGCGGGATCGAGCGTTGACAAGGGCACCGTCCGGGAGGAAAAAGCCCCACAGCCCACCTTCGCCCCGAAGGTCGCGGGGCCCTTGGCGCCCCGCAGGGAAGTCGGTGCAAATCCGACGCGGCTCCCGCCACTGTGAGCGGCGACGAAGGCGGCAACCATGCCACTCGGCCTGCGAGCCGGGGAAGGCGCCGCCGGAGGACGACCCGTAAGCCAGGAGACCGGACCCTCGGGGATCGACGAACCGGCTCAGACGGGAGGTTCTGGCCATCGTCCTACTCGCCACATGTCTCGCGGGTGCCGTCGGCACCCAGGTGGCCGCTCCACCGCGGACGGCCACGCCGTCTCCGTCGGCCGCCGAGCCGGCCTCGGACGACGACGGGGCGCCCACGTACCGAACCGTGGTCCGTCAGCGGGCCGGGCGGGATCGTCTGGAGCGCATCGCCCGCCAGGACGCGCGCGCCGTCGGGTTCACGGCGGCCGTGGACGTGGACCACGCCACCCGCGACCGGCCGGCGGACGCGTGGACCGAGGCCCTGCGGGGCCTTGCGGGGGTCTACGTGCGCAGCTTCGGCGGTCTCGGCCGCTTCACGGCGATCTCCGTGCGGGGCTCGACCGCGGCCCAGGTGCAGGTGCTCTACGAGGGCGTACCGGTCGAGGACGCCGTCGGCGGTAGCGTCGATCTGTCCATGCTGTCGGCCGACGTGGTGGACCTGGCCGTCGTCCACCGCGGCTACGTCCCGGTGCGCTACGGCGGGGCCGCCATCGGCGGTGCCCTGCGTCTTTCGTCCGACATGAACGGCACCTTCGCCGACCGCATACGCCTCGGCCTGGGGTCGTTCGGCGCCTACGAACTTCGGGGAAGCGTGCGCCGCAGGATCGGAGGAAAAGGCCCCACCCTCACCGCCGCGGCTGCGGTGGCCGGCGCCGAGGGCGACTTTCCGTACCTCGACCCGGGCGCGCCCCACGACCGGTTCGACGATCGCACGCGAACGCGGCGCAACAACGACTACGGCCGGATCTCGGCCCGCCTGGCCGTCGCCGGACGCCGGCGCAGGGCGCGATGGTTCCTCACGCCCATCGGACAGATCCGGGACCGCGGGATCCCCGGCCCCGCCGGCGCACGATGGGACGGCGCGCGGGAGAGCGAACGCCTCGGGTGGGTCGTCGCGGGCGCCGACGCCCCCCTGCCCCGGCCCGGATCCACCGTGGGGGCCCGGCTCTCGGCGCGCGGAAGCCTGCGGACCTTCCGCGACCCGGAGGGCAGCGTGGGGCTCGGCCGCAACGACCAGGTGCAGGCGAGCACCGACACCTTCGGGCGCGCGACCACGCGGCTGGCGGCCTGGCGCGGTGCCTTCGTAGAACTCTCTGGCGACGGGCGCGTCGAGACGACCCGCATCGAGGACCGTCTCGCCGCGCCGGGCCGAGCGCCACGCAACGTCCGACTGCGGTTCGGCACCGGCATCGAGCTCGAGCAGTCCTTCGTCGACGGCCGGTGGGTCCTGGCGATCGGTGATCGGATCGAAGCCCTCGAAAGCCGTTTCGAAGGCGACCCGACGGCGCCCGTGGCCACCGACGCCGCGACCACGATGCGCTTCGGCCACACGCCGCGGGCGGGCCTTCGGGTGCGGCCCCACCCTTCCGTGCGCCTGCGCGCCACCGCCGGACGCTACTTCCGGCCGCCCACCTTCGTCGAGCTGTTCGGAGATCGGGGCTACGCGGTCGGCAACGACGACCTCGTGCCGGAGACGGGGTGGAACGTGGACGGGGGCCTTTCGTTCGACGTGGACGCGGGCGAGGGCACGCGGCTCGTCGGCAGCGCGGCCGGGTTCTACACCCGGGCCCGCGATCTCATCACCTGGGTGCAGGCAGGCTTCGTCACCCGCGCCGAGAACGTGCCGGGGGCCCACGTCGCCGGCGCCGAGGCCCAACTCGACGGACGGCTCCTCGGCGGCACGCTCGAGACACACGCCGCCTACACCTTCCTCCACACCGTGAACCTCGACCAGGATCCCGCGCGGCACGGCAACCCCCTCCCCGGGCGGCCGGCCCACCAGGGGACGTTCGCCCTCGACGTCGCACCCAAGACCGTCGTCGACGGCGTCCTGCTCGTTCCGCGGGTGGGCTACGAAGCCGAGATCGTCGCGGCCACGAACCTCGATCCCAGCGGCCGCTACGTGCTGCCGCCGCGGATCTTCCACGCCATCACCTTCGGAGTCGCGGCCGGTTGTTGCCTGGTCATGTCCCTGTCCGTCCGCAACGTCGCCGACCGTCGCACCGCGTACGTCCGCCCTCCCGTCGACAACCTCGACGGGCCCATCCGCGTGCCCATCGCCGACGTCCTCGGCTACCCGTTGCCCGGACGGAGCCTTTGGTTCTCGGCGGCCGTGACGCTCCCCCGGGGAGGTCGGGGCGGATGAGACGCATCGGCCTCGTCCCCGCCTGCGTCGCCGCCTTCACGGCGGCGACGGCCTGCCTGCCTGCCCCCCTCGATCGCGCGACCGGCACGGCCGGCACCGGCGACGACGATCCCGACGTGTGGTCGGCCGAGATCGACGGTCCGTGCGACCTCGACCCGCCGGCCCCGTCGGGCCTCGCCGTCACGACCACCGACTTCGCCACCGGGGCCGTCTCCATCGCCCGGCTCGATCCCTTCGAGGTCTCCGCCGACGTGGCCCTCGGTTCGACGGACGCGATCCCCTTCGCGCCGCCGTCCCTCGGCGACCGCTACCTCTACGTGGTGCATCGCTACATGTACGACCGGCTCGAGATCCTCGACCGCGAGGACGGCTACGCGTCGGTGGCGGAGATCCCGCTTGCGGATTCGCAAGGTCCGAGCACGAACCCCCACGCCATCGCGGCGGGTCCCGACGGCAAGCTCTTCGTGACGTTCTTCGGGATCCCGGCCGTCGGCGTCGTCGATCCCTCGGCGCCCGCGGCCGTCGCGTGGGAGGACCGCATCGACCTGTCGGCGCTCGCCGACGAGGACGGCAACCCCGAGGCGAGCCACGCGGTGGCCTGCGGGTCGGTTCTGGTCGTCTCCCTCGGGCGCCTCGACGCCGACGCCGGCTTCGCCCCCCGGGGCGAGGACCGTCTCGTGGCCATCGACATGACCACGCGCACCCTCCTGCCGGGGCGCATCGACCTCCTCGGCCCCTTCCCCAAACAGATCCGCCGCGACCCCTCGGATCCCACCGGGCGCACCCTCTTGGTGCTCACGACGGGGATCGAGCGCATCGACCTGACGACCGGGACCGCCGCGTGGGCGGTGCCCGACACCGCCTTCGCGCAGGCCGGGATCGACCATCGCTTCCTCCCCCAGTCCTTCGACGTCGATGCAAGCGGCGAGATGGCCTACGTCGCCGCGTACACGGAGGACTTCGACGAGGTGCGCCTCCATCGCGTAGGCCTCGACGGCGCCACGCCGGCGATCCCGGAGGTCTTCGCGACCGGCTTCGACTCCGTGGAGCGCACCCTCGAGGTGGCCGGCGACGTCCTCTACTACGGCAGCACGAACCCCGGAGCGTTCGGGCTGCTCCGCTTCGATCTCCGCACGGACCCGCCGGTCCCCATGGGCGAGGCGGTGTCCACGGGCCTTCCCCCCTACGCCCTCGTGGCGCTTCCCTGACACGCGAACGGCCATGCATCCAACGATCCAGCGTACTCCTCCCTACCCCATCCTCCTCGCCACGCTCCTGGCGTGCTCCGCCCCGGCGTGCACCCCGACGGCCGGCGGCGGCACCATGCCGGACACGGTCGGAAGCTCCGGCACGCCGGGCGAGACCTTCGGCACGTCGGCGGACGGCACCGACGGTGCGACGGAGGGTTCGGGGACGACGGGCGCAAACGGGACGGCCGGGACCTCCGAATCGGGCGGGGGCACGGGATCGGGTAGCGGGGCGACGACGGGCGACACCGGCGGCATGCTCCCGCCTTGTCGCCCCGACCCGCAGATCGAAAGCGACCCCTTCGCCGACTGCGTCGCTCGCTTCGAACCGGCCGCCGGCGTCTCCTTCGGGCACGACGCCCTGCCGGACGTGGTGCTCGGCCCACCGGTCGGGGGCGGTGCGGCCGGCGGCGGCATGGACGTGGCGTCCCTCGGATGCGGCGGCCGGATCGTGCTTGCGTTCGACGGCGAGGGGATCGTCGACGGGCCGGGTCCCGACTTCATCGTGTTCGAGAACCCCTTCGTCATCGGCGAGGGCCCCGAGACGTTCACCGAGCCCGGAGAGGTGGCCGTCAGCGCCGACGGCCGGACCTTCCACACGTTTCCGTGCACGCCGAGCGGGGACGGGACCTTCCCCCCCGAAGGATGCGCGGGCGTAACGCCCGTGTTCGCAGGTCCCGACGCCCCACAGATCGATCCCACCGACCCCACGGCGGCGGGCGGCGACGCCTTCGACCTGGCCGACGTGGGACTTTCTTCCGCACGATACGTGCGCATCGTCGACCGGACCGCCGAGCACTACGGGGACGAGACGTGGTGCGGCGGAGCGGCCGGTGGTTTCGACCTCGATGCGATCGCGTCCGTGCACGCGACGGAGCAGCCATGACCCGGCGCCGCGACGTCCTCCGATCCCTTGCGGCCCTATTACTCGCCGCCGCCTGCGGTCGGTCGGCGGAGCCCGCGGGCACCTCCGAGCGAACCGCCACCGCCCCGCGCGGAGGCGGCGGCACCAAGTTCGCCTCCCAGACCCTCCTTTCGGACGAGATCCTGTGGGACCTCGGCCCGCAGGTTCGCGACCGCGTCGTGGCCGTCAGTTCCCTCGCCGACGATCCGCGTTACAGCCTGCGGCCGAACCTCTGGCCCGCCGAGGTTCCGCGGATCGCCACGGGCAGCGAGGCCCTCGTCGCCCTCGAGCCCGACGTGGTGATCGTCGCCACCTTCACGGCACCGGAGGTCCGCGAGCGCCTCACCCACCTCGGGCTCGAACTTCTCGTCCTGCCGCCCATGACCGGAACCGCGGCCTACCGCCGCTCGGTCGAGGCCATCGCCGCCCGCGCCGAGGCCCCCGAGGCCGGGCGCGAACTCGTCGCCCGCTTCGAGACGGCCTTCGCATCCCATGGTCGTGTGCGCGGGATCGACCCGCCGTCCATCGTCGCCTACGCGGCGGGGGTCGTCGCGGGCAGCGGCACCACCTTCGACGAGGCCGCGCGGCACACCGGTTGGGTGAACGCGGCGGCGGCGGCCGCGATTGCGGGGCACGCCAAGGTGGATCCGGAGCGCCTGCTCGACTGGTCGCCGGACGCCGTCGTGATCCCGTGCGGCGAGGACTGCGGCGCTGCCGTGGCCGCCTTCGTCGCGCTTCCCGGCTTCGACCGGCTCGATGCCGTGCGCCACGACCGGGTGGTCGCCGTGCCCGATCCCGTGCTGCACGCCACGGGATTCGGCCTCGTCGACCTGGCCGCGCGCCTCGCCGCCGCCTGCGACGGCATCGTTCCCCCTGGGGAGGTGGAGGCGAGGTGACCGGACGGCGCGTCGCCGTGGCGTCGGCGGTCTGGCTCGCCGCCGCCCTCGCGGGACTCGCCGTGGGCCCCTCGCGGATCCGGGCCATGGACGCCCTGCACGCCCTGTGGTCCGGCCCCGGTGCCGATGGGCTGGCCGCAGCCGTCGTCTGGGAGCTTCGCATGCCCAGGGTCCTCGTCGCCTCCCTCGTGGGCGCAGCCCTCGGTGCCGCCGGAGCCGTGACCCAGGGGCTCTTTCGCAACCCCATGGCGGGCCCCGGCGTGCTCGGCCTTGGGGCCTGCGCGGCGTTTTCGGCCACGTGTGCCGTGGCCCTCGGCCTCGACGCCCACGGCCCCATGGTGGTTCCGGCGGCGGCAGCAGCGGGCGTGGCCGTCGGACTCGTCCTCCTCCTGGGCGTGGGGCGTCCGGGGGCGAGCCCCGCCACCTTGCTGCTGTCCGGAATTGCCCTGGGCGCCTTCGCGTCGGCGCTTTCGACCCTGGTGCTCGCCCTGTCCACCGAGCAATGGGATCTGGCGCGCAAGGTCCTATCCTGGCTCATGGGGAGCTTCGAGTCCCGCAGCTACGACCACGTAGCCCTGGCCGCTGGTCCCGTGACCGCCGGCATCGTCTTGGCTTGGATGCTTCGCGGTGACCTCGACGTGCTCACCCTCGGCCACGAGGCCGCCCTCTCCCTCGGCGTCACGCCGCGACGGACGGGCCTTTTCGCCGTGGCGACCGTAGCCCTGCTCGCCGGTGCCGCGACGGCCGTCGCCGGGGCCATCGGCTTCGTGGGTCTCGTGGTGCCCCACCTCGTCCGCCTGCGGGCCGGACCTCGCCACGGTCCCTTGATCGTGCTGTCGGCCCTTTGGGGGGCTGCCGGTCTCGTGGGCGTGGATGCGGCCGCACGCAGCCTGCTCGCCGTCTCGATCCCCCCCGGGGTCGCCACCAGCCTGGTCGGCGCCCCGATCTTCCTGTGGATGTTGCGCCGCGCGGCGCGGGGGTGGCTTGCGTGAGCCGACTGTCCTTCGAGGAGGTGACCGTGGAGGTGCCGGCCGCCGCCGGCCCAAGGCGGTTGGCGGCCGGACTCACCGTGTGCTGCGAGCCCGGCACGATCACCTGCGTCGTCGGCCCCAACGGTGCCGGCAAGAGCACGCTCCTGCGCATCGCGGCGGGCCTGGGGCCGCCGGCGGCGGGCACGGTTCGCCTCGACGAGGCTCCCGTCCACACATGGCCGCCACGGGATCGTGCGCGGGCCCTGGCGTACCTTCCGCAACGGGTCCCCCTTACCGAGGACCTCACCGTCCGCGACCTCGTGGCCCTGGGCCGACACCCCCACCGCAGGTGGCCCCTGGGCACCGACCCGAACGGGGACGAGGCCGTCCGCCGAGCCTTGCGGCGGGCCGGGATCGAGCACCTGGCGGCCCGGGGCGTCTTCTCCCTGAGCGGCGGCGAGTTCCAGTTGGCCCGCATCGCCCGTCTGCTCGCCACGCAGGCGCGGATCCTCGTCCTCGACGAGCCCACGACCGCCCTCGACCCCGCCCACGCCCTCGCCATCGCCGATCTCCTCGCGGCGCTGGCGCATGACGGCCGAGCGCTGCTCGTGGCGATCCACGATCTCGAACTCGCCCGCAGGATTGCAAGCTGCGTGGTCTGCCTCGGGGGCCCGGACGCCCCCGCCGTGCACCTCGGGTCCCCGCACGAGGTGCTGGTCCCCGAGGTGCTCGACCGGGTGTACGGCGTTCGGACGCGCCTTTGGCCCGACGCCATCGCGTTCCATCCCGCGGGACGAAGCGACGGCGGAGCCGGGCCGGCGGCGCCCGTCAGGGAGTGAGGTTCGTCCAGGCGAAGCCGCCGCAACCGCCGGTCGACGGGTCCGTGGCGTCCGCCGGCGGCGCGTTCTCGGCGTCCTGGGCCGTGGGCGCATCGAAGACCGTCTGGCAGTACCAGAGCGCGCCCATCGCGTACGTCCAATCGAAGCGGCTGTAGAGGCCCGGGTTGTAGTCGTTGGCGTCGTCGTTGCGCGCGACGAGGAAGTCCGCGTCGTTGTCGTAGGACAGCACGTGGAACACGGCGGGCGTGCCGCCACCGAAGTCCATGGTCCACGTGCTCTCGTCGATATCGTGGCTCGTGCCCCATTCGTCGACGTACATGCCGGCGATCTCGAGGCCCACGCCGCCCGTGCCCGTATCGCCGGTGCCCGTGTCCGATGCTCCGGTGTCGCCGGTGCCCGTATCGCCGGTGCCCGTGTCCGATGCTCCGGTGTCGCCGGTGCCCGTGTCGGTGGACGAGGCGTCCGTGGTCGTGGTCGCGGTGGTGCCCGTCGTGCCGGTGGTCGCCGTGGAGGACGTCGAGGCGGCCGTCGTGCCCGAGGTGGTGCCGGTCGTGCCTCCGGCCGTCCCGTCGTCGTCGCCGGAGCACGCTCCGACGCTCAACGCGAGCGCGGTCGAAAGCAGGAGGGGACGGCGGGCGATCCGGCCCGACGCAGTCTTGGTGATGTGAACGAGGTCTCGGATGGTGTGCATGGTCGTTCCTTTCTCGCTGGCCCGACGAGCCCGGAAACGACACACGCACCCTGCGCGTGGCGCCCGGGCCCTCCCTCGAGGCCGTGGGCGATCCGTGCGTCGTGCACGGGCCGGCGGCAGGTCTTCGGACTCGCAGGCGACCTACTTGCCGAGGCTTCCCAGGAGATCGTCCCAGTGCCGCGTGGTTCGGCGTTCGTTCCTGCTCACCGCTGCGGGGCAGTCGCGGATTCACACCGCGTTCCCTCTTGGCCCGCCGAGGGCGGGACCGCCGGCGGGCGGATCCCTATCGCTCGATTCCGCACGTGTCAACCGCTTCGGCGCAACGTGACGTGAACGGCTCCTCCTCGCCCGACGATCTCCCGTACACTGCCGCGCGGGATGCCCGGTGCGAAACGACGTTTGGCCGCGCCCCTATGGAGCGCAGCCCTACTCCTCGCCGCGTGCGGACCGCGCTCGGGCGACACCGGCGCGCCGGCCAAGGCTCCGAAGCCATCGTATCGATTCGACCGCACCGCCGTCGATGCCGCGCTCGCGGCCGATCCCGGCGTCGTCATCGGCACCTACCGCTTGGCCCCGAAGGGGATCGTCGACGGCGACACGATCAAGGTCGAAGGCCTCGATGCGAGCCTGCGCCTTCTGGCCATCGACACCGAGGAGACCTTCAAGTCGAAGTCCGACCGGGTGCTCTACGATCAGGGATGGGAAGTCTACCTGGCCAAGAAGGCCGCGCAGTCGAACCGACCGGTGAAGATCGCAACGCCCCTCGGCGAGGAGGCCAAGCACTTCGCCGAGGCGTTCTTCGCCGGCATCGACACCGTGGAACTCGAACGCGATCACCCGGAGGAACTGCGCGGACGCTACGGGCGGATCCTGTCGTACGTCTTCGTCGTCAAGGACGGCAAGCGGCTGCACTACAACGTCGAGGCCGTGCGCGCGGGCATGGCGCCCTACTTTCCCAAGTACGGCCATTCACGCCGATTTCGCGGCGAGTTCGAAGCCGCCATGGCCGAGGCTCGGGCCGCCGGCCGTGGGATCTGGGATCCCTCCAAGCAGCACTATCCCGACTACGACGCGCGCCTTGCCTGGTGGTACGCCCGGGGCGACTTTGTCGATGCCTTCGAATCCAAGGCCGAGACCCGGGACGACCACATCGTGCTCGGCCGGCACCGCGCCCTCGAGCGCCTTTCGGCCTTCGAGGGCAAGGACGTCTCGGTGCTCGGCACCGTCGCCAAGATCGTGGAGACCAAGGGCGACCTGGTGCTGGTCTTCCTCGCCCATCGCCGTGGCGAGGACCTGCCCGTGGTGTTCGTCGATCCCTTGGCCTTCGAGGACAGCGGCATCGCCGACTACGTGGGCGAGTACGTCGTCGTGCGTGGTCCGGTCCAGCACTACCACGACCAGCGCCGCAAGAAGGACGTGTTCGAGGTCGTCGTGCGGGCCGCCCGCCAGGTCACCTTGCCGCCCTACACCCCTCCGGGGCCGACGCCGGTTCCACAGCCGCACGAGGCCGCGGCATCGACACGCCCCCGGGCGGCCGCACGGAGCGGCCCCCCCTCCACCGAACCGCCGTCCCCTGCACCGGCCCCGTGATCCTTCCTCCCACCCCGAGGTCATGACCATGAGCACTGCACGCATCACGTCGCTCGCCGCCGTCTTGGCGGCCCTCGTCGTCCCGGGCTGCCAGCGCGGCAGCGTCAGCGACATCGACTGTCCCCTTCCGGGCGATCTGGTCGTCACGGAGATCTTCGCCAACCCGTCGGGTGCCGACGAAGGCGGCGAGTGGTTCGAGATCGCCAACGTCTCGAGCGTTTCGGTGGACATGACCGGGATGCGGCTCGTCGCGTCCCGGCTCGACGGGTCGGCCCAAAAACGTCACTTCGTCGCGGACCTCGTCCTCGAGCCGGGAGCCTACGTGGCCCTCGGCGACGTCCCCAACGAGGGGTTGCCCGAGCACCTCGGCTACGGGTACGACCGCGACCTCGGCAGCCTGACGAACACCGGCGGGACCTTGTCCATCGAGTGCGGGGGCACGGTGATCGACACGGTGACCTACGAGAACGCGCCGGAGGACGCATCCCTCGCCCTGGACGGCTCGATGCCCCCGGACGCCCTGCGCAACGACGATCCGGCGCAATGGTGCGAGGCCGACGTCGAATACGCGCCGGGCAAGCGGGGCACGCCAGGTGCCGCCAATCCGGCGTGCTTCGGCCCGCCCACGTGCGACGACGGGGGCACGGCGCGCCCCGCCGAGCCGCCGGCGCCGGGCGATCTCGTGATCACGGAGGTGATGCCCGATCCGTCCGCCGCGGCCGACGCGGACGGGGAGTGGTTCGAGGTGCTGGTGACGGCCGACGTCGACCTGAACGGCCTCGAGTTGGGCACCGAGCCCGGGGCGCCCAAGGAAACCGTCTCCGACCCCTCGTGTCTTCGCGTCGCGGCGGGGACCCGCCTCGTCTTCGCCCGCAATTCCGACCCGGCCGCCAACGGCGGCCTACCCACCGTGGATCGCACCTTCGGCTTCGGGCTGCCCAACGCGGGCGGAGGCCTCGTGCTCTCCGTGGACGGCACGGTACTCGACGCCGTCACGTGGTCGGGCACCACGGCCGGCGCCGCCCGCAACCTCGATCCGAACGCGGAGGATCCCACGGCCAACGACGACCCGAACGCATGGTGCGACGCCACGGCCGTCTACGGTGACGGGGACCTCGGCACGCCCGGCCAGGCGAACACGCCGTGCGGTGGTGGCGGAGGGGACGAATGCCTCGACGGCATCACGCCGCGCCCCATCGTGCCGCCCGGGCCCGGCGACCTGGTGATCACCGAGGTGATGCCCAATCCATCCGCGGTCGCCGACGCCGACGGCGAGTGGTTCGAGGTGCTCGTGACCGCCGACGTGGACTTGAACGGCATCGGCATCGGCACGTCGGCGGACATGCCGGCCACGGTCCTGTCCGATCTCGACTGCCTTTCGGTCACGGCGGGCACCCGGCTCGTGTTCGCGCGGGTGGCGGACACCACGCAGAACGGGGGGCTACCGCCGGTGGACGTGGTCTTCGGCCACAGCCTCGTCAACAGCGACGGTACCCTGGTCCTCTCGACGGACGGCACCGTGGTCGACTCGGTGACGTGGGCGAGCGCCCCCGACGGCGCGAGCCTCGCCCTCGACCCGTCGGCCGAGGATGCAACGGCCAACGACGACCCGAACAACTGGTGCGCGGCCACGACCCCCTACGGTGACGGCGATCTCGGTACGCCGGCCGCCGCCAACCCGCCCTGCGCCGGCGGCGACACCTGCCTCGACGGCGGCTCGCCCCGCCCCATCGTCGCGCCCACCGTCGGTGACCTCGTGATCACCGAGGTGATGCCCAACCCGAACGCGGTGGCGGACGCGGCCGGCGAGTGGTTCGAGGTCCTGGTCACGGCCGACGTGGACTTGAACGGGCTCGACCTCGGTGCCGACATCGCCATGCCCGACGCCACGCTCACCTCGGCCGACTGCCTGCGGGTCATGGCGGGCACGCGCCTGTTGTTCGCGCGCAACGCCGACCCCCTGCAGAACGGCGGCTTGCCGACGCCGGACTTCACCTTCTCGTTCGGCCTGGTCAACGCGAACGGAAGCCTGCAGATCGGCCTTTCGGGCGCGCTGCTCGACGCGGTGACCTGGACGTCGGCATCCGCGGGTGCGTCCCTTTCGCTCGATCCGTCGGCCGAGGATCCCGCGGCGAACGACGACCCGAACAACTGGTGCGACGGCGCCATGGCCTACGGCGACGGTGACCTGGGTACCCCGGCGGCCACGAACCCGCCGTGTCCCATGGGTGATTCCTGCCTCGACGGCGGCAACCTGCGGGCCGTGGTGCCGCCCACGGTGGGTGACCTCGTGATCACCGAGGTGATGCCCAACCCGAACGCCGTGTCGGACGCCGCCGGCGAGTGGTTCGAGGTCCTCGCCACCGCCGACGTGGACCTCAACGGCATCGGGCTCGGTCCCGATCCCCTCAACCCGGCGACGACCCTCGCCAGTCCCAACTGTCTTTCGGTGACGACGGGCGACCGGATCCTCTTCGCGCGCAACCAAGACACGGCGACGAACGGCGGCCTGCCGCCCGTCGACCATACGTTCGGCTTCAGCCTGGTGAACACCAACGGCACCCTCTCCCTGGTTCGCGACGGCACGACCCTCGACACGGTCACCTGGGCGACGAGCAACACGGGCGCCTCGTGGACCCTCGACCCGACCGCGGAGGACCCCGTGTCGAACGACGACGCGATGAACTGGTGTCCGGCCACCATGGCCTACGGCGATGGGGACCTGGGCAGCCCGAAGGCGATGGGGGAGATGTGTCCGTAGGATCTCCGTGCACGGCCGCCCACCGTGTTCGGCGGACGTTCGCGATCCTTGCAGCGGGATCGATGCTCCCGGCTTGCACGGACGAACCGTGCGGGCCGGCGCGGGGCGTCGTCGACCGCGTGATCGACGGCGACACCGTCGTTCTCGCCGACGGACACCGCGTCCGCTACCTGCTGGTGGACACGCCGGAGATCTCGGGGATGGCCGAGTGCTTTGGCCCCGAGGCCGCCGAAGCCAACCGCAGCCTGGTGGAGGGCCGCGAGGTGGACCTCGAATACGACGAGGTCTGCCGCGACGACTACGATCGCCTGCTGGCCTACGTCTCCATCGACGGTCGCGAGATCAATCTGACCCTCGTCGAACGCGGGTATGCCTGCGTCCTCGAGATCCCCCCCAACGGCGCCGACCGGGCCGACATCTATCGGGCAGCCGAGCAGGCGGCGAAGGACGCAGGCGCAGGGCTTTGGGGCGTATGCTCGCCTCCGCCGTGCTGAACCGCACCGCTCCGCCGCCGTGACATCGCGCCCTCGCCGCCTCGCTCGTGCCCTGCTGCGCTGCCTTTCGGCCGCCGCCGCGGCCGCGTCCGTGCTGAGCGCACCGGTCCTTCGGGCGGCCGAGTACGAGATCTTCATCGACGTGGACGACGAGGACGACCTCTACGATCTCCTCGCCGCCGACGCCATCTCCCAGGACACGTTCGATACGTTGCTCGAACTCATGCGACGCGGCGTCGATCTCGAGACGGCGGGCCGGGAGGACCTCTATGCCCTGCCGAACCTGACCTACGAGGACGTCGACGCGATACTGGCCTATCGCGCCGAGGCGGGGCGCATCGGCAACCCGGCCAACCTGGTGGCCGCCGGGGTGCTGCCGGCCGACAAGGCGCGGGCCATCGCCGCCTTCCTCATCGTGCCCGACACGCGGCCGAAGGTGGAGACCCACGGGGAGGTCCGCTATCGGACGACCCACCTGTTCGGCGATCCGCGCGTGCCCCCCATGGCGCTCCAGGCCAGGATCCGAACGGCACGGCACCTCGACATGGGGGTCGCTGCCACCCTCGAGCGCAACACCGTGCGCGACGTGCGGTGGGATCCCACCCGCGACTCCGAGGGGTTCGCGGGCGCCCTGGTGGCCCGCGAGCCCGCCCCCATGCCGCGCCTGCCCAAGTTCCACGTGGCCTGGGACACGCCCAAGTGGGGCATCTTGGCCGGCACCTACCGCATCGGCTTCGGCCAGCGGCTCGTCATGGACACGACGAGCCGCTACACCCCCAACGGATTCTACGCCGACAACCTCCTACGGTGGAGCACCCAGGCCACGCGCCGCTGCCGCGAGAGCGAGGCCAACGTCCCCCTGCCCGAATCCCCCTGCGCCGGGGACGCCCGGTACCGCTACGGCACGCCGGACTTCGACTGGACCTTCGGGCTGCGGGGGCTCGCCGCGGGCGCCAAGCACATCGCCCTGCCGGTGGGATGGCTCCAGGCCTACGGGTTCTTCTCCTACCAGACGTTCGACGTCTACCAGTACCAACTGCGCAACCCGACCGCCTGCCCCGACCCGACGAACGATGCCGAGGAAGGCCCCGAGTGCAAGGCGCCGTGGGTCTACAACCGGGACGCCGACCCGGCCGAGCCCACAAGGTTCTCGTTCTCGAACCTGCCGCGGATGTACGACGAGATCCTCGGCGGCGGCAACTTCAGCTACTTCTACGACCGTCGCAGCCACATCGGGGTGACCGGCTACGGCGCGACCTTGCGCTTTCGCGTCGCCGACGCCGACCTCGACCTCCAGGACTGGGCCAAGCGCCCCTACGGCGGCCCCTACGGCGCCGTCGGCATCGACGGCAGCTACGGCGTGGGGTGGGCCGACTTCTTCGTCGAGGCCGCCGGCAGCTTCGACAGCATGGGCGAGGGTCCGCCGGGCGGATTCGCCGTCATCGCGCGTCAGACGGCCACGTTCGGGCGCCACGAGATCGAACTGTCCGAACGCTACTACGACGACGACTACGCGAACCCCTACGCCGGTCCGATCTCCCAGCCCGACACCGACGACGGCCTTCGGGCCCGCGACGAGGCCGGCGGCCGCCTCAAGTACACCGGGGTGGTCAAGAAGCGGCTGTTCCTGCGCGGGCTGGCGGACTTCTGGGTCGAGCCCACGGAGAAGCGCCCCAAGACCCAGATCCGCCTGCGCACCGACGTGCAGGCCACGCGTTGGCTGCGCCCTGGCCTGTGGTTCGAGTACGACGACCGGGACCTCCGCGTCTCGGGCCACGACACTTGCTACGAGACGTCCACGATGACGGACCTCGAGGGCGAACCCCTGCCGTGCACCGGAAGCCGGATCCTGATCCGCGGGCGCGTGCGGTTCGACCCGATCCGCAGGCTCTATTTCTCCCTGTCGTACCAGCACGAATGGCTCGACGACGACGAGGAGGAGTACGCAGATTCGTTTCGTCAGGATCTCATCGCCTACGCCCAGATCACCGCGCGTCCGCTCGATCCGTGGCGCCTGCACGCCCGCATGCGCTACGAGATCGAGGACATCGGCGGCGACGTGACGACGGACGCCCTCGAGGCGGAAGGCTTCGGCGAGACCGAGACCCTCTGGGTCTACGCCGAGACCTCCTACGACGTTCTACGACACTTCGTGATCGCACTGCGCTACGACGTACGTTTCTTCCTCGACGCGCGAGAAGCAAGCCAGTTGCGCGAACCCAACCCCGAGCACTGGCTGAGGGTCCAACTCATCGGCCGGTTCTGACCGTCGAAGGCGCCGCCTACGTCACCCGCAGTCGTGGGTGAACTGGCCGCCGTTGGTCCCGACGACGAGCCCGGCCAATTGCATCAACACGTCCAGGAGATTGGGATCGGCGCAGTCCAGGGGGTTGTTGTCCAGGTGGAGGAAGACGAGGTTGGGAAGCGCGAGCAACGGCGACGGATCCGTGATCAGGTTGCCCCGCAAATCGAGGCTCACCAGGCCCGAAAGGGCCGTAAGGGACGTGACGTCCGCGATGTCGTTGTCCCCCAGATCGAGCCAGGTGAGCGTCGTGAGACTTGCCACGGGGGCCGGATCGGCCACGTTGTTGTCCCGCACGTCGAGGGTCTCGAGCGCCGGCAGGGC
>RFGU01000082.1 GCA_003696955.1 Deltaproteobacteria bacterium | reverse complement strand
GGTGCGGCGCAGGTCGTTGGGGGAGACGCGTTCGAGTCCGGCCTTCTCGGAGGCGCGCGCGAGGTCACGCCGCAGATTGGTCCACCGTGGGAGGACGGGTCCTTCGGGTCGTGCGACGGGTTCGAGAGCGCGTGCGAGGGGCGGCGGTATGGGGACCCATCGTCGTGCGCGGGAGGTCTTGGAGCCGGGCAGCCGGAGCCATCCGCGTTCGAGGTGGACCTCCTCCCAGGCGCAAACGGCGTGGACGGGTCGCGACTCCGTGTTCTTGGGTGCTTCCGGCCGCTCT
The DNA here is from genome assembly GCA_003696955.1 of Deltaproteobacteria bacterium. GTDB lineage: Bacteria > Myxococcota_A > Polyangia > Nannocystales > Nannocystaceae > J032. The sequence continues at coordinate 10,896 of RFGU01000082.1, read as the reverse complement.
CCGTCGCTCCACCCTCCGGCTGCGCCATCGTGAGGTGCGGACGATCCGCGTGGCGCCGTCCCGCCGTCGCCCCCGCATACTCCGCCCGGATCTCGACGGCAAGGGTTCGATTCTACGGGGCACGTCCACATTGGGGCCCCGAGAGCCATGCACCGTACCCACCGGTCGATGCGTCCGGAAGGCGACACGCCATGGCCACGGGGTATCCGTTCCGATGCGGATGGATGGCTCGATACCTCATCTCATGGTTCCTGCCTCGTGAAGTATGCTGCCGTCTTTAGAGGATCCACGCTCCCGACGGAGATTTCGAAGGTTACATCGCGGATTGTCGAGTTTCTCTTGCTCGCCGGCGGTCCGTTGCCCCTGCGCCTCACTCGACGTCTCGCTTTGGGGCTACTTTACTGAAGTGTATGGGGCCTGTTCGGTGACGCCGAAATCTTCGGCGGCCTCGGAGATGGCTTTTCGCTCGTGCTCATCAGGCGAACGGCCTCGGCCTCCGGGGTGTAATGCTTGCCGTGTTTCTTCATCGTTTCTCGTCTCCCAGCGTCCACGAAACCGAAGCTAGGCCGCACCGTCCCCGATTTCCCGGCAATCCCGCGTTGCGATCCCCGACCTTGCTTGCGATACTCACGGCCGAGTCATGATCTTGTCCTTTCGCGTCCCGTCCCGCTCCTGGAAGCTCGCAATTGCCGCCGTGGCGCTCATGGGGTGCTCGGGCGGGGGAGCAGGTTCGGCGGGGGGCGATACGGACGGAACCGGTGGGAGCACGTCGGGCACGGCCGGGTGCTCGCCGGGAACCGAGGGGTGTTCGTGTGCCGGCGGTGGGGCGTGTGCGGATGGCCTTTCGTGCGTCGGCGGGACGTGCATTGCTGGAATGTGCGGCGATGGCGTGGTGCAACCGGGCGAGGAGTGCGATGCCGGCAGCCAGAACGCCGATACGGGCGTGTGCAAGAGCGACTGCACGAAACAGGTTTGCGGCGACGGCTATGTGGGGCCGGGGGAGGGATGCGACGACGGTAACACCGAAGACGGCGATGCGTGCACGAGTACGTGCAAGCTCGCCACCTGCGGTGACGGTGTCGTGGACGCCGGGGAAGCCTGCGACGACGGAAACGAGATCGACGACGATGCGTGCACGAACAAGTGCACGCTTCCGGCGTGCGGTGACGGTGTCGTGCAGGCCGGAGAGGCGTGTGACGACGGCAACGGAGACAACAGTGATGCGTGTCTTGCGACGTGCGAGGCGGCGACCTGCGGTGACGGATTCGTGTGGAAGGGCGTGGAAGCTTGCGACGATGGAAACATGGACGATACGGACGCATGCACGTCGGCCTGCCAGCTTGCGACGTGTGGCGACGGTGTCGTGCAGACGGGGGAGGCATGCGACGGCGACCTGGCCGCTGCGTGTCCCTTGGGCACGTGCAACCCGGCGTGCCAGTGCAGCGCGTGCGGTGACGGCTACCTGATGGGGGACGAGCAATGCGACGATGGAAATCAGGACGACGCGGATGCGTGCCCGACGACGTGCGTTCCGGCGACCTGCGGTGACGGATTCGTGTGGGATGGGATGGAGCAGTGCGACGACGGGAACCAAGACGACACGGATGCGTGTCCGACGACGTGCGTCCCCGCATACTGCGGTGACGGTTACGTCCGGGCGGGGAAGGAGACGTGCGACGAGGGCGAAGTCGGGAACATGTCCGGGGCGACGTGCACGGTCGATTGCTTCAAGGTGCCGACGGCGGTGGTGCTTACGACGCCAGCGACCGACGTAACGGTTGCTTCGGACTATGGTTCGGCCATGTTGTTCTATGGAACGGATCCGAGCCCGAACCCCGGACCCGTCGTGGGTTTTCAGCGGGCCGACTTCACGAATTCCGTGGGGCCGCTCGTGTTGTCGCTCACCCAAGTGCGGACGACTTCGTTCGAGGTGGCTGCGCCCAACGGCGTGCCGACGGTCACGCACGGGGTGAGTCAGGACGACTACCCCGTGCACGGAACGGTGGGGACGGTCGTGTTGAATCACCCTGCCGACACGGAGATCTACTGTCCGGACGACCAATGGCTGGCCGGCATCTCCATCTTGAAGGGCAGCCACATCGATCAGGTTCGGCTGCACTGTGCGCCCATCACGCTGACGGCGAACGGGATCACGTTGAAATACGACGTGGGCCGCGGTGCCGTGTCCGATCTCCCCTGGTTCGGTGGGGTAGGCGGAAACGGCATGGAAACGGCGATGTGTCCCGACGACATGATCGTGGGCAAGGTGACGGTGGGCGGTGACGGGGCCCATCGCGAGATCACCCTGCGGTGTTTCACGCTCGGGGTGCTCCAGTAGCCGACCGGGAGCACTGCCTCGATGCGGGGGCGTTACGCCTGCGCTCGGGCGTGATGCACGAGGGCCTCGAGCCGATCGCAGGCGACTTCGAGGACCTCTCGTGGCGGGCCGAAGGAGAAGCGTGCGTAGCTGTGGAAGCGTGAGTGTTGGCGTCCGCGTCGCTTGCCGGGATTGACGTCGAAGAAGACGCCGGGCACGGTGATCACCTTGTGCTCGAGGGCGGCCTCGAACAGGCCCATGCCGTCGTCGAGTGGCGGCGGCAATCGCGACAGGTTGCCCCACACGTAGAACGTGCCTTCGGGCGGGCGGTCGAGTTCCACACCGATCTGGGTCAGCCGGTCCACGAACCAGGCGCGCTTGCGCCGAAAACACTCGTGCACCGCACGGGTCTCGGACTCGACCACCGAGGGTTCGAGCAGGTCGACGGCGGCGCGCTGCAGCGGGCGGCTGCCGCCGCCGTCGAGGAACGATCCGGCCGAGGTCACCGCCTCGATCACGGCCTTGGGGCCCACCGTCCACGCGATGCGCCAGCCGGGGTAGCGCCAGTTCTTGGTGAGGCCGTCGAAGATGACGACCGGATCCTCGTCGACGTTCTCGACGTAGCGGGCCGCGCTCTCAACGGGCAGATCGCCGGGCACGTTTCGCCAGACGTAGTGCGAGTAGAACTCGTCGACGAGCAGGGCACAGTCGAGGGTGCGGGCGACGTCGATCCAGCCGGCGAGGTCGTCGCCGCCGACCAGCTTGCCGGTCGGGTTGCAGGGGTTCGAGACCAGGACCGCCGAGAGGCCGCGTCCGGCCACCTCGCGGTGGAGGTCGTCGCGACGGAACTCGTAGCCGCGCTCGGGGTCGAGGAGGATGGGGATCGGCGTGAACGCCCGGAAGACGTCCAGAAGCTCCTCGTAGGCCGTGTAGTCGGGGATGAAATGGCCGAGGTTCACGCGGCCGAGGCTCGCGGCCGCCCGGGTGAGGGCCGCCCGCCCGCCGCTGGAGATCGCGACGTTCTCGGCGGTGTACTGCGACTTGCAGCCGCGCCGGTACAGGCGGTTGTACATGGCGGCCACGGCCTCGCGCAGCTCGTCGATGCCGCCCACCGGTGCGTAGTCGCGGTCGCGGGGATCGATGGTCACGGCCTCCACCCGCGGCGGGGCCCCGGGCAGGACGCCCGTCTCGGGTTGGCCCTGTCCGAGGTTGCACCACTCCGGATCGTCGGCGGAGTAGCCGCGCGCGGCGGCTTCGGTGGTGACGAAGATGACCCCGGTGCGGGGCACGGTGTGAAATGCCGTCGCGCCGTCGAGCGACATGGCGCGGGAGGGTAGCGTACCGGCCGTTGCGGTGCTTCCCACGGAGGCCGCACGGCGTTTCACGTCTTCCCGCCGACGACGCGTCCACTGCGCCAAGGGCTTCTGCTCGTCGCGGCAGCGTCGGCGGCTGTCGTCGTGCTCGAACGTCCGGGCTCGATACGCGAGGCATGGCGGCTCTCTTGTGGGTTTTTTCGTGTCGACCGTCGGGCCCGTGGCATCGCCGTTGGCTTCGGGACTCCCGCTTCGAGCATCCCGGGGGCGCCCTGGGCCCACGAAACGCCGTGGCCAAGGTACTCGAGCAGAGCGTACGTAACATGCATTTCGAACGCATACGGGATACAATGATTTTGCACTATGAGATAGCTAAAATAGCTTGCAAAGCTGCCGCAGGTCGGGCAGGCTTTGGCCGGGATGGCGGATCCGTTCGGACCAGTGTCCTCCGCCCGGCGCTGCAGCCGCGGTCATCGACCGGTGGCTGCCAAGGCGGCGGCATCCCGAACGTATCTGACTCGTTCGTCCGGGGTTCGACCACAACGGCAACGTACCAGGAGCGCAACCATGCATCGCAACAAACCCACGTCCCGTCTCCGTCCTTCGAGCGTCTTCGCGGCGTCGATGGTACTGGCCGCCGTCGTGCCGGGGTGTAGCGGCGAATCGAGTTCCTCGAGTTCCGGGGCCGCCGACACCGGGGGCGAAGACGGCGGCACGTCGGCGTCGAGCACGACGGGGGGCGGTACGGCCTCGGCCTCGAGCACGACGAGCACGTCCGGTTCCACGACCGCGGCGGACACCGGAAGTACCTCCAGCACGTTCATCCAGGATCCGGACGGTGGGGTGATCGGGGAGGAGTGCGACGTCTGGACGCAGGACTGCCCCGAAGGCGAGAAGTGCATGCCGTGGGCCAACGACGGCGGCAACGCATGGAACGCGACCAAGTGCAGTCCCGTCGACCCCGATGCGAAGCAAGTGGGCGACACGTGCACCGTCGAGGGCAACGCGGTCAGCGGCGTCGACGACTGCGTGAAGGGGGCCATGTGCTGGAACGTGGATCCCGAGACGAACATGGGGACGTGCATCGAGATGTGCACGGGATCTCCGGACGCAGCGATGTGTTCGGATCCGAGTTACGCGTGCGCGATCTACAACGACGGTGTGCTCATCATCTGCGTGCCGCCGTGCGACCCGCTCCTGCAGGATTGTGCCGACGGCGAGGTCTGCATCCCCAACACCTCCGGCGATGGGTTCAACTGCATCCTCGATGCATCCGGCGGGATGGGGCAGGCGGGCACGCCGTGCGAGTTCGTGAACGTCTGCAATCCCGGGCTCATGTGCGTCGGCGCCGAGTCGGTGCCGGGATGCATGGGTTCCCAAGGGTGCTGCTCGCCGTTTTGCGACCTGACCGACGGCAACGCCAACACGATGTGCGCCAACGCGTTCACCTCGCCCGGCGCGGAGTGCGTGCCGTTCTTCGAGATGGGGATGGCTCCACCCGGCCACGAGGACGTGGGCGTCTGCGCGATTCCGCAATAGGCGACGAGGCGCCGGTCGGCGAACGGGTGCGCCATCGACGCTCCGTCGTGGCGATGGCGCGGCGTTTCGTTTCGGTAGGCGGTGCCGTACACTTCGGGCATGGGACTGGATGCGCGACCGTTTCCTCCACGGATGTCCGCTTGGCGCGGCATCGGACTCGCACTCGTGACCGTGGGCGTCGCCTGCTCGGGCGACGACGGACCCGCGGGAAGCGGATCGGCGTCGGCCACGGGCACGACGAGTGCGAGCGGCACGGCGACTTCCAGCGGCACGGCGAGCGCGACCGGCACGACGACGGCGACGGCCACGTCGGCCGGTAGCGCCACCGGCACGACCGGTACCACGACGGATGCCTCGACCACGATGGGCACGGCCACGGCGGGCAGCGGCGACACGGGGACGGTGGGGACATCGGCCACGGGGACCACGGTGGGCGGCACGGCGACCGCCGGCAGCACCACGGGTGGACCCGGCACGACGGGCGCCACCGCGGGCTCCGGAACCGCCGGCACGACCGGCGGCATGCCCAGCCTGCCGATGTGGATCCTCGCCGTGGAGGACCGTGTGGACGACACCCACCGCTTGCTACGCATCAGCGTGGACCCCATGGACCTGGGCACGATCACCGAGATCTGCGCCGACATCACGTTCCCGCCGGCCATCGGCCAGGACACGAACGTCACGTCGCTGACCTTCAACAAGAACGTGCTCTACGCCTCCGTGGGCAAGGTGACCAACGGCGACACCTTGGTCGTCGTCGATCCGTGCACGTGCGAGGCCACCGAGGTGGGCCAGTACGGCTACCAGGCGGTCAACGGCATCACGTCGAACCTCGCCGAGGACATGCGCGGCGTGTCGGGAAGCCAAGACGTCATCCTCGACATCGATCCGATGACCGCCATGTCCACGGTACTCAACAACCTGCCCGGCGATTGGGGCTCGAACGGATTGAGCTGGTCCGATGCCATGACCAACTATCTCTACGGCATCGACGCGACGAGCGACCGGCTCTATACGTTCGACGGGACCGACGGGTCCCTCGTGACGAGCGTTCCCCTGTCCATGGACTTCGGATCGGTGGGCATCGAGTACCACCCCGACCTGGGCATCCTGTTTACGTGTTCCACGCCGGGCGACCTCTGGTCGGTGGACATCCCCACGGGTACGGTCACCGTGGAGGCGGACCTGAACCTGCAGAACTGCGACAATCTCGCGGCGCCCTTCGGACCGGTCGCCTGCATTCCGCAATAGGCCTCCAGAGGCCCGTTGCAGTCCGGGGCGTGGCGGTCCCGGAAAAACGCGCCGGACGCGTGTCCAACTGCGCGTGATGGAGGCACGACGCATCTCGTCCACCCTCGTCTTCGTCGTCGCCGCCTGCGCCGCCACCTCGGCGTGCGGCTCTGATCCCATGGAGGGCAGTGGTTCCGGCACCGCGGGCGGCACGGATTCGGCCGCGACGGACGGCACCACGGGGACCGGAACCGCGACCGGCACCGCCACGGGCAGCGGTGTCACGTCCTTGGGGTCCGATTCCGCAAGCTCGGGAACGAGCGGAACGTCCACGTCGGGTGGGACCGCCACCGGTGGCGGGGGGGCCACCACCGGAACCGGCGGCGCCTCGGCGACCGCGGGCAGCACGGGCACGGCCAGCGGCGGGACCGCGAGCGGCGGCGGGACCGCGAGCGGTGGGGCGACGGCCGGATCCGGAACGGGGGCGAGCACCGGGGCGATCTGTGCCGATCAGGACGTGACCTTCGACGTCCAGATCCCCACCGTCGTCCTGCTCATCGATCAATCGGGCAGCATGAACCAAAGCTTCGGCAACGTCAGTCGCTGGGAGGCGGTGCGCGACGCCCTGACGGATCCCGTCGATGGCGTCGTGGTGCAGCTTGCCTCGCAGGTCCGCTTCGGGCTCACCCTCTACACGAGCTTCAACGGGTTCGACGGCGGCACCTGTCCCGTCCTCACCGAGGTGCCTCCGAGTCTCGACAACTACCAGCCCATCGCGGACACGTTCGCGATGAACCAGCCCGAGGACGAAACCCCGACGGGCGAGAGCATCGCGGCGGTGACCCAGGCACTGCTGGCCGATCCGTGGCCGGACGACAAGATCATCGTGCTCGCCACCGACGGCGAGCCGGACACCTGTGCCGAGCCGAACCCGCAGAACGGTCAGCCCGAAGCCATCGCGGCGGCCCAGGATGCGTTCAACCAGGGGATCAAGACGTTCATCATCGGCGTCGGCAATCAGATCAGCCAGCAGCATCTGCAGGACATGGCCAACGCCGGCCAAGGCGTGGGGCCGAACGATCCGGATGCCCCCTTCTACCAGCCCCAGGACAAGGACGCGCTCGTGCAGGCCTTCGAGGACATCATCAACGGCGTCCGTAGCTGCGTCCTCACCTTGAACGGGATGATCGTCCAGGGCATGGAGGAGAGCTGCACCGTCACCGTCAACGGCATGGACGTGCCCTACGACGATCCGAACGGCTGGAAGGTCAACTCCCCCAGCGAGATCGAACTCGTCGGCGACGCGTGCACCGCGATCCAGGAGGGGATGGTGGAGATCGACGTCGTCTGCACGTGCGACGCCATCATTCCGCAGTAGGGTACTGCGCTGCAGCGGGCGGACCGCCGCATCTCGGGTCGACCGCGTGCACGCGGGTGCCTGCGCGGCGCGCGATCGCGCGGGCGGTGGCGATGCCGTCGAGGGCTGCCGAGACGATGCCCCCGGCGTAGCCGGCGCCTTCGCCCACGGGATGCAGGCCCGGCAGGGCCGGGTGCATCCGCGTGTCGCGGTCCCTTGGGATCCGGACGGGGGAGGACGTTCGCGACTCGACGCCCACCAGCACCGCGTGCTCGTCCGCGAACAAGGGCAGGCGCTCCGCGAGCCGCGAGAGGGCCCGGCGCAGTCGCGGCGCCACGGGGCCGAGAACGTCGTCGAGATCGCCAGGCTGCACGCCTCGCGGGTAGCTTGCGTCGGGCAGGTCGCGGGAGATCCTCCGCTCCACGAAGTCGCGCGCCCGTAGGGCCGGCGCCGTGAAGCCGCCGCCGCCGGCGGCGAAGGCGGCCCGCTCGATCCGCCGTTGGAAGGAAAGGCCGGCCAGGGGATCGGCCGGGTCGAGGCCGACGGCCCCTAGGACATCTTCGTCCACGGGGACGACGAAGCCGCTGTTGGCGAAGCGGCCGCGCCGCGACGACGGGCTCCAACCGTTGACGACCACGCCATCTGGCTCGGTGGCCGCCGGAGCGATGTGGCCGCCCGGGCACATGCAGAACGAGTAGGCGGAGATCCCTTCGCCGATGGGCACCACCAGGCGAAAACTCGCTGCACCGAGGAGCGGGTCGCCGGCGTGGGCGCCGTACTGCATGCGATCCACCCGGGCCTGGGAGACTTCGAGGCGCACGCCGACGGCAAAGGGTTTGCGCTCGACGAAGGCCCCGGCGGCCCGTACGAAGTCGAAGACGTCCCGCGCGGAGTGTCCCGTCGCCAGGACGACGTCGGGCACGTCCACCACTTCCCCGTCTGCGAGGACCACCCCGGCGACGCGTCCGTTCCGCACGCGTAGCCCGGTGACCCGGGCGCCGAAGCGTACCTCGACGCCCGCCGACCGAAGGTGCTCGCGCATGCGTTCGACGACCCGCGGAAGGAGATTGGTCCCCACATGGGGGCGGGCGTCGATCAGGATTCGCTCGGGTGCACCGTAGGCCACCAGATCGCGGAGCACCGCCTCGACCGGGCCGCGCTTCTTGCTGCGCGTGTAGAGCTTGCCGTCGCTGAAGGTGCCGGCGCCACCTTCGCCGAAGCAGTAGTTGCTCTCGGGATGAAGTTGCCCCCGCGCCGACAGGTCGGCCACGTGGCGCCGACGGGTGCGCACGTCGAAGCCACGCTCGAGCACGACCGATCGGATCCCGGCCGATGCCAGTTCGAGGGCGCAGAACAGGCCCGCCGGTCCCGCCCCCACGATGGCCACCTGCGCCGTTCCGGTCAGGTCGGGCAGGTCCCGTGGGTGCGGCGTCGGGACCGGAGGAAGGGCCTCGGTTGCCACGAGGGCGCGCAGCGCCATCCGAACCCGACCGCGCCGGGCGTCGACCGATCGCCGGACGATTCGAACGTCGCGGACGTCCCGCGGGGAAAGTCCTGCTCGGGCTGCACATGCCGTACGCAGCGCCGCCGCGTCGGCGTAGACCTCGAGGGGCACCACGAGGTCCACCGTCCGCGGCGGCGAGCTTTGGGGCATGGCGCTAGCGGCGACGCCGACGGAGCCAGGCCGCGAGCAGCAACCCCGCGGCGAGCAAGCCGTCGGCTGGTGAGGGCGCGCCGGTACGACACCCCTTCTTCTTGGATGCCTCCATCTCCGGCGGGGCCTGGTCGGCTTCCCCGGTTTCGCTCTCCGGTTCGTCGTCGCCTCGCAGCTCGGGCGGCAGGTTCTCCTCCTCGTCCTCCGAGGTCTCTTCCTCGTCCTGGCCTTCGGGCGCCGGCGTCTTGATCAGCTTGACCTTGCCACCCTTGGCCAAGATGACGTCCTTGCCCTTCTCGTTGACCTGCACGGCGCGGAGTCGATAGGTGTGCCCCACGTTGAACCCGACGTTGCCCTCGAGTTCGAAGCTTGCGCTGTAGTACTTGCCGCCGTCGTAGTTCGGGTCCTCGTAGGCCCACGGTACCTTGACGTCCTTGCCCTCCCACTTGTCCCAGAACTCGATGTAGAGCGGGCCCGGAGCGCCGCGGTCGAGGGAGGCCCAGATGTGGATCGTCCAGATCTCCTCGCCCGGCGCCGAGTGGAGTTCCGACACGGCCATCTTGCGGCCTTCCGCCGTGATCTTGCCCTTGTCGTCGGTCGGGAGCGGTTCCTTGCCGACGACGATCTCACCTGCATGGGCCGTGCCGACGCCGAGCAGCAACGTGGAGAGGGCGAACGCGGCCAGGTGGACCCCGGCGCGGCGAAGTTGATTGTCGTTCCTGTGGATCATGGTTCGACTGTGTGTCCCCCTTTCGGCCGCGCAGGCTAGCACGGACACGGGCGAATGTTCACACCGTGCGCCGTACCGGAACCGCGGGCCGTGGATACCGAGCTACGTCCCGTGCCGGCCCGGTGCGGCGAGCATCGCCTCGAGTTCCCCCCGGGCGTGCAGTTCGTGCAACTCCTGGTAGCCCCCGATGCCGTGGCCGTGCACGAAGATCTGCGGGACCGTGCGCCTGCCCGTGCGCGCCACCAACTCGGCCCGGGCCTCGTGGTCGGAGGTCACGTCCACGGAGCGGTATGCGATGCCCAGCCGTTCGAGAAGCGCCTTGGCCATCATGCAGTAGCCACAGTAACGCGTGACGTACAGGACTACGGGCTCTTCGTAGGCGGTGGGATCGATGCGGGCCATCTGCGGGCGGGGCGTTCGTGCGTCGGGGAGAACGGCCGAAGGGGCGGCGTGTTACGTCGGCACGCGCCGATCAGGAGGCGTCTTCTCGCAGGAGGGCGAGGATCTCCTCGTCGAGTTCCGCTTGGTGCTCGCTTGCGAAGCGGCCGACGATGATGTCACGGCGTTGGGTGATCGGAACGTGGGCGTTGGGGTCTACGCCCGTGCCTCCGATGCCGCCGAGGGCCCGACGCCGCAATCGCCGCGGTCCGCTCGGGCGCACCGCGCCGGACTCGGCCTGGGCCCGGGCCTCGGCGTTGGCATAGATGGGGTGGGTGACCGAGGGATCCGCGACGGTGCTCGGCAGCGGGCTCGGGG
>RFGU01000081.1 GCA_003696955.1 Deltaproteobacteria bacterium | reverse complement strand
GGTACGGATCCGGCCGAGGGCCGCACCGTCGGGGTTTCGCTTGTCGTTCATGGAGCCAATCGAGGGGACCTTGCGGCCATGGCACGTTAACCCACGCCGGAATGCTTGTCACGACTTCTTTGGATGGGAGCCTACCGGAGATTCACGGATCGAAACCACGCGGCGGATTTCGCGCGTCATCGCACGAAACGCCCCCGCATGGCGTAGCGCCCGGGCCGCATCCGCCCCCGTGTCGCCCCCCTGCCGCCGCTCGGAAATGGGGGTAGGTTGCGCGCCATGATCGTCCCGTGGCTCAAGGCGCTTCACATCATCGGCGTGGTCGCGTGGTTCGCCGGGCTCTTCTACATCTTCCGGCTCTACGTCTATCACATCGAGAACGCCGCCGAGCCCAAGGTGGTGGCCGTGCTCGAGGTCATGGAGCGGCGGCTCTACCGAGCCATCTGCACCCCCGCCATGCTGTGGACCACGGCCTTCGGGCTGGCGCTTTGGTCCCTCGACCCCCGCGGCTACCTGGCGGCCCCTTGGTTCCACGGCAAGCTCGCCGGGCTCCTCGTCCTCTTCGGATACCACGGGTACGCGGGCGTCGTGCGCAAGCAACTCCTCGAGGGCCGCTGCCGCCTGACCAGCCGAAAGGCCCGGATGATCAACGAGGTGCCGACGCTCTGCCTCGTGTTCATCGTGATCATGGTGGTCGTCAAGCCCTGGACGGGATGATGCGCCGGCCACGGCCGGGCCGACGAGGACGAACGTAGATGCACCGCCGGAGCGGGCGGCCGTGGTAACGTCGTTTCGTGCCCCACACCGGCAGTGGCGGCGTCTTGGTCGGGTCCGGCCCGAGCGTCCGCATCGGCACCCGAGCCGCAGGACGGACCCGAGCCGGCCGGCGCGTGCTCGCCCGTACCGGCCGACGCGCCCCGCCGGAGCCGCCCCCGGAAGGAGCGGCCTGGGCGTGCAGCGCGTGCGGGCGCCTCCACTGGCCCGATGCGCGGGCCGACGTCCATCCCCATCGGTCCGACGCATTCGTCCAGCCGCCGCGTTGCGACCACTGCGGCGAGCGATCCTGGCTTCGTCTCGGTGAGACGCAGACGGCGCTTGCGCTCGCCACGGCGCCTTCACGCGACCGATTCGCCGTGGCCACGCGCGCCGTCGTCGGCGGTGCGGTGGGCGGCATCGCGGCCGCGTTCCTGGCCGTCCCTGCCGTATCGGCCGTGGCCATCGCATTGGGCTTCGCCGCCGTCGCCGGCCTCGTGACCGCCCGGCAACGGCGCATGTCCGAGCCCGCCCCCACCTGCCTACCGGCGCGCTGGTCCTTCGCGCCGCCGCCCGAAGGCCCGATCGAGCGGATCGTCGAAGGCCCGATCGATCCGCTCGGTGAACTCTTGCAGGCGCCCCTTTCGGGCCGACCGTGCGTCGCGTACGAACTCGGCGTGCGACGCGATCGGTCGGCCGGCGCGCCCCTCGACTCGTGGCTCTTGCTCGAACACCGGATCGCCCCGGCGGCCGTCGCCGGCGAGCCCCTCGAGATCCTCCCCCATCTGCGCTTGGATCGGGAGCCACCGATCGATGCCGACGCTCGCGACCTCGCGCCTGCTGCCGTCGACTTCCTGCGGCGACGGGGGATCGTGCTCGAAGGTGACCCCCTGCTGCTCTTCGAGACGGTCGTTTTGCCCGGCGCCCACGTCCGGCTCGAGCATCGCGACGACGGGACCGTGCTGGCCCCAGGCACCGAACGCCGTGCCCTCGCCGCCAGTTCGCCCACGCCTCCTTCGTGATCCGTCCGCGCCGGGGTGGCCGCATTCGACGTCCGAGTCCGCACGCAGCGGTCGGGGCCGGCGCCTCGCCGCGTCCGAGCCACGGGCGCAGGTGGGCTTCGGTGGGTGCCGTCGCACAGGGGGCGAGCGCGGGGTAGGATGCGGGCGGCGATGCGACTGCCCCGGCGCGCGATCCTGATTCGGATCCTCATCTACGGTCCGCTGCTCGGTTACTTCGGGTGGCGCGCCTACGAACGGTACGCGACCGCCCGCGACGCCGAACGGAGGGCTGCGGAGCGGGACGCCGAGATCCGGCGGATCCTCGACGAGCAGAGCCAGACCGTCACCTTGCCCGACGGCACGACCAAGCAGATCCCCGTGATCACGCCGGAACAGGCGCGCAAGCTGTGGGGCATCGAGGTGCCCGCGGGCCACGGCGAGGGCGGCGAGGCCGGGGCCGGAAGCGAAGGAACGGTCGGCACGTCCGACGCGCCGACCACCCCCGGTACCGACGAACCCCCGACCGGAACGCCGAGCCCGGACGGCGCCGACACCCCGAAGGCGGGGCACGCTCCCGCCGCAGAAGGTGCTCCCGGCGTCGAGTCGGGCAAGGACGAGGCGCCCGTCGAAGGCCCCCCGCGCGCCGCAACATCGCCCCCGTCACCCTGACCACCCACGAGCGGAGCGAACGACCCATGGATCGCAAGACCTTCGTCACCGAGGCCGACCGCACCCTCGCGGATCTCGAGCGCAGGATCGCCGATCTCGAACTCGAACAGCTCGAGCCCGACCTGGCGGGCGACGTGTTGACCCTCGAGTTCGCCGACGGCACGAAGTTCATCATCAACGCCCACAGCGCCGCCCGACAGATCTGGATGGCCGCCGGGACCGAAGCCTGGCACTTCGACTACGACGCCGAGCGCGACGCCTGGATCGCGAGCAAGAACGGCGACGAGCTGTACGACGCGGTACGCCGGGTCCTGTCGGACAAGTTGGGGTTCTCCGTCGACGTCTAGGGCGGGCGCCCGATGGCCTTGCCCGCCGTCTCGTTCCCTCGCAGCGGGCTGCGCCCATGGATGCTCGCCGCCTTGGCGGCCACGGCATCGGCCGCCGGCGGCGGGTGCGCCCCGATCCGCACGAGCACGACCGTGCGGGTCCTCGAGACGGGGCGGAAAGGCGCCCCTACCCCCGAAGTTCCGCGCGGCACCCACCTCGCCGCCCTCGGTGCCGTCGTGGAGTATCGGCAGTGGCTCGACGAGCTGACGGTACGCGTGCGGCCCGTGCCCGTCTGCGCCGACGTGAGGTTCTCACCGGTGGTGGTGGAGGCACGGACCGTGCGCCGCGCGGGCCCGGCCATGGGGTGGGAACTCGGCCTCGGCGCGGCGCTTACGGCCTTCGGTGCCTTCGGGCTCGCGCGCCCGGAGGCGATCTCCACCGCGCGGACGGACGCGGCGGGCGAGGTCTACCGGGACCGGGCCACGGGCCTGCGCCTTGCGGGCACGATGGGATCGGTGGGCGCGCTGCTGCTCGTCGCGGGGATCGTCGATGCGGTGCGGGCGCGGGACACGGTCCGCCACGCGGCCGGCGTACGCGGGAAGCTCGGTGACGAGGTGCCCTGCGCCGTGGCGTTCGTACCCGTGGCGGGACGTACGCTCGTCGTGCGCGTTTCGGGACGGACCGAAACGGTGACCCTCGATGCCGAGGGACGCGGTCGGTTGCGCCTGCCGCCTGCACCGGAGGCCGGTCCCCATCCGGCCGGCATGTCCGCCTTCGTGGGCTTCGACCGCAACCGGGCCGTCCGGATCCCCGTGGTCACGCCCTACGGGGCCACCGCCCGTGCCCCCTCGCAGGGGGTCGTCACGCTCGAGCCGGCCCGGATCCGGCCCCCGTGGGAGATCTCCGACGAGGGCAAGGCCCCCTAGCGCCGCCGGGGCCGCGGTGTCCCGCGCTCCGTCCTCGGGTCGGTTCGGGCCGCGGCATCCGGCACTTCGGCGTACCACGACCCGGCTGGGCTCCGGGGCCGAAGGGCCATCCGTGACGCCGACCGGGGTCCCCGAGAACGCCGAGGCCGGCATCGCATGGGTGCGACGCCGGCCCCTACGCGTCCTGTCGGGGTCACCGATCGCGGCGTGCCGCGGCCACGCTCACGCGGAGCCTGCGCCCGTCGTGTTCGTGGCCGTCGAGGCCCTTGATCGAGCGCTGGGCGTCCTTGTTGTCGGCCAAGGTCACGAACCCGAAGCCGCGGGAGTCTCCGGTGTCGCGGTCCTTGATGATCCGCGCGTCCGTCACCTCGCCGTACTCGGAGAAGAGCTTGCGCAGATCGTCCTCGTCGGTGCGGTAGCTCAGGCCGCCGACGAAGAGCCGCACGGGTTGGGGCGTCGCGCCGCCTTGGGCGCCGGGCTCCGGGGGCAACTCGGCCGGTTCCTGCATGGCGGCGACCTGAATCTCCTCCACGGTCGCGACCGGAATGCCGCCCTTGGCCTCCGCCTTGCGGCGTCGCTTGCGTTCGGCCTTCTCCTTGCGCTTGCGCGCCTTCTCGGCCTCGCGGGCGCGTTTTCCTCCACTATAGGAACTCCTCACCGGCCCACCTCCACCGTGTTCGTGTCGTACATCCTGCGGCCAGGGTTCGTTCGGGCCGCGATTTGGTTGCGTCGCTTGCTTGGGTCCAATCTTCTCTCCCGTGCCCTTCGTGGGGCACGTTGGTCACCATAGCGGAAGGTTGGTGCCGCCGCGACCGCAAACACGTCGCCGAGATCGCAGACCGCCGCGCCGACGTCCCTGCGCATTGACCGCAATCGGTGAAGATCCGCGGCGTGGACCCGCCGCGTGGCATTCGGGACGGTCGGCGGCAGGATCCGCGGCGATGCCCGAAGGCGGGATGCAACCGGCCGTCCGGCGTGGTTGATTGCCCGCGTGCGCGCCTACGTGGGCCTCGGCAGCAACCTGGGCGACCGCGCCGCTCACCTGGCCTGGGCCCGCAAGCGCCTCGCCGCGCGGTGCGCCGAAGGCCCCCTCGAGGCCTCGCCCCTCTACGAGACGCGCCCGCTCGACTGCCGCGGCGGCCCGTTCGTCAACCAGGTCGCCGTCTTCGACACGCGCCTTTCGCCCGAGGAACTCCTCGACGTGCTGCTCGATCTGGAGATCCGCCGCGGCCGCGTGCGGGGCCGCCCGCCGGGGCGCAGCGCGGACGACCCTCCGCCCGCGCCGGGCGGCGATGGGGTCTCGCCTTTGCTGCACGGGGCTGTGGACCGGTTCGATCCGGCCGAGCCGCACCGCGCCGACGCCGGCGGCACCCGGCGCGGAGGGACCGAGCCGACGCAACCGGCGTTGCGGCCACGCCACGCCGCGCGCCCCCTCGACCTCGACCTGCTCGCCATGGCCGACGGCGGCGAGTGGATCGAACGACGCACGGCCGACCTCGCCCTGCCCCACCCCCGCGTCTTCGAGCGCGACTTCGTCCTCGTCCCGCTCCTCGACCTCGAGCCGACGCTCGTCGTCGCGGGCCAGCCCCTCCGAACGGCCCTCGCGGCCCTCCCCGCGACCGCCCGGACGATCCTGCGCCGCCTTCCGGTTGCACCCGGCCCCCCCGCCGGGTAGAACCCCGCCCCGACAGGCGGATAGCTCAGTGGTAGAGCAGCGCCCTTACAAGGCGCGGGTCGCAGGTTCGATCCCTGTTCCGCCTACCG
>RFGU01000080.1 GCA_003696955.1 Deltaproteobacteria bacterium | reverse complement strand
GGCGACGCCGAGGCGTGCGCCGACCTTGCAGCCTGGCCCGAGGACGCCACCGCCGCCGAGGACGCCCTCGTGGGCCGGCTCGTGGCGTTGCGCGAGCGCGACCTGCCCTGTGCCGAGGAAACGCCGCTTGCCCCCCTCGCGGCGGTTCCGGCCCTGCGCTGCGCGGCCCGCCGGCACGCCCTCGACCTCGCCGAGCGCAAGACGCTCGCCCCCGAAGGGCGCGACGGATCGACCCCGCAGGCCCGCGCCGCAGAAGCGGGCTACGTCGGTCGGCTGCGCTACGAGTTGCGCGCCGCCGACTTCAGGGCCGCGAGCGAGGTCTCGGACGCCCTCCTCGAGGACGACGCGTACTGCGCGGCGCTCGCCGACCCCGACGTGACGGACCTCGGCGTGGGGGCCCGCCGAAGCGACGACGGCGCGTTCATCGCGTGGGTCGTGCTGCTGGGCGGCCCGTTCGAATAGGGCGGCCGCGGACGATTGCGCCCGCGCGCGGACGATCGCTCCGCGGCCGGCACGAAACGGCGTTCGCTGGCATGCTTCGGCGAGGAGGCGCCCATGACGGACTACGACTTCTCCGGTTACCTCGAGGCCCGCGGCACGAACTGGTTCGACGAAGATCCCATGCTCGTGCGATGGGTCGAGCGGTCGAACCCGTCGGAGGCGACGCGACGCATGTTGGACCGGTTCGGGCGCGACGCGGCCAGCACCTGGATCGAACGATCGGACGTCGCCGAGCGGCGCGACCATCTGCCGCGGATCCGCGAACCCGATCCCTACAACCGGTTTCCCGCCACCGAGATCGACCTTCCGTCCGTCACCTGGAAGACCCTCGCCGAGATCCACGGCAGCGGGATCTGGCGGGCGGACTTCGACGAGCGGGCGCGCTATGCCATCGTCTACCTGCTCAACGAGCACGGCGAGATGGGGGTGACCTGTTCGGTGGCGTGCACCGACGGGCTCGCCCGGGTGTTGCGCATGGCGGGCGATCCGGACGATCCGCGGATCCGCGAGGTCCTCGGCCGCATCGACGGCGCCACCGAGGCGGACTGGATCCACGGGGCCCAGTTCGTCACGGAGATCCAAGGTGGCAGCGACGCCGCCACCAACGCCCTCGAAGCCCGCCCCGACGGGGACGCGTTCCGCCTCCACGGGCAGAAGTGGTTCTGCTCCAACCTCACGGCGGACTACTGGCTGGTCACGGCGCGACGGCCCGACGGCCCGTCCGATCATCGAGGCATCGGACTCTTCTGCGTGCCGCGGCTCCGCGACGGCGCCCCCAACGGCTACCGGATCCGCCGCCTCAAGGACAAGCTGGGCACGCGGGCCCTGCCCACCGCCGAGATCGAGTTCGAAGGTGCGTGGGGCTTTCCGGTGGGCCCCCTCGACGCCGGGCTGCGCACCATGGTGGCCGTCGTGCTGACGACCAGCCGCGTCCACAACGTCGTGGCGGCCGCCGCGAGCCTGCGCAGGGCCCACCGGGAGGCCCACGCCTACGCCCACTTCCGCACGGCCTTCGGGCGCAAGCTCGCCGACTTCCCCTTGCTGGCCGCGTCCCTCGAACGCCTCGCGGCCGAGGCCGACCTGGCCAGCGCGGGCGCCTTCGCCTGTGTCGAGGACTGGACGGCCGCCCTCGACCCGAAGGCCTCGCGCGAGCAGAAGACCTGGGCGCGGATCCTGGTCAGCATCGCCAAGGCCGTCTCGACCCGCCGCACCTCCCCCCGGATCTACGAGGCGATGATGCTCGTCGGCGGCAACGGGATCGAGGAACGCTTCTCCGTCCTGCCGCGCCTGTACCGGGACGCGGCCATCATGGAGACGTGGGAGGGGCCGTACACCCTGCTGCTGTCCCAAGCCCTCTCGGACATGGCGAGGCTCGAGGTGCCCGGACGGGAGGCCGAGTTCCTGCACTTCGGCCTGCGGGACGCCGCCACGGACGAGCTTGTCCGCGAGCTGGCGGCCGTGCTCGCCGAGCGCGACCCCGTGGCGCGCGACCTGGCATGGGGGGAACTCGCGCCGCGCATCTATTTCGCCTACGAGACCTGGGCGCTTGCGACCTTGGCGTAGGCCCGAACCTTGCCGGAGGCCCGCGCGCGTCGTAGGGCTGGCACGTGTCCCTGGTTCGGATCCTCACCGCCGCGCTGCTCGCCCCGGCCCCGTCGTCGGCCACGGTACCGCCGCCCTCGGGTGGCGAAGACGAGGTCGAGCGATCCTACGCGGGCCCCGACGCGGCGCCCGGGGACGACGACGCCCGGACTTCGGACGCCCCGCCAATGGGCGGCGATACCGACCCTGGCGGCGACGAGGCAACCGCGCGCACGACGTCCGAGGCGCCGAGCCCCACCGGGCGGGCCGCGGCCCGGGACGACGTGGCGGCCGAAGCCCCCGCCGCGAGCGTCGACGGCGAAACTTCGCCCTCCGAGCCGGTGCGGCCTTCCCCCGCGCCCCCCACGGAACCTGCGACCGCGTCGGCCGATGCGAGCGACGAAGGGCCGAAGGTGGAGGTCGGCTTGACCCGTGGCCTACGTGTCGAAGCGCGCCGCGCATCGATGCACCTCGGTTTCTTCACGCAAGTGCACGTCGAACTCCTGCACGACGACGCGGAGGGCACGCGGGGGGCGTTTCGCATGCCGTTCGCACGTCCCTACATCGAGACTTCGTTCCTCGGCGGCCGATTTGGGGTATTCGTCCAGGCGGAGCTTGCCAACGCACCGCCACGCGTGCTCGACGTCGTCGGCACGGCCAAGCTCTACCGCGACGCTCTGACCGTCCGGTTCGGGCAATTTCGTCCGCCCACATCCCCCCGTGGTTGTTGCCGCCCCAACGCATTTCGATGATCGGTCGTGGGACGGTGGACGACGCGTTTCGCCTGGATCGAAGCCTCGGCGCCGTCGTCGAGGGAAGGCTCTCCAGGGGGCGGTTCGACTACCATGCCGGGGTGTTCGGTCCCCCGGTTGGCGGTCTGCCCACGGGCGGACGGGCCTTTCCAATCTACCTGGTGCGCGTCGCAACGTCCCCGCTCGGGCCCACCCCCCTTACGCAGACGCCCATTCTTGACGGCGTCGAGCGCGGCCGTTTCGTGATCGGCACCCACGCCTGGGCCACGAAATTGGAGCGGGACATCCCCGGTACGGACATGGGCCACGACGAGACGTGGACCGCCACCGTCGGCGCCGACGTGCAGGTCCTGGTGCGCAAGGCCTACGTGCTCGCGGAAGGTTTCGTACGGATCGACCGCTACGACCGGCGCTACGACGACGGCTCCCGCGTGGAGGGCACGGACATCTTCGGCGGCGCCCAACTCCAGCTCGGCATCTTCGTCTGGAAGGACCTGGTCGAACTCCAGGCCCGCGCGGGCACCCTCACCCACCCCGACTTTCCGCCCATCGCCACCAGCTTCCAGGGGGGCGTGGCCGTCTATCCGTTCGGCAACCACCTTCGCGTCCAGGCGTACGTCGCAGGTTGCACCGATCCGGTGAACGGGGACCCGTACGCCTGCGCTCCGCTTCGTGCCGGCGTCGCCACGCAGATCTGGTTCTGAGCCGAAGGTCGCCGACCTGCCGGCCGGTCAGCGCGGCCTGCCTCGCACCGCGGCCACCACCAGGGCCAAGAGCCCCCAGCCTAGGCCCACGACGACCCCGCCGTCCACGATGCCGCGCCAGGGCTGTCCGAGCAGGCGCACGCCGACCACGAGACCCACGATGGCGGCGACGATGGTCCAGCGCACCAGCATGGTTCGCAGCGGCGCATAGAGGAGCGCCATGGCGAAAAACGGCGCGAGGAGCACGGCTCCGGGCGGCGGCGACGGATCCTCGGCGAGCATCCGCGCCCGGCCGACGACCCGCGGCACGAACCTGCGCTGGAAGCCCCGGTACCCCTCGGCGTGGGCGTTGACCAACACCCAGGCCACGTAGACCCCCGCCTCGAACGGTCCGAGCAAGCCGCCTTCGATGGGTTCGAGGGCGATGGGGACCAAGCGGACGAGGGCCCGCACCAGAACCAACGCCACGCCCGCGACGGCATAGGCGTATCGCAGACGCACCACCATCGCCGGGACGGCGCGCTCCGTCACGGCCCACCTCCCGCGACACGGGCGAGGCCCGCTTCGAGGTCGGCCCACAGGTCGTCCGCATCCTCGAGCCCGACCGAAAGACGCACGAGGCCGTCGCCGATCCCTCGCCGACGGCGCTCCTCGGCAGAAAGTCCCGCATGGGAGCTACGCGCCGGGATCGACACGAGGCTCTCCACGCCCCCGAGGCTCGTGGCGTGCATCCACAGATCGAGTCCCTCGACGAGCCTTGCGGCCGCTTCACCGTCGCCCACGTCGACGGAGAGCACGGCGCCGCCCCCGGTGAAGCCTCTGGGCAACGGCACGTCCACGCCGTCGGCGTAGTGCACCCGCCGGACGGCCGGATGGCGCCTCGCCCGCCGGGCGAGGTCGGCCGCCGTCGCCTGCGCCCGCTCGAATCGAAGGGGCAACGTGCGCGCGCCGCGAACGAGCAGATAGGCCGCCGCCGGATCGAGGCACGCCCCCTGGCTCACCACGATGCGATGGATCGCCGCCACGGCCTCCTTGGGGCCGGCCACGTATCCGGCCACCAGGTCCCCGTGTCCCCCGACGTACTTCGTCGCGCTGCCGACGACCACGTCCACACCACAGGCGAGCGGTGCCACCACGATCCCCGCCCCGAAGGTATCGTCCAATACGAAGGGTACGTGGTGACGGCGCGCCACCGCGGCGATCTCCGTAAGGTCCGTGGGAACCACGAGAGGGTTCGAGAGGGTCTCGGCGTACACGAGGCCACGCCCGCCCGGCGGCAGGCCCGCGAGGATCCGCTCGAGGCCCGTGGGATCTCGGGGGTCGAAACGTCGCACCGCAAGCCCGCGCTCGCGCACCCACTCGGCCAGCGCCGATTCGGTCCCGCCGTAGAGCACGTCCGATGCGACGATCGTCGCCCCCGCCCCGAGGAAGTGGGCCAGCGCGCCGTGGATCGCAGCCATGCCCGAGGCGCACACGAAGGCCGAAGGCGCGTCGTAGAGGGCGGCGACCGTGGCGGCAGCCGCCCGCAGCGTGGGCGAGTCCCACCTTCCGTAGACGTCGTGGCCCGTCGTCGGGTCGCCGGCGGCGAGGGCCGCTTCGGCCGCGGGGGAGAGACGAAAGGTGGTGGCCCGCACCAGATCGGGCGCCGAGGCCCGTGCAGGTGCGGCGGTGGGGGGATGCACGAGGCGAGTCAGGAGACCGCGCGGGGGCCGGGTCACGGCTGCGGGCATGGCACAAGTCACCATCTGGAACAAGGCGCCCGCCATGGCGGGGCGCGGCTGGAGGTATCCTCGGTTCCATGGCCTTTCCTCGACGCGTCGCTGTCCTGCTTGCCTACCTCCTTGCCGGCTGTGGCCCGCAGGTCGCCACCTCCGGCGACACCGGCGGGGGCACGGGCGAGGCGACCACCTCCGGGACGTCCGGCCCCGGGACGAGCGCGGGCACCACGGCCGGCGAGACGTGCCCGCCCATCGTGCCCGAGGTGGTGACCGCGGACTTCTCGATCGAGCCCGCACCGCCCATGGGCACCGGGCGCTTCATGTGCGTCGTGCTCTCCGTGGAGAACACGACGTTCGACACGACGGTCGCCCTGACCTGCGGCGGCCCGCCGGACGTGGACACCTTCACCGTCCGCTATGGCGCCTTGGGACACCTGCCACCGGACCTGTCGGTCGACGACGGAGTCGTGCTGACCACCTCCGTCGAGATGGGCTGGTGGGAGAATCGATGGTTCGCCCTGCACCGGCCGGAGGAGGCCGGAGGGAACCTCCTCGCTGCGGGCGTCGATGCGAGCGTCCTCGACCCTCCCGAGGCCCAACTCGACGAGATCCTCGCAGACGCCACGGTCGCCGTCGTCGACGGGCTGTGCGAAGACGACGTCGAGTCGTGGGACTGCTCGCCCGCCCGGCGCCTGGGCCTTCGTCTGTCGGCCGACGGAGCGACGGTGCAGGTGGTGGCCCCCGGGGACGGGCGGGCAGGTCCCTACGCCATCTTCGCCGAATCCGCCCTCGTCTTCGTCCCCCCCGTCGAATGCTTCGATTACCCGGACGCCTGGTTCGACTTCGTGATCGAACGCACCCCGTAGACGCCCGCCCGCGCCACGGCGCGGAGCCGTCATCCCTCGGCGTCGTCCACCTGCCCCGACTTGGTGACGTGGAAGGTGCGCTCCCGCAGCCCGGTGGCGAAGTGCACCGCGATGGTGTCCTCGTCGATGCGTTCGAAGGAGAGCGTCCCTTCCTTGCCGCTCGGCACCGTGAGCACGTAGCTTCCGTCCTGGGGCACGGGGTCCACCAGGCGAAACTCCACCTCGTTCATGTCGAGATCCCACGCCTCGCCGTCCCGCGTCCAGTGGTGGTTGCCGTCGACGACGATGGGCGCTTCGGGCCCGCCGAGGAAGTCGGAGAACGTCATGGTGCGTTGCGAGGTGTGGTCCACCGGGCCGTTGGGGCCCGTCCACCCCACGTTGGAATCGATGGTGCGCACGACCGCGGTTCCGCCGCCGCTCGACCACGTCACGGTCTTGTCTCCGTGCAGGGTGTACGTGCCGTTGGAGGCGTCCTGATAGGTGTGCTCGACCGTCACCGTGTCCCCGTCCCGCGTGATCACGAGGTCGACGACGCCCGAGTAGCTCTTGCCGTCGTGGACGCACGGGTCGGAGGCCGGGCCGAAGTCGATGCGGATGCTGACGTCGTCCATCACGGTGACCGTCGTCTGGCCACAGGCGGCGAGCACCTCGGCGATGTGATCGCGGACCGCTTCCACGGCATCGCCGATGGTGAAGTCCGTCGTGATCTCCACGATGCCGTTCTCGAGCTGCTGCACCTGCCCGTTCTCCACGATCTCCACCACGGCGGCGCGCATCTCGGCGGCGCTCATGCCTTCGCGCAGGCAGCCGGTGGTCGTGAAGATCGCGGTCGAGCAGGCCACGGCGAGGTAAGCGTTCTTGGAAGGATGCAGGGAGATGGCGAAGCGGGACATGGCGGTCTTGGGCTGAAGCAAGGATCGGGCCAAGCATACTCCGTCGATTTCCTGCGCCGCGAGGGTGTCTCGGTGCCGCACGGGTGGATGCGCTGCGGCGAATTGCGACGGGCGGAACGCCACCTCCGCGCCGGCCGGCCCCCCCTCGCACACGCCGTACTCGCCTCGAGGCGCGGCGTGCATCCGTACACGTTGGGACCGCAAGCGCATTTTCGCGCGCAACGCGACCCCACGCGGCACATCCGCACGCGAAAGGGCCGTAGGAGCCGGGCGAACGCTATCCTTGGACGGCATGGTCGCCGCGCGTCGACAGCTCGGGCCGGCGATGGCGGTCCTCGCCCTTGCGGCCACGCCCGCCTGCCACCGCGGGGGCGACGGCGGATCACCCGGGACCGGAGACGGTGGCACCGCCACGGCCTCGAGCGGGACGGGCGCCACGACGGGATCGACCGACGCAGCCCTTTCGGTCGCGCTCGTGCGCCGCCTCGACCTCGACGACGGGCATGCGTTCGACGTGGTGGCCGCGCGCTCCGACGGGGCCGTCCTCGATCCGGCGGCGGTCACCGTCACGAGCGACCGGGGCACCGTCGATCCGGCGGTCGCCGTCGACGGAGGCGCCGTGCGGGTCACCATACATCCGGACGCGACGGTCACCGGCCCCTACCGCGTTCGTGTCACAGCGGATCTTCCCTCGGGGCCTGCGACGGCCGAGGTCACCGCCGCCGTCTTCCGCACCCTCGACGAGCGCTGGGACCAGCCCGTGCTCGTCGGGCGCGGACTCGACACCAGCGGGTGGGACGACAGCCCCGCCGTCTCCCCCGACGGACGCTGGATGGTGGTCCACGCCATCGGATTGCGGCACGAGTGTTTCTTCCTCCCGCCGGACGAGCAGGCCAGCACGCACCCCGCCTGCCAAACGCAACGGGGCATGTTCGAGGGCGGCCGACCGGCGTTTCCCGGGGACGGACGCGTCGACCCGGTCACCGGTGCCATCGACCATCGCTGCCCTGCTTCGACGCCGCTTCAGGCCCCCGACCAGATCCCCTGGCTCGCATGGATCAGCGCACTCTATGTCGGCGAGCGGCAACCGGACGGCACCTACGGTGACGTGCGACTGCTCGGGTACGTCCGCGAGGGGACGATGGGCACCTATGGCGACGGCTGCCAGGTTCCCACCTCGGTGCAACTCGTCGAACGTCCGGACGGCACCGTGGACGCCGACGGGATCTATCGTGGCACGTACGACGTCGTCTTCGCCATGGATCTGTGGCTCGACGCGGGGGTGCCGAAATGGCCCTACGTTCCCGGCGAGAACTGCCCGAACACCGACACGAGCGTCGACGTGTACGTCGCGGAGGACGTGGACCTCGAAGCCGACCTCCCGGTGGAGTTCGGGCGCGTCGAGGGAGACGCGGAAGGGTGCATCGCATGGACGTCGACGCGCGCCCGCCGGGTCGGCGGTTTCGACGCGGACGGCCCCGAGAGCAATCCGCAGATCTTCACCTACGGAGGAACGACCTTCCTCCTGTACGATACGGAAGGGACGTCACCCGAGCACCTGCACCTACGCCGCCTCTCGCCCGGCGGCAGCCCGTCCGAAGGACCGTGGGGCCCCGACGAGACCTTGCCCCTTCCCGACCCGGACGGGCGCACGATCCCGTTCTTCGACACGACGGAGGGAGTGCTCTACAGCATGCAGGGTAGCGCCATCGTCGCCAATGCCGCCCTCGCCGCGGACCTGTCGGCCTTCGGCCCGACGGAGGTCGTGGCCTCGGTGGACCCGGACGCCGCCGCCGATCGCGCCGGCGCCTTCTTCGTCGTGGGCGAGCCCATGCTCGCGCGCGGTGCCGACGGACGGCGGATGCTCACGGGCTCCGTCGGTACGGTGGTCGGGCCGGAGCGCCTCGACCTCGGCCCCTTCGTGGTGCCGGCCCGTCCGTGACCCGACGCGTCGGCGTTCGCGGCCGGCCCCTCCGTACGCGCCGCGGTTGCGCGTTGCTCCCCCGTCGGCGCGCTGGTATACGGGGCCGCGCCGCGCCCATCGGGGCGCGATCGTCACGACTCGGAGGACTCCATGCCACGCCGCAACAAGATCACCATCGTCGGAGCCGGAAACGTGGGCGCGACCGCCGCCCACTGGGCCGTTCAGAAGCACCTCGGGGACGTGGTCCTCGTGGACATCAAGGAAGGCATGCCCCAGGGCAAGGCCTTGGATCTGGCCGAAGCCTCCCCCGTGATGGGCTTCGATTGCAAGCTCGTCGGGACCAACGGTTACGACGAGACGGCCGATTCCGACGTGGTCGTGGTGACGGCCGGCGTGCCGCGCCGCAAGGATCCCAAGACCGGCAAGTATCCGAGCCGGGACGAACTCGTGGAGACCAACCGCAAGATCGTCGCCGCCGTCACCCAGGAGGTGGCCAAGCGGTCGCCCAACGCGGTGCTCATCTGCGTCTCCAACCCGCTCGACGCCATGTGCCACGTCATGTACCACGAAAGCGGCTTCCCCCGGGAGCGCGTCGTGGGTATGGCCGGCGTCCTCGACACGGCCCGCTACAAGTACTTCATCAGCGAGGCCCTCGGCGTGTCGGTCGAGGACATCCACGGCATGGTGCTCGGCGGCCACGGGGACACCATGGTGCCGCTGCCCAAGCACACGTCGGTCGCGGGGATTCCCCTGACGGAGTTGCTGCCCAAGGACAAGATCGACGCCATCATCGAGCGTACCCGCAAGGGCGGTGGAGAGATCGTCGGCCTGCTCGGCTACTCCGGCTACTACGCCCCCGCCGCCTCCGTCGTCGCCATGGTCGAGTCCATCCTGCGCGACCGAAAGCGCGTTCTGCCCTGTGCGTGCCTGCTCGACGGCCAGTACGGCTACAAGGACCTCTTCATCGGTGTGCCGGCCGTGCTCGGCGCCGGCGGCGTAGAGAAGATCATCGAGATGCAACTCGACGACGAGGCGAAGGCGGCCCTCGAGGTCTCCGCCCAGGCCGTTCGCGACGTCGTGGCCCTCCTGCCCTACGGAAAGTGATTCGATGAAGATCCACGAGTACCAAGCCAAGGACCTGCTCGCCGCCCGCGGCGTGGCGGTGCCCAAGTCCAAGGTGGCCTTCAGCCCCGTCGAGGCCCGTGCCGCCGCCGAGGAGATCATCGAGGCGACCGGCAACGAGGTCGTGGTGGTCAAGGCCCAGATCCACGCCGGCGGCCGCGGCAAGGGGCGTTTCAAGGAGGACCCGGAGCTCGGCGGCGTCAAGGTGGTCAAGGGGGCGGAGGAGGCCGAGGCCATCGCCAAGCGCATGCTCGGCAAGACCCTGGTGACGGTGCAGACGGGTCCCGAGGGCAAGGTGGTCAAGCGCCTGCTCGTCGAACAGGGCGTGGACATCGACCGCGAACTCTACCTCGGCATGACCCTCGACCGCGCCATCGGACGCAACGTCCTGATGGCCTCGACCGAAGGCGGCATGGAAATCGAGGAGGTGGCCGCCAAGACGCCCGAGAAGATCCTCAAGGAGGCCATCGACCCGGCGGTGGGCCTCGTGCCCTTCCAGGGGCGCAAGGTCGCCTTCGGCCTGGGCCTTTCGGGTACGGCCTACAAGAAGATGCTGCCCTTCCTGTCCGCCCTCGTCCGGGCCTACGAGGACCTCGACTGCTCGTTGCTCGAGATCAACCCCCTGGTCGTTACCAAGCAAGGCGAGGTCCTCGCCCTCGACGCCAAGGCCAACTTCGACGACAACGCCCTGTACCGCCACAAGGACGTCGAGGACCTGCGGGATCCCGACGAGGAGAACGCGGCCGAACTCGAGGCCAAGAGCTGGGACCTCAGCTACGTCGACCTCGACGGCAACATCGGATGCATGGTCAACGGCGCCGGCCTGGCCATGGCGACCATGGACATCATCCAGTACTTCGGGGGCAAGCCCGCGAACTTCCTCGACGTGGGGGGCGGCGCCAACGCCGAGAAGGTGGCCGCAGCCTTCAAGATCATCACCCGCGATCCCAACGTCAAGGCGATCCTCGTCAACATCTTCGGCGGGATCATGCGCTGCGACGTCATCGCCGAGGGGGTGATCAATGCCGTCAAGGAGGTGGGCCTTTCGGTCCCCCTGGTCGTCCGCCTCGAAGGTACGAACGTGGCCCAGGGCAAGAAGATGCTCGAAGAGAGCGGCCTTCCCATCACCACCGCCGCCTCCCTCAAGGAAGCGGCCCAACGCGCAGTGGAGCTTGCAAAGTGAGCATTCTGGTCGACAAGAACACGCGCCTGCTCGTGCAGGGCATCACCGGCAAGACGGGCCTGTTCCACGCGGAGAAGTCCCTCGAATACGGCACCCAGGTGGTCGCCGGCGTGACCCCGGGCAAGGGCGGCCAGACGGTGCTCGACGGCCGCGTACCCGTCTTCGACACCGTGGCCGATGCCGTGGCGAAGACCGGCGCCAACGCGAGCGTGATCTTCGTGCCGCCGCCGTTTGCCGCCGACGCCATCATGGAGGCCGCCGACGCGGAGATTCCGCTGATCGTCGCGGTCACCGAGGGCATCCCGGTGGCCGACATGATCAAGGTCAAGCGCTACCTCGACGGGCGGCCCTCCCGCCTCATCGGCCCCAACTGTCCGGGCGTCATCACCCCCGACCAGTGCCGCATCGGCATCATGCCCGGCTACATCCACAAGCCGGGCCGGATCGGCGTCGTCTCCCGCTCGGGCACCTTGACCTACGAGGCCGTCTTCCAGCTCTCGGAACTCGGGCTCGGCCAGACGACGGCGGTGGGGATCGGCGGCGATCCGGTCAACGGGACGGACTTCGTGGACGTGCTTCGCATGTTCAACGAGGACCCCGCCACCGAGGGCATCGTGATGATCGGCGAGATCGGCGGCAGTGCCGAGGAGGCCGGCGCCGCCTACATCCAGGCCGAGGTGGAAAAGCCCGTCGTCGGGTTCATCGCGGGCACCACGGCCCCACCCGGCAAGCGCATGGGCCACGCGGGCGCGATCATCTCGGGTGGCAAGGGCACCGCCGAGGCCAAGCTCGCGGCCCTGCGCGAGGCGGGCGTCCACATCGCCGATACCCCCTCGGACATCGGCGAGACCATGGCCCGCGCCCTCGGTTGACGTCCGGGCGCGCGGCCCGGATCCGCACGCGGATCGGCTCCGCGGGTTCCGGCCCGCGAGCCGGCCCGCCCCCATCGCGCTCCGACGTGGCGCTGCCCCTTTCCGAACGGCGTCGGACCGTGCGACGCTCGTCCTCGTGCCCGAGCGCCATCCAATTCGCATCGTTCGCCTGTTGCCCCTCGCCGCCGCCTTCGCCGGGAGCCTCGCCTGCGCCATGCTGCTCGGCGAAAGCGGCTCGAACGCGGTCGCCGGCGCCGCGTGCCCCGAATGGCAACGGGGCAACGCAATGGGAGCGCGCTTCGGTGGGGACGCCGCCCTCGACGCGCAGATCGGAGCCTTCGTCCAAGCGGCCTACGACCTTCATGCCGCCGTGACGAAGGCCCAGGCCCAGGTCCTCGAGAGCTGTCGTGCCATGGGCCGCGAGCTTCGTGCCGATCCCCAGGCGTTGCAGGACGAGGACCCGCGCCGGGTCTGCGGGGCCGTCGCCGCCCGGATCGACGGGATCCTGCGGGCCGGCGTCCAGGTCGACGTCCGAACGGTGCCGCCGCGGTGCACCGTGGACGCAAGCTTCGAGGCCAACTGCCAGGGACGCTGCAGTACCCGCCTCGAACCCGCCGAGATCGTCGCGCGGTGCGAACCCGGCAAGCTGGCCGGTACGTGCCGCGGCACGTGCACGGGCCGCTGCGAGGGCACGTGCAACGGCACCTGCAACGGCACCTGCGCGGCCACCGATGCGTCCGGCAAGTGCCAGGGGGCCTGCGACGGAACCTGCTCGGGGCAGTGCTCCGGCACCTGCCATGCCTCGTGCGAGGGCGAGTGGCAGGCACCGCGCTGCGAAGGCAAGATCCGCGGGCCGCAGGCCGAGGCCGACTGCCATGCCGCCTGCCGGGCGCGCGCGGATGCGAAGGCCCGATGCACGCCGCCGAGGGTGGAGGTGAAGGCCCAGGGCGCCGCCGACGCCCAGGCCCTCGCCGCGACGCTCAAGACCCACCTGCCCGCCCTGCTGCTCGCGCAGTACCGCCTCGCGACGCAGATCCGTGGCGATCTGGTCGTCCTGAAGGAGTCGGGGGCCGCCCTGCGTGGCCGCGTACGGGCGGCCGGCTCCCACGCCGTCGCGTGCGTCGGTGCGGCCGTCAACGCCGTCGCCGAAGCCTCGGTCAAGGTCTCGATCACGGTCGAGGCCAGCGCGAGCGTCAGCGGCAAGGTGGGAGCGAAGGCCTCGTAGGGCCGCCGCGCGAGCGGACGCGAGCGGACGCGACCGGGTGACCGACGCAAGACGCCGGGCAGCGCATCGCCGTCGCGGGGCCCGTCGTCGCAACGCCCCCCCTGCTACGCTCGCCGCTGGATCATGGTCTACCTCTCGAAGATCTACACCCGCACCGGCGACGACGGCAGCACGATGCTGGCCGACGGCAGCCGCACCGCCAAGCACAGCCTGCGCGTCGCCGCCTACGGCGACGTGGACGAACTCAACGCCCTCCTCGGCGTCGTCCGCGTCGAGATCGAGCGTACCGACGACGGCGTGCCCGCGGCCTTTCGTACCAAGGCCGACGGGGAACTCGGCCGGATCCAGCAGGAACTCTTCGACCTCGGGGCCGAACTGGCGACCCCCGAGGACACACAGGGCCGCCGCACGAAGGCGGGGATCCCGGCAGCCGCCGCCGATCGGCTGGAGAGCTGGATCGACGCGTGGAACGCCCCCTTGCCGCCGCTTCGCTCCTTCGTGCTCCCGGGAGGCGGCCCCGTCGGCGCCTACGTGCATCTCGCCCGCACGGTCTGTCGCCGCGCCGAACGCACGGTGGCGGCATTGTGCGCCGAGACGACCGTCCGTCCGGAGCCCTTGCGGTATCTCAACCGCCTGAGCGATTACTTGTTCGTGCTCGCCCGCGCGGCCGCCCACGCCAGCGGCCGCTCCGAGGTGTTGTGGACGCCCACCGAACGCGACTGACGTCCCATGCCCAAGTACCGCTACGAATTCCCCCCGCGCGAGGCCCACTTCGTCGACGCGCCGACCCCCGGCGCCGTGGTCCGCTATCTCAAGCGGAGGTATCCCCACAACTACGACGACGTGCTCGCCACCCTCGTGGAGATTCCCCGCTTTCCCGATTTCGTGGTGCACCTCGACGAGAAGGGACACCCCCGCCGCCGCGACGACGGTTCGTCGTGAACCGGTGGCACGACGTGGCCCATCGCACGCGCCCCGCGTCGCTGGCTCGCGTCGCATACAACATGGGCTATGATCGCCGCGCCGTGCTTGTGTCCGTACGATCTGCCCTCGTCTCCAGCCTTCTCATCGTCGCGACCGCGCTCGGCCCGTCCCCGGTACTGGCTCGAACGTCGGCCGTTGGGGCAGAGCCCGCTGCTACGGAGGACGCCGAACCGTCGTCCGAGGCCGCGCAGGCTCCCGCAGACGGCGACACGGAGGACTCGGGTTCCATCGACGAGGCCAAGCGGCTCTACGAGGAGGGCAAGGCCCACTACGAGATGCTCGACTACCAGGCCGCCATCGACAAGTGGACGCAGGCCTACGCCCTCGTTCCCGAGACCGAGCGCGGCCAAGCCATTCGCAACGCCCTCGTCTACAACATCGCCCAGGCCCAGGAGAAGGCCTACGAGTTGGACGGTGACGTTACCCGCCTCAAACAGGCCAAGGGGCTGCTCGAACGCTACCTCGAGGGCTACGTGGCGATGTACGGCGAAGAGGGCGAGGCGGCGGCCGAGGTCGAGAAGGTTCGCAGACGGATCGCCGAACTCGAGGCACGCATCGCGGACAACGACGCGGGGCGAGGCCCGTCGGCGTCGGACCGGCGCCGCGCGGCCCGACAGGCGGAGCGCAAACGGCGGGCCATGGCCGTGGAGCTGCTGCAGAAGGATGCCAAGCTCAAACGCCGCTACAAGAAGTCCAAGAGCTTCGTCATCGCCGGCAGCGTCCTCCTCGGGGTGGGCGGTCTGGCGACCCTCACCGGGATCGGCATCGCCCAAGGCGACATCGGTCGAGGACGGGCCGGTGGATGGGGGCTCGCCGCCGGCGGATTCGGCATGTTCGTGGCGGGCGTCGTCTTGCTCCCGATCGGCGCGATCCGCATGAAGAAGGTGCGCCGCGAGGCCCTCGAACGGGTGACGGTCACCGCCGCCCCCGTCGCCGGGCGCACCTTCGCGGGCCTCGCCGTCTCGGGCCGGTTCTGATCCGCCATCGCGGATGCGTGGCTGGCAGCCGCCGCCGCAGGATGCGCGTGATAGCATCGTCGCCATGCTGCGCCGAGTGGCTCGATGGTCCCTGGCGGCGACACTGCTCGCTTGCGGCCCCGTCGCGACCCGAACGCCGACCCACGCCCCCCCAGCCGCCGACCTGCGTGCGGATGCTCCCCGGTCGGACCGGTCGATACGGATGCTCGGCACCGCCACCGCGGACGTCCCCCTCGAGGTGGCGTCCGTGCGGCTGTCGGTGCGAAGCGTGGGGGATACCTTCGCCGCCGCCGTGGCCGACGTCCGAGACCGTGCGGCGGCGGTGCGCGCGGCGCTCGTCCATGCCGGCGTTCCGACCGACGCCATTACGGTGGCGCCGACCCCAAGGAGGCCGTTCCCGCCGGGCGTGCCTTCGTCCGGATCCCCGTCGAACGGAGCGGAGGCCCGGACGGTGGATGCACACCTCTCGATCGACATCGAGGATCTCCCGCTTTCGGACCTTCGCGCGGTGGTCGAGGCCGCCGAGGCGGCCGGCGCGAAACTCGAGAACGTAAGTGCAGCGCCACGGGATCTGGCCGAGGCCCGCGCACGGTTGCGGGCGGCCGCGGTGGAGGAAGCGCGCCGACGTGCGGCGATCCTCGCCGAAGCGGCGGGCGCCAGACTCGGCCCCGTCGTCGAGATCGACACGACGACCGAGGGCCTCGCATCCGGGCCCGGGCGTCGTTGGATCACCCGCACGGAGATCCAGGACGAAGATCTCGATCTTACGACCCTGCGGACCGAGGCGCGGAGTACGGTGCTCGTGCGCTTCGCTCTCGAGTGACGCGCCGCCTCCCCGCAACGACGCGCTCACCCACCGTCGCCGGCCCCCATGCGCGCCGCGATGCGGTCGATCTCGGCGGCCAGTTCCCGGTCTCGCTCGGTGACGCCGCCGGCATCGTGGGTCGAAAGCTCGATGGTCACCTTGCCGTAGGTGTTGGTCCACGTCGGATGGTGGTTGGCCCGCTCGGCCACCAGGGCCACCTGCGCGACGAAGCCCATGGCCGCGACGAAGTCCGGAAAGTGCAGGCTGCGCCGCATGGACGTCGGCGTGACCTGCCATGCAGGGCGTTCGGCGGCGAGGGCTTCGAGCTGGGCGGGCGTAAGCTTCGTAGGCTTGGACGTCGAGGTCGGCATGGACCGGACGATAGCGCCGACCGGTCCCCCGTGACCGGCGCGCCCACGGTCCGGCCGCTACCATGGCGGCGTCGCCGTGTACCGCGTCCTCCTCGCCATGGTCGCCGCCCTCGCGGCGCTGTGCGTCGCCGCCCGCGTCGAGCGGATCGCCGTCCTCGGCCGGCCGGTCCCCCTCGAATCCGCCGCGGCCGCCACCGACGTCGCCTTCGTCGCCCTCGCGTGGGCGGTGGTCGTCCGCGCTGCGGCCTTCCGTGGCGCGGCCGGTCGCCTGGCGGCCGCCGTGGGGTTCGGCGCGCTCGCCCTGTCCATCGCGAGCGCGGTGGTGGCCGCCCACTACGCGCTCCACACGGGAAGCCCCCTCTCGTTCGCCGTCGTGGCCTATGCGGTTCCCCGGCTCGCCGAGGTGGCCGACATCGTTCGGACGGGGGTGGACCCGTTACTTGCGGTGCATCTGTTGCTCGCGGCCGTCGCGGGCTTCGTCGTCGCCAGGCGCTCGCCGCGGCCCGTCGCCTTCGCCTCGCGACGCCGCACCGGCCTCGTGGCGACGGCATCCCTCGGCTTCCTCGGTCCCCTGTTGCTGGCCGGCGTAC
This sequence comes from Deltaproteobacteria bacterium, assembly GCA_003696955.1. GTDB lineage: Bacteria > Myxococcota_A > Polyangia > Nannocystales > Nannocystaceae > J032. The sequence goes on along the minus strand of RFGU01000080.1, from coordinate 30,367 downwards.
GGCCCTTGCCGCTCGAGCTGCTGCCGTCACCGGCCGCGGACCGGGCACCTGGCCCTGGCACCGTCCCGTGGCGCTATGCGCCGGCCGCCGTGACCCGTCCGGCGCCCGAAGATGCGCCCGACATCGTGGTGTACGTCCTCGAATCCACCCGGGCCGATCTCGTGCGCCCCTACGGCCCGCCGGAGGCGGCGAGCGTCACGCCGTACCTATCGTCCCTCGCGGACGAAGCCGTCGTGGTCGACCGGGCCTACGCCGTCGTTCCCCACACGAGCAAGGCCCTGGTGGCGCTCCTGTGCGGCGTGCCCCCCCATCCCGAGACGGCCGTCGTCGAGGCGGCCCGCCTTTCGGTGCCGTGCCTGCCCCGCCTGCTGGCGTCGGCAGGGTATCGCACGGCCTTCTTCCAATCGGCCCACGGTGCGTTCGAAGATCGCAGGTCGCTCGTCGCCCGGATGGGATTCGAGCACATCGTGACGCAAGAGGATCTCGACGCCGAGCGATTCTCCCAGGTGGGCTACGTCGCCATGGACGAGCGCGCCCTCGTAGACCCCGTGAGCGAGTGGATCGCCGGCGCCCGCGCCGACGGTGCCCCCGTCTTCGCCGTCGTCCTTTCGAGCGTGCCGCACCACCCCTACGAACCGCCGGATCCCCTCCCCCCCGGCGTTGCCCTCGGTAGCGAGGTGGCGTACGCCGCGGCGGTCCACCACGTCGACCGTGCCTTCGCCGCCGTCGATCGCCAGGTTGCCACGGGCGGGGCGCGCGACACCGTACGGATCTTCGTGGCCGACCACGGCGAGGCCTTCGGTGAGCACGGCCTTCGCCAGCACGACGCGGTTCCCTACGAGGAGGTGCTGCGGGTGCCGCTCCTGTTCGTGGGACCACCTTCGCGACTCGGTCGTCCGCGGCGCGTCGCCGGACTGCGCAGCCAACTCGATCTCGCCCCGACGATCCTGTCGCTTTCGGGCGTCGAGACCACGGGCACCTGGCCGGGCCGCGATCTGCTCGCCGAACCGCCCCACGCCCGCCTCGTCTCCTGGTGCTGGTTCGCCGACACCTGCGGCGCCGTCGTCGCCGGATGGCACAAGTGGGTGCTGCGCGGCGATGCGCCGGACGTCCGATACGACCTGGGCACGGATCCCCTCGAAGGCGCGGGGCGTCCGATCCCGACGACCACGTCACGGCGACGGTGGGCCGAGGTACGCGCGTGGCAGGCCGAGAGCCGACGGATCCACGAGGCATCGCCCCCGTTGCCCGCGACCTTGCCCGCGCCACCGCCCAGGCGGCGGCGCCCACCCCCCCAGTGCATGGCCGCCTGCGTCGCCGACGACGACCCCGACACCCCTGGGCTCCAGCCGCGGTGTTCGGCCCACCTCGTGACGCGCCACGGCGAACGCATCGAGGTGCCCCCGTGTACCCGCGACGGCGGGCCGCCGCCCGGCGCCGACCACTGCTTCGCCCCCCGCACCGACGCGGCCCTGCCGCCCCACTGCGCACGCCGGGGCTACAACATGGCCGTCACCTTCGGCAGCCGTGTTCCGGCCCCGCCCGGGGCCACGTTCGACGTCTCGTGCCGGCTCGCGTCGCCCGAGGCGTGCCGCGGGGCACCGTAGGCCCCGGATCGGACCGCTATACTGCCGGCCCATGTCCGTGCTGCGCACCCTGGTCGCATCGTCCCGCGCCCTCGTCAGCGGTGCCAAGGACGCCGCGCGGCTGCGCGAGATCGCGGCCGTGTTCGTGCGGCACGGATTCGGGTGGGTGCTGGCCCAGCTCAAGATCCGCCGCGAACTCGGCGTGGACGAGGACCTGCCCGCGCGGCGCCCCGATCTGGCGAGCGCCGAGACCGGGCGCCGCCTCGCGGCCGCCTTCTCGGAACTCGGCCCCACGTTCGTCAAGCTGGGGCAGATCCTGTCGACACGGCCGGATCTCCTGCCCGCCCCGGTGATCGCGGAGCTGACGAAGCTCCAGGACAACGTCTCGCCCCTGCCCTTCGAGACCATCGAGGCCCAGATCGAGCGCAACCTCTCGCCCGAGGCGCGGGCCCGCATCGCCGAGATCGATCGCAATCCCCTGGCCGCGGCGAGCATCGCCCAGGTGCACCGCGCCACCTTGACCTGCGGCCGGAAGGTCGTGTTCAAGGTGCAGCGGCCCGGGATCCGCCGGAAGATCGAAAGCGACACCAGCATCATGCTGGCCCTGGCCAGCCAACTCGAAGACGCGTTCGACGAGGCCCGAGCCATGGACGTCGTGGGCGTCGTACAGGGGTTCGCCAAGTCGATCCTCCAGGAGATCGACTTTCGCATCGAGGCCCGCAACCTCGAACGCTTCCGGCACAACTTCCGCGAACACGCCAACGTCGTCTTCCCCGCCGTGGAGTCCGACCTCTCCACGAGCGAGGTGCTGTGCATGGAGTACATCGAAGGGCGAAAATTCTCCGATCTCATCGAGGCCGGCGAGGACATCCGCCCGTGGGTGGACACGTATTTCGACGGCGCCTACAAGATGCTGTTCATCGACGGCTTCTTCCACGGCGACCTGCATCCGGGCAACGTGTTCGTGCTCGACGAGGGGAAGCTCGCCGTCATCGACTGCGGCATGGTGGGGCGCCTGTCACCGTCGATGCAGGACAAGATCATCGAGATCCTGCACGCCGTGCTCAACGAGGACCTCGAGGCGGTCGCCCGCACGTTCTACGCCCTGGCGATCCCCCAGGGGCCCGTGGACTACCAGGCCTTCGAGCGTGACGTGGTCGAGATCGCCGAGCGCTACCTGGTGGGCGTCCCCCTGTCCGAGATCCAGATCGGCGCCCTCTTCGGCGAGTTGGTCGAGGGGGCGACGCGCCACCGGGTGCGCATGCCGACCGATTTCACCATGATGTTCAAGGCGATCCTCACCACCGAGGGACTCGCCAAGACCCTCGCCCCGGACGTCGACCCCCTCGATCTCGCGCGCCCCTTCATCGAGGAGATGGTGCGGCGCCGCTACAGCCCCGAACGCCTCAAGCAGATCGCCCTGACCGACCTGGGCATGTACCAACGCATGCTCCGGTCGCTGCCCCAGACCCTCCCGGACGTGCTGCGGGATCTCAAGGACGGCAAGCTGGCGTTTCGGGTGGCCCCCGAGACCCTCGACCGCTTTGCCGAGATCGAGCGCCTGCGGACGGCCCAGCTCGGCCGCACGGCCGTGGGGATCGCGTGCCTGCTCGCGGGCACGTACGCCTGGTCCCTCGATCTCCCCACCTGGCCCCTCCTCGGCATGCCCTACCCGACCGCCGTGCTCTACGGTCTGGCGGCCTTCTCCCTGTGGCGCGCCAGCGGCAGGTGGCGCCCCTCAAGGACCGAGCGTCCCGGCCGATGAGGCGGGCGTGAGCGCCTCCGTATGCCTCCGCAAGGGCCCCGGCTACTGCGTCGAACTGGTCGGGGACGATCTCGTGGTTCGCCTGTGGTGGTCCTTCGGTCGGCCGAACCCGGCCACGTGGAAGGGGGTCACGGCCGCGCTCTCCGATGCCCTCGGCGCCCGGATCGGCCATCGTGTGGTCCTCGACCTGCGCGAGGCACCACCCGTGGGCAGCCGAGCGGTGCGTCGAGGCATCGAGCGCCTCTTGGCCATCGCCACCATGGCCCGGCGCCCCGTCGTCATCGGCTGTGGCCCCACGTCGATCCAGCGCCGGGACGTGCTCGACCTGGCCGCCACCGTCGCTCCGGATGCCTGCATCCGTTTTCCCGCCTCGGCGCTGCCGGCCGAGCCGGACCTCGTCGCGGCCTAGGCACGCCGTCGCGGAGGCCGCCGCCCGCCGGGACCGAACTCACCGCGGGCGGCTCTTGCAACGTCCGTCGTCGGGATGGCAGGCCACGCGAACGTGGAGGTGGTCGACGTGTCCGGGCACGTGCTGGATGAACGGGGAGCCCGATCCGGTCGGACGCGGGTACTCCATCCAGCGGGCAAGCTGCCCCTTCGTGTAGCGACCGGTGGCGACGGCGTGGTCGTAGAGCAGTTTCTGAATCGCCCGGTCGATGAAGACCACCTCGATGGCCCGGGTCTCGGCCAGGATCTCGAGGAGCGCCCAGGCGCCCTCGGCGTCGAGCAGCCGGGCGTCCATCTCGCGCCAGTTGTACTCCTTCTCCACGCCCGGCTTCTGCGGGTAGCCGAGGTCCACGTCGCGCCCGGACTGGTGGGTGCTGTGGGGTTCGAGGCGACCACCGGTGGGGGCCGACAGGTTGCCCACCAGGATCGGGAGCGCATCGGGGCGGCGCTCCGACCACGTGCGCAGCACGTCATCGATCACCGCCACGGTCCAGGCGGTCCCCCACGACTTCCACGGGATCATCTTGAGGATCCGTCCGGGCCCGTCGGGCATGGGCACCGCGCCTTCGAGGGCGCCGTCGCCCGGGTAACCGATCGAGGCCGAGGGCTTTGCGCGCTCGGCGCGGTACACCACCACCTTCGTGCCGGGCGGAAGCTCCTTGTCGAAGGGCACCCCCGGGTTCAGAGCCTTGATCTCGTGATGGAAGATCTTGTGGAGGTTGGCGACGTTCTCGAGGGTGCCGCCGTTGCGAATGGTGTACGTGACGACCTTCGGCGGCGAGAATCGAGAGGGCCAGTCCTTGGCGGGCGGCCCGGGCACGATGCGTCCGGGGGAAGGCGCTGCCCCCTCGTCGGCGGCCGGTACCTCGCCGGCGGGGGGCGATGCAACCGTCTCTTGGGTGCTCGCCGTCTCCTCGGAGGCGGACGCCGCCGATGGGACCGCCTCCACGTCCGACGCGGGCGGATGTGCGTCCGGGTCCGCCGGTGCGGGGGCTTCGTCGTCCGGCTGCGCGACGACCGCCGCCGGGACCGGTGGCGGCGGCCGCAGTCCCCACTTGATCCACGCCCACGCCGTCCATGCGCAGATCGCTCCAACGAAGAGGATCTGGCTGCGGCGGGCCGCGGCGGGCCCGGTGTCGTCCTCGTCGTACGACGATACCTCTTCGGCATCGAGGGGGAACGCGCTGCTGCGGTCCTCCGTGGCCTCTTCTGCACGGTCCGCGCGGCCGACCGGCTCGTCCGCGTCCTCGCCCCAGGTCGGTTCCTCGGTGCGGTCGTCTTCGGTGTACGGATCCTCGGGGATCGGCACGGTGCGGCGATGGTGGGGGAGCCGGACCGGGCGCGCAAGTCTTCGGCGCTCCGAGGCGGGCGGTTGCCGCCGCGCGGGGCCCCATGGTACCCGGCACGGGATGCCCTGCGTCGGCGCGGCCCGATCGAGCCCCCGCGGAGGCGGACCGAGCGCGGCCCGCCGGGGCGGCGCGCGCCTCGTCGCGGCCCTGCTCGTCGCTGCGGGATGCGGCCGCATCGAAGGGACCCATGACCGCGCGCCGCGCAAGGGCACCGGGCGACTGGTCGCCGGGGCGGCCTCGGTCGAGATCGCCCCGGTCCCCGGATACCCCATGGGCGGCCACGCCCTCGAAAGCCGCGTGGGCCTGGGCACGTGGACGCCACTTTTCGCCCGCGCCCTCTACGTGGAGGATGCATCCGGCGAACCCCTCGTGATGGTGGTCGTCGACCTATGGGCGGTCAGTGCCGGGCTGGCCGACGAGGTGGCCGAGCGCCTGCGCGAGGACGCCGACCTCGTCCACGTCGGTCGCGAGAACCTGCTGCTTTCGGCCACCCACACCCACCACGGGCCGGGGAACTTCGCCTCGAACCGCGTCTACAACCAGCACGCGAGCAATCTCCCGGGCTTCGACCCGATTCTCTTCGACTACGTCGCGGATCGGATCGTCGAAGCGGTCACGGCAGCCGCAGCCACGGCGGAGCCGGCCCGCATCGTCAAGCACAGCGGCCGTCTCGGCGGCATCGCGCGCAACCGCAGCTTCGAGGCCTTCGCCCGCAACCCCGAGGCGGCCGGGCTCCTCGACGAGAACGCCATGCTGCCGCCATGCCGCGAAGAGGCCCCCGGCCCCCCGGAGGCGTGCCGTGCCGTCGATCCGACGGCCCGGGTCCTCGTGGTGGAGTCGACGGAGCGCAAGGTTCCCCTGGCGGTCGTGGCGCAGTTTTCCATGCACCCCACGGCCATGCCGAACCACACCGAGATCTATCATGGCGACGTGTTCGGCATGGCGGCCGACCGGCTCGAACGCAGGTGGCGAAAGGACCAGCCTGCGGTTTCTCCGACCGTCCTGCTGGTCAACGGGCCGGAAGGCGACGTCTCGCCCAACTGGACCGTGCAGGGCCCGGGCGAGACGCGCCGCCTGGCCGAGGAACTCGCGGACGGGCTCGCGGACGTCGTCGAAGGCCCCGAAGAAGGCGAGGTCACCGGCCCCTTCGTTCCCCACCACACCGTGGTACGCCTGGCCGGACGGGTGGTCGAGACGGACGCGGGCATCCTTCGGACGGCCCGGCGCCCCCTGGCGGGGCGAAGCCAGGTGGTGGGCGCGGAGGATGGGCCGACGGTGTTTCGCAACCTCGGCTGGCACGAAGGCATGGCCCTGCCCGAAGGGCACGAGGCCATGCCGGGGCACGGGCGCAAGTTGCCCGTCGTCTGGGCTCCGCTCACCCAAGTCGCGCTGCCGCCGGGGGCCGTCCCGGAGACCGTTCCCCTGACGCTGGTGGAGGCCGCGGGCATGACCTTCGCCACCCTGCCCGGCGAGTTCACCACGATCCTCGGCCGGCGGATCCGCCGCGAGGTGCAACGCCGCACCGGCACGCCCGCCCTCCTCTTGGGCCTCGGCGGCGAATACCTCGGCTACTTCACGACGCCCGAGGCCTACGACGCCCAGCACTACGAGGGGGCCTCGATGATGTACGGACGGGACGCAGGACACGTCGTGCTGCACGACGTCGTCGCCCGACTCGACGAGGCCCGCGGCCGTGCCGAGCGGCCGCACGGTCGTTTCTCGTATGCCCCCGGGCGCATTCGCCGCTTCGGGCTGCACGTGGACCGGGTGGCACGGCGCCTGCTCGACGGCGTCGAGGACCGCGCGAGGACCCAGCTGGAAGCCCCCGACCTTCCGAGCGCAACGTTCACCGTGATCCCGCCGGCCTGGCCTGCCGTCCCCGACGCCGGGCGAGCCCTGCCCCGGATCGAACTCGTGGACGATGCAGGCCGGGTGGTCGACGCCCCCCACGACGCCCACGCGTGTGTGGTCACGCAGGCAGCCGAGGACGGCTGGAGCTACACGTGCTTCCTCGTGGATGCCGCCTACGAAGGGTACCGGCTGCGGCTACGCACGCCCGAAGCGGGCGAACGGTGCAGCACGCCGATCCGTGCCGGGCAGGCGGTGCGCACCGGACCCTGCTGAGCGCCTGGCGGGGTGCGACGGCCGCTGTCTACTGCTGCGGCCCCTTCGGGTCGACCTGGGTCGTGTCGTGGTCGCTCAGCTTGGTGTCGTAGGGGCTCGGGTCGGGATGGGCCCAACTGCCCCCGTCCACGCCGGGGCGCCCTCCCGAAGCCGGCTGCGCCGTACGCCCGAGGGTGATGTCGTCCGGAGGCGGGACCGGGTCCGGGGGCGGAAACGGAGCCGTCACGTCGTCGCCCGCCGCGGGACCGGACGCTTCCCGCGGGCGATCGGTGAGGTCGTCCGGGTCCTCGGGTCCCTCACCGTCCGCCAGGCAGCCGAGCGTATCCACCTCGAGCACCACGAACTCGGTCTCGACGTGGCAATCCGCCTCGTCCTTCTCCACGGTGACGTAGGTGTCGAAGGTGCGGTCGCAGTACTCGGTGCCGATGTGCAGGCGCCCATCGAGTTCGAGCCCGGCCATCCATGCGACGCACTCGTCCATCCCGGGCCGCGGCAAACACGTCGCATCGAACCGGCGCCCCTCGTGCTCGTACCAGACGCCTTCCTTGGGCGAGACGGGCACGAGCATGTCGTCCACCCGCTCGACCACGTGCACGATGGCCGACGGCCGCGCACCGAGGTCGCAGGCGTCGGGCTCGGTCTCCACGGGGAACGCACTGCCGCAGGCGACCGGGTCCACCTCGAGGGTCACGTGGGCCGTGGTCCCCCAGCAGTCCTGCATGGCGTCTTCGACCTCCACGCGTTGCGTGATGGCGCGGCCGCACGCATGGGCCTCGATGTCGAAGATCCCAGGGCTCGGCGCGGAGGCGATCCACTGGTTGCATCGCTCCCCGAGGCAGACGGCCTCCTGCTCGACCGGCGCCGCCGTCACCGCCTCGAGATCGTCGCTCGACGGAACGAAACGATACGTCACCCGGTCGGCCTCGACCGGCCGAAGCGCCGAGCCGTCGCGGGTGACGAGACTGATGACGAGGGACGCCGTGGGCTCCTCCGGGCAGTCGGGATCGCACGACGTGGACATGAACGCCGTCGCCAGCCCCCCCAACCAGCCTGCAAGACCCGTTACGATGAATCGTTTGCGTGACATGGCTCGACCTCCTCGCTTTCGCGCGCATCCAATCTAGGTCTCGCCCCATCGAAGCCAAGATGCCGCTTCTGCGTGCCGCCTTGCCGGTCCGCGCATTTTCGGCGCCGGTCCGCCGTCGCCGCTCGGGTCCGGCGTCCGGCCGCGTGCGCACGCGCGCGCTTCGTATCCCACCTTTCCCCCCTTGCAACGCGCCTTCCCGTCGGGAATCCTGCACTCCCCCATGCCCTTCGCGACCGCCGCCCTCGCCCTGGCTCTCGTGACCACCATCGCCGGACCGAGTTCGCAAGAACAGCGTCCGGCGCACCTACGCAAGGGCTTCGAACCCTCCGGGTGGCTCTTCGAGCTGACGCCCGCCGCCTCGTTCTGCATGCCCACGGCTGCGGTCAAGTGCAAGACGGGCGACGGGCGTAACGGCGCCTTCCTCGGCGGGCACTTCCAATTCGGCTACCGCCCCCTGCGGCACATCGCCATCGGACTCGGTTACTCGGGCGCCTCGCTGCGGCCCAACTGGTCGTTCGACGTCATGCTCGACAACCCGCCGCGAGAACGGGTGTACGCGAAATTCGCGCACATCCACGGTGTCTACGCCTGGGGACGCCCCATCCTTGGCCTCGGCCCGGTGGACCTCGGCGCCGAGTTGGGCGTCGGGTGGATGATCCAGATCTTCCCGCTTTCGACCCCCGCCGACACGACGATGATGGCCCATGGCTTCTCCATGTACTTCGCCCCCGTCTTCGACGTGTTCGTGCACCCCAACGTGTACCTGGGGATCAAGGGGGCCTTCTACGTCAACCCGGTCATCAAGATGCGGATCAAGGGGCCCGACGGCACGATCAAGCGGGATCGCGTCAAGCACGAGGACCAGTTCCCGGTGAACCAGGCCCTCGTCGGAGCGCGCATCGGCGTGATCTTCTGACGCCCTCCGGTCCGCGCGCCTCCAATTGGCCGGCGGGCGGCCCTCCCCGAAGGGAGACGCCGCCCGCCGCGTGCATCGCAGGAGCGATGCGACCGGACTACATGTCCATGCCGGGCGCGCCGGCCGCGGCGTTGTTCTCCTTCTCCGGGATCTCCACCACCATGGCCTCGGTGGTGAGCATCATCCCGGCGACCGAGGCGGCGTTCTCGAGCGCAGTGCGCACCACCTTGGTCGGGTCGATCACGCCGTCGGCGAAGAGGTCCGCGAACTGACCCGTACGGGCGTTGTAGCCGTGGGATCCCTCGGAGTTGCGGACCTCGTTCACCACCACGCTGGGCTCGCCGCCGGCGTTGGCGACGATCTGGCGCAGCGGCTCCTCGAGGGCGCGGCGCACGATGGACACGCCCACCTGCTGTTCCTCGGTCGGCGCCTCGAGGGCGTCGAGGGACTTCTGGGCGCGGATGAGGGAGACACCACCGCCGGGCACGATGCCCTCTTCGACGGCCGCCCGCGTGGCGTGGAGCGCGTCCTCCACCCGGGCCTTCTTCTCCTTCATCTCGACCTCCGTGGCGGCACCGACGCGAATCACGGCGACACCACCGGCGAGCTTCGCCAGGCGCTCCTGGAGCTTCTCCTTGTCGTAGTCGCTCGTGGTCTCCTCGATCTGCGCGCGGATCTGCTTGATCCGGGCGTGAATGTCGTCCTTCGAGCCGCCGCCGTCGATGATGGTGGTGGTGTCCTTGTCGATGGTGATCTGCTTGGCGGTGCCGAGATCCTCGAGGCGGACGTTCTCGAGCTTCTCGCCGAGATCCTCGGTGAGAGCCTTGCCGCCGGTGAGGATCGCGATGTCCTTGAGCATCTCCTTGCGGCGGTCACCGAAGCCCGGCGCCTTGACGGCCGCCACCTGCAAGGTGCCGCGCAGCTTGTTGAGCACCAAGGTGGCGAGCGCCTCGCCGTCCACGTCCTCGGCGATGATGAGGAGCGGACGCCCCTGCTTGGCCACCTGCTCGAGGATCGGCAGGAGATCCTTCATGCTCGAGATCTTCTTCTCGTAGCAGAGGACGTAGGCATCCTTGAGCACGACCTCCATGCGCTCCTGATCCGTCACGAAGTACGGGCTCAGGTAGCCACGGTCGAACTGCATGCCTTCGACCACCTCGAGTTCGGTCTCGGCGCTCTTGTTCTCCTCGACCGTGATCACGCCTTCCTTGCCGACCTTGCCCATGGCCTGGGCGATCATCTTGCCGATCTCGGTGTCCCCGTTGGCGGAGATGGTCCCCACCTGGGCGATCTGCGACTCCCCTTCGGTCGTCTTGCTCAGGGACTTGATGGTCTCCACGGCCTTGGCGACGGCGAGATCCATGCCCCGCTTGATCTCCATGGGGTCGTGGCCGGCCGCGACCATCTTGAGGCCCTCGCGATAGATGGCCTGGGCGAGCACGGTCGCCGTCGTGGTGCCGTCACCGGCCACGTCGGAGGTCTTGGAGGCGACCTCCTTGACCATCATCACGCCGAGGTTGGCGAACTTGTCCTTGAGTTCGATCTCCTTGGCGACGGTCACGCCGTCCTTGGTGACCGTGGGCGAGCCCCACTTCTTCTCGATCACGACGTTGCGGCCCCGGGGCCCGAGCGTGACCTTCACGGCGTTGGCGAGGGCGTTTACCCCCTCGAGGATGGCGGTTCGGGCTTGCTCGTCGAAACGGATTTCCTTGGCGGTCATGGGATGTCCTTCTCCTTGCTGATGCGTTCGATTCGGTTGCGACTCACTTCTCGATCACCGCGAGCACCTCGTCCTCGCGCAACACGAGGTGTTCCTCTCCGTCGAGCTTGAGCTCCGTGCCGGCGTACTTGCCGAACAGGACCTCGTCGCCCGCCTTGACGTCGAGCGGGATCCGCTTGCCGTCCTTGTCCCGCTTGCCTTCGCCGACGGCGACGACCACGCCGCGGGCAGGCTTCTCCTTGGCCGTGTCCGGGATGTAGAGGCCACCCTTGGTCTTCTCTTCTTCGGCGACACGCTTGACCACGATGCGATCGTGCAGAGGACGGATCTTCATTTGCTTGCTCTCCTTGGGTTGATTCGCATGCTGCGCAGCAGGCCCCCAAAGGCCCGCCCGCTCGGGGACTCGAGTACGGATCGACTTTGTAAGTCTTTGTTTTTGCTTCGCTTTTTAGCTGGCAGACGACATGTAGGTCTGCTAGCCGCGCGAAGTGTAAGGCCGCGGCTCAAAGGGTCAAGGGGGGCTTGGCCGAAAACTTCGCCCGAAAACGGGTGGCAAACGCGTGGGTTCCCTCACAAAATTTCGTGTGAACCGTGGACGCGGCGATCTTGAGCCCGCCCCACCCGACCTCCGAAACACCATGACGGCATCGATCATCGACGACGCGACGACCCTCCATGCCTACTTCTTCGAAGAACTCGAACGAGCCCGCCAGCGTACCGGGCGGGACGTCCCCGACGAGGTGTGCGCCTACGTCGTGCACATGATGAGCGAGTTCGCCACGCGGACGGACGTGGCGGGACGTACGTCGGCCCCCCTGGCCATCGAATTCCTCGATGCGCGGCAGCGGACCGGCAATGCGCGCCGGAGCGCCCTTCGGGCGGTGGGCGACCGGGCCCTGTACATCGCGGGGGTCGTGCCCAAGTCCCTCGACCGCCGCGGGATCGGAGTCCACTACGCCGACGCCATCGGCCGTACCGCCTACGAGGAAGTGGCCGAGCCCTCCGGCCCCTTGAGCGTCTTCGCCAAGCTGGCGCGACGCTTCGGCGAGATCGCCGCCCTCATCGCCGAGGCCGTCGAGCGCGCGCCGTCGTCCATGGGCGACGACCTCTTGGCGGTCTACGAGCGCTGGAAGGCCCACGGCCACGAGGTGGATCTGCGGCGGTTGGTCCGCGCGGGGGTCCTCATCGATCCGGACCGCGACGAGCAGGTGCACTGAAGATGCCCCGTGCCGACAACCTCCATCGGCTCTACCGGGGCCTCGAGGCCCTCTACGGTGCCGACAGCGGCCTCGCCCCGGGCGCCTTCCTCACCACCCGGCCGCCCTCGGGACGGCGAGAGATGCTGTACTTCCGCCAGGGGCCGGATGCGTTCGAGATCTCCTTGGGGCTCGATGCCGACCTGCTCGCCCGGTTCGAGGCCCTTGCGGCCGAGCGTGCCCTGCGCGCCATCCCCTTCGGCGACACGCTCCCGGTGATCGAGGGGCTTTCCCACCTGCTCTACGTCGCCGAGGCGGCGCGTTGCGAACGGCCCTTCAGCGGCCTCGAGCTCGAGACCCAGGCCGAGGTCGACAAGCTCGCGGTGCACGCCCTCGATCGGTGGCCCCTCGACGTCGACGTGTTCGAGCGGCTGTGCGGCCGGCTCTACGAGGACTTCGAGTTCATCGACGGCCTCGACGAGGAGCTGCGCGCGCGCTACGGACTGGCGAATCGCATCGCGCGGGCGTTCGCCGCGACCCTCGCGCCGCTGGTCCGCGCGCGCCGCATCGAGGAACTCCGCGCCCGGTTGCGGGCGTTTTGGCGCGCCCCCCTGTCCGGCAAGGTGCGCCTCGCCGAGACCGCGGTCGCCTGATGGCCTCAAGTCCACCGCCCGCCGGTCGATGACGGTTGCGGCACCATGCCCGTCGTCAGCTTCAGCGGCCTCGCCTCGGGACTCGACACGGCCTCCATCGTCGAGGGGCTGCTCAAGGTGGAACGGATCCCGATCCAGCGCCTCGAGGCCGAAAACAGCGATTACCGGGCCCAACTCGGGATCCTCGACGACCTCGGCGCGGCCCTCGGCAAGCTGCGCACCGCAGCCCAGGACCTCGACACCCTGGCCGAGTTCGCGGCCTACACCGCCACGTCCACGAGCGAAGGCGTGGCCACGGCCACGGCCAGCGGCGAGAGCGTCCCCGGCTCCTACGAGGTCGAGGTGACCGCCCTCGCCACCGCCCAGAAGACCTACTCCAACGGCTTCGCCGACGCCGACGCCGCCCTTTCGGCGAGCGACCAGACCCTCAGCCTGACCATCGACGGCGTGACGACCGACATCTCCGTTGCGGCCGGGGCGACCCTGCGGGACGTCGCCGACGCCATCAACGCATCCGGGGCCGACGCCGTCGCCGGCATCTTCTACGACGGATCCTCCTACCGGCTGCAGGTCACCGGCACCGAAACCGGGGCAGCCGCGGCGATCAGCTTCACCGACACCGGTCTCGGGCTCGGCCTCGAGGATCCCGCCAACACCGTCACCGCGGCGCAAGATGCGCAGCTCACGGTGGACGGTTTCGCCGTCACGAGCAGCTCGAACACGCTCACGGACACCCTGCCGGGCACGACGATCACCCTCGAGGGGCTGGGTACCACCACGATCACCATCGACTCGGATCCGACCGCCGTGGAGGAGAAGGTCCAGGCCTTCGTCGACGCCTACAACGAGGTCTTCGGGATCATCAACGCCCAGGTCGGCGAGGGCAAGGGGACGGACACGCTCAACGGGGACGCCACGGTGCGCACCATCGAGCAGGGGCTCGCGAACCTGGTCACCCTCCCCATCGGCAACCTGACCGACGCCGACGGCAACCCCCTCATCCTCGCCGACCTCGGTATCGAGACGAACCGAGACGGGACGTTGATCTTCGACTCGACCGAGCTGTCCGAGCGCCTCGCCGAGGACTTTCGCGGCACGGCCCGGTACTTCGCCGGGGACGACACGGCCGGCGTCGCCGGGATGGGCGATCTGATGGACGACCTCCTCGACGGCTACCTCGACACCACCGACGGGCTGCTCGAGGCGCGCAAGGACGGGATCAACGACCGGATCTCCGACAACGAGGACCGGATCGACGCCCTCGAGGCCTACTTGGCCACGTACGAGGAGAACCTGAACGCCCAGTTCACCGCGCTCGAGCAGGCCATGGCAGCGATGCGCAGCCAACAGTCCTATCTGGCGCAATTCATCGCAAAGGCCGGCTGACCGCCGGAAGTGGGTGGCGCGCCCGACACGTTCGGCACCGGGCCCGTACGCCCATCTTCCCCAGGCGACGCGGCAGGCCAGTGGCGGGGGATCGTCGACTCGGTGTCGGTGCCCCCGGCGCCGCAGTGCCACGATGACGCCGCCCCCACGCCATGTCGACGACGACGGCCCAGCCCAGACCGGTCGCCGACCGTCGTGTCCGATTTCGAAACACCGCAGTCGCCGATCCGGCGCGCGTTCGTAGACGCCAAACCTTGGCACGAATCTAGCTACTTGACGCGGGCATGTCCCACACGTCGGCTGCCCAACGCTACCGCGCGGTCCAGCTCGAATCGGCCACGCCGCAGGAGATCCTCCTCGCCCTCTACGACGGCTGCATTCGATTCTGCAAGGCCGCCAAGATCCAGATCGAAGACGGGGACATCGCGGGCAAGGGCGTATCGATCAGCAAGGCGGTCGCCATCCTCGGCGAGTTGCGAAGCACGCTCGACCACGAGCGCGCCCCCGAGCTGTGCGAGCGCCTCGAACAACTCTACGTCTTCTTCCAAGAGCAACTGAGCCTGGCCAACGTGGAACTCGACACCTCGCGCATCGACCCGGTCGTCCGGCTGATGGGCGAGCTGCGAGAGGCCTGGGCCGAGGCGATTCGGCAAGTGGAGGAGGAGCAGGCGGCGTGACCGTCGACGCCGCCATCGAGACGGTGCGACGCCTCGCGGCCGCGACCCATGCGTTCGCCGACCGGCTCGACGCCGGCGGAGCGTCCACGACCGATCTCGAACGCTTCCTGCGGGATCGGGGACGATGCATCGAGGCCCTCCCCGATCGCGCCGCCGGTGCCGACGGGTCCGAGCGGCTCGAACGCGCGATCTACGACCTCTTGGCCGCCGACCGACGCATCGCTCGATGGTGCGCACGGCGGCGCGTCGCCTTGCGGCGCGCCCTTTCGACCCACCCCACCACGCCCTCCCGCCAACGCATCGTCTCGGACGAGGTATGACCATGCCATCCACCATCGTTCCACGTTCGTCGTCCACCGAGGCGCCCCGCCACGTGCGCCTCCCCTACGTCCCTCTGTTCGCCGCCAACGACGCATGCGGTTGGGGTTCGTCGCGTTCGGACGCAGCCGTGGACCTCAACGCCCTCGTAGGACACGTCGCCGGCATCTGGATGGCCCGTTCGGAGGCCCGCCGCACTCGGTGCCACCTGGTGCTGGAACTCGCCCGCGAACTGCCGCACGTCCTTGCGCGCGCCTCGAACCTCGCCTTCGCCCTGTCCGGTTGGCTCACCTTGCTCGCCCGCGACGCCGACGAAGCCCACGCCGTCGTGCTTCGGGTCGTCACCCGTGCAGGCGGTGGTCACGCCCACCTGACCCTGCACGGACCCGACATGCCCAGCCTCGGCGTGCTGCGGGCCGTGGTCGGTAGCCCGTCGGGTCATGCCGACCGTCTCGCCGAACACTGCAGCACCCTCGTGCGCACCGAGGGCGGTCGCATCGCCCTGGCGGAGTCCGAGGTGGGCATCGGGATCCGCCTTTCCGTTCCCGTCGCGCCCCGTGGCGGCGCGATGCTCCTGCGGCCCGACGATTGGACGGCCGCCTTCCCCCCAGCGCTCCTTCGCGCAGCGTGAGGTTCCCATGAGCGATTCGTCCGACCACCCCACGACCAACGACAACGATTCCCCGGCGCCCCCGGTGAACGAATACGACCGGATCCTGGCCGAGAGCGCTGCGGACGCGGCTGCCATCGCCGGCATCCTGTCCGGAGCGTTCGCCGAGGTCGCCAGGCAGATCCGATCCGGCCGGGATCACGAAGCCCTGTCCACCCTCGCCGAGTCCGCCGGCCTCATGGAGGCCTTCGTGGCATTCCTCTGCCACGCCCACGCCACCGTCGACCAAGGCCCACTCTCCGGGCGCCTACTCGAGCTGCACGACAGCCTGCTCGACGCCGTGGAACAGACGAATGCCGCCCTGCGCGACGGGGACTTCGTCGAGGTCGCCGACTGTCTCGAGATGGACCTCGTCCCCGCCCTCGCCACCTTCGAAGGCGACGCCGACGAACTCCTGGCAGCCGTCCGGGCCGCTGCATGACGCCGTCGTTACCGCGATGCCCATCTTCGCGCCCGACTTGCCGCCCCCGGCG
The DNA here is from genome assembly GCA_003696955.1 of Deltaproteobacteria bacterium. Classification (GTDB taxonomy): domain Bacteria; phylum Myxococcota_A; class Polyangia; order Nannocystales; family Nannocystaceae; genus J032. The sequence goes on along the minus strand of RFGU01000080.1, from coordinate 14,000 downwards.
GACCACACGATCCTGATCGTCGACGACGATCCCACGGCCGCCGCATCCATCGCCGGTGTCGTCGAAGAACTCGGCTATCGCGTCGAGGTCGCACACTCGTGGGTCTGCGCCCTCGAGAAGTTCTCCGCGGGCTCCATCGACCTGGTCCTCATGGACGCCGTGATGCCGGGCGTCGACGGGTTCAAGCTGACGGCCTTGTTGCGCGCTCGTGCGCGCTCCTACACCCCCGTCGTGTTCTTGACCGGGCTCACCGACCCCCGTGCCCGGCAACTCGGGCTGTCCGCCGGGGCCGACGACTTCATCGGCAAGCCGGTGGACCCCTTCGAGCTTCGCGTGCGCATCGGGGCCATGTTGCGCATCCGAGTACTGACCAAGGCCCTCGAGGAGAAGACGCAACGCCTTGCCCGCATGGCCCACGTCGACGTCCTCACCGGCCTCGGCAACCGGCGGGCGTTCGACGAGGAGTTTCCCCGCGAAGTCACACGCGCCGTACAGTTCGCATTGGACTTGTCGGTGTGCATCTTCGATATCGATCACTTCAAGACCGTCAACGATCGCTTCGGGCACCGCACGGGTGATCGCGTCCTTTCCGTCATGGGACGCGTGTTGGCCCGGGGGATCCGAGGATGCGACCGCGCATACCGACTCGGAGGCGAGGAGTTCGTGCTGCTCGCACCCGAGACCGGCGCCGAGGACTGCCGCACGGTGGCCGACCGCCTCCGCAACGACTTTCGCCGGGCGTGCGCCTCGGTCCTGCCCGACCGCCCCTGCACGGTGTCGGCCGGCGTCGCGTCCTTGGCGGGGGTGGGCCTCGAAGCTGCCGAGCCCAGGGCGCTCCTCGCGGCGGCCGACGACGCACTCTATCGGGCCAAGACGCTCGGCCGCGACCGCTGTGTCGTCGCGGCCGCCGCCAACGACGCGGTCCTCGAGGAAGCTGCGGGTGCGACGGTCGGTCGATCCGACTGAATGCAAGCAGGCGCCCGCCTCCGCCCCATCGAAGGCGCGACCGTGACGACGCCGGCCACGACCTTCGCAGCACGTCGGACGCCCCCCCTGGTGTCCGTCTCCCCCGGTGCGGATGCGGTCCCGCGAAGATGTCCGGCAGTCCCTAGGAGAATTGCCAGTCGCCGTCGGTGTAGGCGATCCACGCCGTGCCGAGCGCCTCGATCCAATCTACGACGGCGCCGGTGCTCACCCCACCCGCGAGGATCCGCCGCGCCCCGTCCGGGGCCCGAGCACGGGTGATCAACAGGACAACGGCATCGGACTCCGCCAATCGCAGGACGTCGATTGCGCGCGCAGCGGGGTCGACGAGGTCCACGAAGACCACGTCGCCGCGCACGATGACCCGCTCCATGCGGCGCCACGAGGCGGCGTCGATGCCGTCGTCCACGACGAAGGCTCGCCCACCACGCTCGGCCACCAGGGCGTCGGCCATCGCGCGGACGAGCCCCCCGGGCGCACCGAGCGGCGGCCGCAGGAAGACGAGGCGACCCGGCTCGACCGCGGCTGCGAGTTCGGCGAAGCGCGTGGCGACGGCAGCCACGTCCACGTCCGAAACGCGCGCCTCGCCCACCCCTACGAGGCCGGTCATCCGTTCGGCGGTGCGTTCCGCGGGCTCGCCGTCGGGCGAGTCGACCTCGTCGGCCTGCGACCGGGCTTCCAAGGTGGCTTCGGCGAACGACGTGGGCGCCTCCAAGGCGGATTCGGAGAACGCGGGAGCCGCCAGCGAAGGGTCGGCCCACGGCTCCGGCGAGACCGCGCCGAGGTCGGCGGCCGGCTCCTCCGACGATTGCGCGGGCGGGACCGCGACCTCCGCTCCGCCGACGGCAGCCCGGGCAGCGGCGATGGGGTCCGGGGTACCCGCCACCGGCGGAACGTCGCGTGCCGTATCCCCCGCCGAGGGTGCGCGACCATCGTCCGCCCCCTTCTGCCCGGCATGCTCGTGTCCGACGACCGGCACGTCCCCCCGCGTCGGGGCGACGGCCACGTCGGCGACGCCGGCGTCCGCCCCCACGCGAGGCAAGGCGTCCGACGAAGGGGTCGTCTGCACCTTGCCGACCCCATCGGACAGGCCCGACGGGAACGCGTGGTCGCTCCCTTCGCCGTCCGGTTCGCCTTCGCCGAGATCGATCTCGCCCGTGTCGACGTCCAGGTCGAGGGGCAGCCACGAACCACTCGTCCCGGGAGCCGCCGGCGGTGTCGAGTCCTCGTCCCCGAGGCGCTCGGCCGCGAAGGCAGCCGACGACGCATCGGCCCCGGCCGCGGCGGCCTTGGGCCGGGGCCGCGCCGCGTCGAGTGGTACGGCGGTCACGACGATACCGTCGGGCCGGGGATCGGCGGAGAACCGCACCCCGTGGCCCCCCACCACCACCTCGATCTCCACCACGTTGCCCAGTGCCAGGTCGGCCATCCGATCCTCGTCGGCGACGCTCGACACGGCCTCGAAGAGCGCGTCTTCGGAGATTTCCGAGCCCATGGGTTCCATCCCCTCGGCGAACTCGACCAGGGGCGGCTGTCCCGTCTCGAAGACGACGCGGGACGCACCACGTTCGAGGGCGGAAGCCAAGATCTCGAGCACGCGCGCCACGTTCGCCCGAGGATATCAAATGCCGAAGCCGATGGGGTCCGCTCCCGCGGACGCACGTTCCAAGGCGCGACGGAGGTCGTCCCCCGACGCCGGCTTGACGAGGTAGGTGGCCGCCCCCGCGGCGAGCGCGGCCGCGACGTGCCAGCGGGTCGGTCGACTCGCCGCCATGATGGTCGCCACGTTCGGCGCGGCCCACCGGCGAACGATCTCCACCACGCTGATCCCCCCTCCGGGGTGCACGTCTCCGTCCACCACGACGGCCTCGAGGGTTGCGCCCGCGGCAAGGCCGCGCAACTCGAAGACCGTCCGCACGACTTCGAGGGCGACGTCGGCCTCCTTTGCGAGTTGCTCCCACGTCCCCCGCACACGCTCGACGGGCACGAGGGCAGCTACGTGCCCGGCGAATGCCGCCCCTTGTGCAACCTCGCGGATCGCCGCCATCTCCTCGGCGGACAATTCGACGCCGCCCGCAGCCTGGGGCGTCTCCGCGTCCGCGCGCCGCTGCCCCTCGCCGAATCCCTCGGCGGGCACGAGCCAGAACAGATGACCCGAGGCCAGATCTCCGATGGCAAGCTCGACACGCAACCGCACGAACGTTGCCGCCGGCGCCGCCGCATCGACGCCACCTTCGACGAACCCCAACTCGTGCTGCTCGCCGATCACCTCGGCGAGCGCCTCGTCGAAGACCGTCGACAAGTGGCTTGCGCACTCGGCGAGGGACTCGAGGTCGTCGTCCGTCACCTCGCCCTGCTCCACCTTCTCTCGAACGACCTTCTCCTGCATCATCACGAGCAACCCTGCCACCGCGATGGCCACCGGTCGCGAGATCGCCAGGTAGGTTTCGACCGGCTCGGGGCGCTCGAGCTCGAGCTTGGCGAGGTACACGTCGGCCCCGTCCTCGAGACCGCCTTCCTCCACCGTCACGTCGCGTACCTCGACGTCGGTGCGCGCGATCTGGCGAAGGCTCTCGCCGAGGCCTTCGGCAGCCCGGCGAAGGATCGCCTCGACCGTGTCGGGGACGGACACGTCTGCGACATCGCGCCGGTCGCCACGGTTCTTGACGGCCGGCCTGCCTCGGGACGCTGCGGCCGGCGCCGGCACCCACCTACCCCCCGGAGGCCACGTTGCGCGCGATCGACTGCGGAACCGCGAATTGCCGCATGCCCTCGACCGAACGCGCATAGCCGTACCCTGACTTCTTCCAGCCCACCCACGGGGCCCCGGCAGCTGCGGAGATGCCGCGGTTTACGCCCACCATGCCCGCTTCGATCCGTTCGGCGACGGCCGAAGCCTGGTCGTCCGGCCCCCATACGCTGGCGCCGAGGCCATAGGGCGTGGCGTTGGCCCGTTCGACGGCGTCGTCGACCTCGTCGAAGGACTCCACGGTCACCACCGGCCCGAAGGTCTCTTCGTGAAGGATCCGCATCTCGGGCGTGACGTCGTCGAGCACGACGGGCGCGGCAAAGAATCCCGGCCCGAAGAACCGGACCGGCGTGCGTGCACGGGCGCCTCGCAGGATCGCGTCCTCGACCAGCGCCTGCACGTGATCCCGTTGGGCCGCCGTGGCCAAGGGACCGAGGTCGGTGTCGGGGTCGCCGGGCGGCCCCACCGTGAGGTTCTCGACGCCGGCCACGAGGCGCTCGGTGAACGCACCCTGCACCTCGCGGTGGACGAGGATCCGTTCCACCGCGACGCACACTTGGCCACTGTTGGCGAACCCCTGCTGCACCGCGAACGCCACGGCGCGGTCGAGGTCGGCGCCCGGCAGGACGATCATCGGATCCTTGCCGCCGAGTTCCAGCACGAGCCGCGTCATGTGCTCGGCCGCCGCCTTCATGATCGCCTGTCCTGTTCGCACCGATCCCGTGAACGCCACCAGGTCCACCCCGCCTTCGACCAACGTGCGCCCCACGTCTCCCCCCCCGACCACGCACGAAAGCACCCCGCGGGGCAACGCGTCCGCGAGGATCTCGGCCAGGGCCAGGCCGGTCCTTGGGGTGACCTCCGACGGTTTGAACACCACGGTGTTGCCCATGAGCAGGCTCGACAGCAAGAGGTTGGCGGGGGTCGCCACCGGGTAGTTCCACGGGCCGATGACCGCCGCCACCCCCAGGGGCCGATAGGTCACCTCCACCTCGATCCCCCCTTCGCGCGCACGAGTGGGCGCGCTCGCGGCCTTCGCCCGTTCGACGTACGGCTCGAAGCGCGCGAGGACGGTCGCGATCTCGGCTCGGGCCTTGGCGATGGGCTTGCCCATCTCCGAGGTGATCCGCTCGGCGAGGGATTCGGCGACCGCCGGATCGGCCAGTTTCTCGATACCGCGGCGCAACACGGCCGCACGCCCCTCGACACCGGCCTCCCGCCAGCGTCCACGGGCCTTGCGGGCATCCGCGACGGCTGCGGCCACGTCTTCGGGTGACGCACAGGGGAGTGGTGGATGGGGACGACCGGTGGCGGGATCGACACCGACGAGGACCGGAGCATCGGGGATCATGGCGGCCGAGAAGATACCCGACGGCAAGCGGCCCGGCACGCGACCGTTTGCCCCGGCTGCGGTCATTTGCGAACCTGCCCGACGTGGGCAACGCCCTCCCCCTCGAGGTCGTCGGGCTCTTCGACGGCTGGCCGCGTTGGGCGTACGAGGTGCTCTTCGCCTGCTACGCGATTCTCGTCATGGGACTGGTGTTGTCGGAACGCCGCCGTCCCACGGCGACCCTCGCGTGGATCCTGGCCCTGATCTTCGTGCCGCTCCTCGGACTTGCGTTCTACCTCGTCTTCGGACGCTCCCGCGTGCGGCGGCGACGGCGGCGGCGCGCCCGGCAGGCACTGCGACCGTTCGAGGACACCTACGAGCTTGCGCGGGTGGCCGACGTTCCCGCGACGCTCTCGCCCGTCCAGGCCGACCTGGTGCGCCTGGCCCTTCGCCTCGCAGCGGCCCCCCTGCGTCGCGCCAGATCCCTGACCGTCCTCGACCACGCGGAAGCGATCCGAGCGAGCCTCTTCGAGGCCATTGCCGCCGCGCAGCACTACGTGCACCTGGAGTTCTACATCTGGAAGGACGACGCGAGTGGTCGCGCCCTCACGCGCCTTCTTGCCGAACGGGCGCGGGCCGGTGTACGGGTGCGGATCCTCTACGACTTCGTGGGCAGTCTCGGCCTACCTGCCAGTCACTTCGCAGAACTCGTCGAGGCGGGAGGGGAGGCCCTGCCCTTCGAGCCCGTTCGCATCCCGCTGCCCCACCGTCTCCACCACCTGAACTTCCGCAACCATCGCAAGATCGTCGTCGTCGACGGCGACGTCGGCTTCCTCGGCGGCGCCAACGTCGGCGACGAGTATCTCGCCAGTGCATTCCAGGGCGGGGCTTGGCACGATCTCATGTTCCGCATCGAGGGCGACGCGGTCCTGTCGCTTGCCACCACCTTCGACGAGGACTGGATCACGGCCACCGGCGAGGTCCTCGACCTCGAGGGGCGTACGCCGGCCGAGGCCGCCCGCGCGGACGCTCGCAAGCCGCCGCGAGACAGAGTCGGCCCACCTACCCTCGCCTTCGGGAGCCGCCGCCGTCGCCTTCCCCGGAACCTCGCCCCCTACCCGCCGCCCGAAGCGCGCCCTGCCCGGTCCGAAGGTCCCCTGGTTCAGATCATTCCGAGCGGCCCGGACCGCGAGGTGGTCGACACCATCGCCCTGCAGGTCGTCGCCGCGATCACCGCTGCGCGGCGCCGCCTTCTCATCGCCACGGCCTACTTCGTACCCGACGAGCCGACGATGGCGGCCCTACGCACGGCGGCCCTGCGCGGCGTCGACGTTCGCATCCTGTTGCCCTCTCCGCGCACGAGCGACCAACCCTGGGTGGGCTTTGCGGCCCGTAGCTACTACGACGACCTCTTGGCAGCCGGCTGTCGCATCTTCGAGTTCGGAGAAGGCATGCTGCACGCCAAGTGCATGGTGATCGACGACGACGTGACCCTGGTGGGCTCGGCCAACATGGACGTCCGCAGCTTCTACGTAAACTACGAGATTACGGCGCTCGTCTACGGCTCGGACACCTCCCGGCGGATCGCCGAGTTGTTCGAGGGCTACGTTGCGCGCAGCAAGGAGATCTCCCTCGAGGGACGCGCCACGCAGCCGTGGTCGCGCCGTATCGCCGAGAACGTGGCGCGGACGCTCTCACCCCTGCTGTGACGCGTTCCGAGCATGGGCAGGGGGGCGGTCGCCCGGCCGCACGAGCGCGACGGCGGCGAGACCACAGATCCACAACATGGCGCCCGCGGGCACGAGCAGCACGAAAGGCCCCGGGTCCGTGGTGCCGTGGAAGATCCCGCCGAGACCGAAACCGAGCCCCACGCAGGCTGCGCCGACGAAGAAGGCGGGTCGCACCACGCGCGCCCACCCCTCCGGAGTCTCGAGGCGGACCATGACCCAGGCCATCACGAGATTCGCCATGGACAAGATTCCGCCGTGGGCGTGCCCGAGGCGTACGAACTCGCGCCGCAACGGATCGTCGGCCAGTGCGGGGAGCCGCAACCCCAAGGCCGCCTCGATCCACAGCCCCGAGGCCAGAAATACGGCGAGCAGCACCACGGAGGCGCGCAGGTGGACCGACGCAGGCACGGGGCGAATCTAACAGACGGGGCCGGTCATTCACCGATCCAGATGTCCGTGCGTCGGCGCGCCTCGGCGAGTCTCCCCCGTGCCTCCGGACGGCCGACGAGCGGCGACGGACCGAGCCGACGACGGACGGCTTCGACGGTCGTGGCCCGGGCCGAAGCCTCCGCCATGGGCTCGAACGCCGCCAACGCAGCGGCGAGCACCCGGTCCTGCCGACGCAGGGCGAGCCGACGCAGGCCGCGCATCGCCATGGAACGCAGGGCCGGATACGGGTCGTCGAGCACGTCGGCCAGCGCTGCCGTGACGTCGGGCCGGTCGGCGGCGGCGATCAGATCCACGGCCACGGCCCGTTCGATGGGATCGCCCCCGATCGCCAGACAGACCACGTAGGGCACGCCCGAAGGGCATGCGTCGGCGACCGATCCCTCGGTTGCGTGCACCGAGGGGTCACCCCAGCGCGCCAGCGCCTCGACGTCGGCCGAAACGTGGCACGAAAGGCAAGCCGGTGGCCGGGCGGGCCCACCATCGTCCGGTCCCGCGTCGGTCACCGGCGGCACCACCCGGTGGGTTCGCATCGTGCGAAACAGCCCGTACGTCACGCGGGGCATGTGGCAGTCGAGGCAGGTCGCTTCGGCATCTCGATGCAGAGCGTGATTGGGCGTTTCGTCCACTAAGGTCCCATGGCACGACGTACACACGGCCCCGTCGCGCACTCCGGGCCGGAGCTGATCGTCGGGGTCGTCACCATGCATCGTGTGACAGGTCGCACATCCGAAGGACGGATCCGCCGCACACGGCGAGGTCAACAGGCCCTGGTACTCGTAGGCCGACAATCGGGGCGTACCATCGGACCAGAACCGCCCGCGAAAGTCCACGTCCGGGCGACCGGCGAGGCTGCTGTCCCGGAAGATGGGACGCGATACGTCGGCGAGCACCTCGCCCGGCACGAAGCCGTCCCCATGGCGAAGGACGTGCCCGATGTCGGCCGCGATCCGCTGTCCGTGGCATCGACCGCACACGTCGCTGCCCCGACGACCGGTGGCCGCATCCGGCACGAAGAGGCCACCGTCGGCCGCCGCCCGACTGACGGTGGCGGCAACCCGCCGCAAGGGGTCTGCCATGGCCTCGACGTGGGCCCGGGCGCCGCCGTGACAGGCCTCGCACGTGATGCCGAGTCCTTCGGCACTCGACCGAAACCCCGCGTCCGTGACACGCCCAGGTGCGGGCGCCGTGTTGTGGCAGAACAGACAGTTGTCGTTGTAGGCCGTAGCGTGGCGCAGATAGTCCGCCTCGTTGCCGAATGCGCCGTCGGGCTCCAGAAACGCAGCGTTCAGGTGGAGCCATCGCCCCAGGTCCGGGTCGAAGGCGACCGGAAGTCGCACGCCGACCGTGCCGACGGCGGCCGGCCGAGCGACGACGAGTTGCTGGTACCGGTGGCTGCCGACGAAGAGGGCCACGTCGTCGTCCACCAGCACCCGGCCCGTGGGACGCCCGTCCCCGTCGATGGCCTCGATGCGCACGTGCGGGACGCCGGCCGCGCTCTTGGACATGGTGGCCCGAAATCCGAGCGCATCGAAGCGTTCGCCGGCGAACGGTGCGAGGACGCGATCGGCCGGGCCGGCCGGGGACTTAGTGCGCACGAGGGTGGCTGCCGTCGGGCCCGCCGGCTGCGTCATGGTGCGGTGGTACGATGCATGCCACGTTGTATGTTCGCGCTGGTGGCAGCGAGCGCACGTCTCGGGTGACACGCCACCTTCGTCGCGGACGGCCGGCACGGGATCGAAGGCCGCAGCGACGGCCAGGCCACCGGCGATGGCGAGCCAGACGGCCGCCGGACCGAAGAGCAGGACCGTGCGCAGCCCCTGTCGCGGCACGGGACCAGGCTAACAGATCAATCCCCACGGGCCGCCCGGCGCACCGGTTCGAGGGCCACGAGCCATTCGAATCGGCGCCCCGTACCGTCGAACCCGGGCCGCGGCTGCCGCGCCCATGCCCGGGGCACGAGCCCCGCCGGCGGCGCGAGCCGTTCGATCTGGCGGCGCACGTCGATACGCCGCCCGGCCCACCGCCCGTCCCCGAGCAACAACACGACGTGCCCCGTAGGTCGGGCCACCCTGCCGAGGGCGCGCAAGTACGCCTCCACCTCCCCGTCGAAGGCCGCCACCGGCGAGGCCCGGCTTCGGCGACGCGCCCCGATCTCGGCGTCCTCGAACCGGCGTGGGTCGATCCCCAACCAGGGGTACCTGCGCGCATGGTGGTCCACGTAGTCGTAGGTGCCGCCGTAGGGCGGAGAGGAGAGCACGAGGTCCACCGCGTGCCGCCCGAACACCTCGTCGATGGTTCGGGCGTCGGCGCGAACGAAGTGCGCCGGCGGCGTCCCCCTCGAAATGGCCGCCGCGAGGTGTTCGAGGGCCGACACCAGCTCCTTCGTCCTGGCCTCGAACCACCGCGTCACCGCCCCGCGGGGCAAGCGGCGTTCCACGCGTCGAGCGGCGGTATCGGCTCGCTGGCTCGACGCCTTGACCACGAGACTCGAGAACACCAGCAGCAACCGCTCCCGCAGCCAACCGTGGCGCACGCCGCCGATGGCCCCACGCAATGCCGACAATTCGCCGAGCACGTGGGGCGCGTACCACGACACTTCCCGACGGGGAATCCGGAACCGCGGCGCCCGCCCCTCCCGCACCGAGCGGGCCACGTCCGACGCGGCCCGCAACAGATCCCCACGCATGGCACGCGTCCCCGGGTCACTGCGCACCGCGGCGATACGAACCGCCAGGGGGGAGAGATCCGCACCCAACGCCCGACAGCCGGCCAACCGTGCCTCCACGACCACGGTGCCGCCACCACAAAAGGGGTCGAGCACGACGTCCCCGGCGCTAGCAAAGGCCCCCACGAGCACTTCAGCCATCTTTGGATGCATGCGCGCCGGATAGGTGTGAAATCCGTGGATCGGGGACGCCGCCTCCATCGGTGCGCGACATGCATCGAATGCCGTACGCAACAGCGCCCCGACCAGGGGATCGCCGAAGACTTCCACGGGCCCGTCGATGTTGGAGAGGGCCCGCCGTTGCCGCCCGCTCACCACACGTAGAGCAGGTAGGCGGTCAGCCCCAGGAGGACCGCGGCCAGGGCGATGTATGCGGGGTGCACCCGCGCCCGCGCGTCCGGATCGGGCGCCGGGTCGGGCATCGAGCTGGCACCCGTCGACGCGGCCGAGGCCTCCTGTGCCTCGGCGCGCAACCGGTCGACCAGGTCCGTGTCGAGGCCACGTTCGGCGCCGCAGTGCGGGCACGTGATCCGCCCCGCCTTGAACGTGCGTACCGGGATCTCCGCTCCGCAGGAAGTGCAACGCAACGCGCGGGTCGATGGAGCACCGCTCACGCCCCCATGATACGGCAATCGAGGTCGGCGGCGCACCCCATCGGAAGACGATCTCCGTGTAATCTGGAAAACAGTCAATTCCCAACGGTGGCATCGAATCGCGGGTTTTCGGAAAGTGCCCCCGCCGATGCTGTCTGAGGGATCGAGGAGGGACGCTTATGCACGCACCCGCAACCGACGACACGGCTCCGCTGCAGGTGCCACCGGCCGATCCCGGCCACGTCCTGGCGTGGAACGCCAAGACCCTGTCGGAGGCCCGAATCCTACACCGACAGTTGCAGGGGTCTGCGGCATGGTGGGGGTTTCTCGGCCCGTTCGGCTGGGACGTCGGCGCCCTGGCGGTCGGCGTCACGATCAACGGGCGCACCGCCCTGGTACGCGTGCCCCGGCCCCCGTCCGCGTGACGGGGCTCAGCCCTGCGGCGGGTTGACGACGAGTCCGAGCCCGCCCCCCGTCATGTCCGAATAGGTGTACGGCTGGACGAGCCCGGTGACGGTGAGTTCGACCTGATACGTATCGGGGTCGACCTTGAAAGCGAGGTTGGCCCCTTGATCGACGACCCACACGTAGCCATCCACGTCGATACTGACGCCCACCGGCGTCACGCAACCCGGCAGGGACACGAGATCCTGGATCAGCGTCTTCGTCTGCGTGTCCACGACCGCCAACCCGCAACCGAAGCTCGCCGAGGCGTCGACCGCATACCAGGCGCGCCACTCACGGTCCACCATGACACCGCGCATGGACTGGTTCGTCGTCGGAATCACGGTCCATTGTTGGGTGGCGAAGTCGAACCCGACCGCCGATCCGGCGCTCGCCACCCAGGGATTGCCGTCGGGATCGAGGGCCATGCCGTAGGACCACGCCTGCTGCACCTGGGGCGGCTGCGGGAACGGCCACCGGTCCACCTGCAGTGTGTCGGCGTCGATGCGTACGAGGGGGCCGAGCTGCCATCCGATGACCACGAAGTCTCCCTCCTTGGTCACGGCGCCCCCGTAGGGGCCGTAACTGAGCCCCGACCAGTTGGGCACCGTCACCTCGTCGAGCTGCTGCCCGGTCGCACCGTCGAGACGCCGGAACACCCCCGTATTGGCGGCGCCGTCGAAGTAGCCCACCCACACCCGCGGATTGGGCAGGGCACAGCCCCCCTGGTCCACCGTGCCCTCCCAGGCGACGGGCCGCGGCCCCTGCTGGTAGACCGTGGACGGAATGAAGTGATTCCACAGGACGCACTCGTCCTGGCCCCATGGTTTGACGTCCGCAGGGCCCGTGGACGTGTCGATCATGCCGTTGTTGTTCTTGTCCACGCAGCGTTCCTCTACCGCGGCGATCATCGTGATGCTGCCCGGACCTCCGCTCAAGGAGCCGCGGTTCACGACCACCGCATCGCCCACGAGGTTGACCGAAGTGCGCGACGGCTGACGCTCCGCCTCGGGACCTGTGACGTACCGACCGAGTTCGACGCCGGTGCGCGTGTCGATCTTCGAGACCGTGCCCTCGGGGGAGTTCGCGATCCAGATGTAGCTGAACTCGGGCATGCCGCCGCCACCGCCGCCGCCGCCACCCGTGCAGTCACCGGGGCCGCCGCCTCCGTCGGGGTTCAACACGTCGAACTTGATCCCCCCCGAATCCCCCTGGCTGTCGCTCGCCGATCCGACCGACGTGCCGTCGGTGCCGCCTGCGGTCCCTCCCGCCGTGATGCCCGAGCCTGCCGTGATGCCCGACGCCCCCGTCACATCCGCGCCGCCACGACTCGGAGCACACGCGGCCACGGCAAGGACTGCGACCGAACCAAGGACAGGCGTATGAATTCGGCGTTGGGTCATGGTCCCCTCCTCGATCCCTCGTTTATCACGGGAATTCCCCCGACCGCCACGAAATTCTCCGCCCGTGCCCCGACCGCCGAAAACGCCGTTCGGCGCCGGGTTGCCACCCATGTAATCAAGGCTCCGACATCGCCCCACCCCAAAAATCGTCCTGCGTGCCCGACGATCCGGCGGTGCTTCGGTTCAGGGTGCCACGACGCTGCGCACGAACCGAGCCAACCGAACGGCGGTATGGGCGTCCTCGAGGAGCGACGGCCACGGCAGCGGCCAGCTGTCCGCGTCGTCTCCGAGGGCGTCGACCCCGTGCCGGTCGACGTGCTCCGAGATGCGCTCGGCCAACGCGACGAGGTGGCCCGCGTGCCACACGCACGGCCCCCCGCGGTCCAGTTCGGGCAAAAGTCCGTGATGGCGCTCCACCGCCTCGATGACGGTGGGGGAAAGGCCCCAACGCGCGGCGACCAGGGCGCCGGCATCGGCATGGGCCACGTCCGCCACGGCCCTGGCGGTGGCCGCATCGGCGACCTCCCCCGCCGACCGCAGCGCCGCATGGACGACGACGCGCCCGACGTCGTGGAACAACCCGCAGGCGAACGCCTCGCAACGGATGTCGGGGTCCTGCCACGGCGCTCCGGCCGCCGCAGGTGGAACGAGGCGCACGATCCCCTGACACAGGTGGGCGATCCGCACACTGTGCTCGAAGATCTCGGCCACGATGCGGCGATCCGGTCCCGTGAACACGTAGGCGGCCGCCACCGCCTCGAGGAGCAAAGGGCGTAGCCCGTCGAGCCCGAGGCGCATGGCGGCGTCCCGCAACGTCGCCGGCGGGCGGGCCCCCGTCGCGTAGCGGGCCGAGCGCGCCGTCCCGAGCACGGCACCGGCAAGCATGGGGTCGCGTTCGAGCAAGCCGACGAGATCCCGCATGCATGCGTCGGGCGACGTCGCCAGGGCGAGGGCCGTCCGGGCATGGCCCGGAAGCGTCGCACAGGCCACCACGTCCCCCCCTCGAGCAAGTCCCCGCACGATCCGGCGGGCAAGCACGAAGGGTGTCGCTTGCCGGATCCCGTGTCCCGTCGCGGCCTGGCTGGTGACCACGGGGGCGACATCGCCCGCGACGCCCTATGCTTGAGTGCGTCCCCCGTCCGCATCGGGGACGTCGTCCCAGCACCGACCATGACCTCCATGCCCCCCTGCCGTCGTGTCCTCCTCCTGCGACACGGACACTATCTGCGCGACGGTCACACGAGCGACCCCGGCTACCGTCTTTCACCCCTCGGACGGCGCCAGGCGGTGCGACTCGGACGTCACCTGCGGGAGATCCTCGCGTCGAGCGACGCCGCCTTCGAGGGGCTGTACACGAGCCCCTGGGCGCGGGCGCGGGAGACGGCTGAGATCGTCGGTCACGAGACGGGGATCTCCACCCTGCGAATCAAGCCCTACCTGCACGAGACGATCCCCCTGCCGCCGCCGGGCGACGCCACGCCCGCCGTGCCCAACCATGTCCGGCGCGCCGTGGTCCACCAGGTGGACCGCGCGCGTCGACGTTTCCTCCGTCCGGCCACACGCAACGAGATCGTGCTGGTGGCCAGCCACGG
>RFGU01000079.1 GCA_003696955.1 Deltaproteobacteria bacterium | reverse complement strand
GGCCTCGCCGTCCGGGGCCACGACCTTGGTGACGGGCTCCCCTTCGGCGCGGGTGGGACGGAGGACCTTGGCGTAGCGATAGCGGTTGTGGGCGATCGTTGCGTTGGCCGCACGAAGGATCGAAGGGCGCGAACGATAGTTGCGCTCGAGCTTGATGACCTCGGCGCCCGGAAAATGTTTCTCGAACGAGAGGATGTTGGCGACGGTGGCGCCCCGGAAGCCGTAGATCGCCTGGTCGTCGTCCCCGACCACACACAGGTTGCGGGCAGGCCCCGCAAGGTGCCGCACCAGCTCGAGCTGCGCCGCGTTGGTGTCCTGGTACTCGTCCACCATGAGGTACTGAAAGCGCGCCTGCCACCGGGCCGCGACCTCGGGGGCCTCGGCGAGGATGCGTGCGACGCGGCACACGAGGTCGTCGAAGTCCACGGCACCCAAGGCAGCGGTGCGTTCGACGTACGGCCCGTAGACCTCGGCGGCCACCGCGTCGTAGGGGTCTTCGTGGGTGCGGGACGCCACTTCCTCTGGGGATTCGAAGGCGTTCTTCCACAGGCCGATGCGCGTGCACACGGCGGCCACGTCGAAGCGCTTCTCCCCGCCGGGCACGTGGATCCGCAGCTCGGCGAGCAACGATCGCACGATGCCGAGCACGTCCCCCTGGTCGAGGATCGAGAAGCGGCCGGAGGGCAGCCCGAAGCCTTGCGGGTCCTCCCGCAGCATGCGTGCGCCGAGGCTGTGGAACGTGGAGAGGACCAACCGACCGGCGAGTTCGGTGTCCACCATGGCGGCCACCCGTTCGCGCATCTCCTCGGCCGCCTTGTTCGTGAACGTCACGCCGACGATGGTGTCCGGCGCGACGCCGAGTTCGAGCAGGTGCGCGATGCGGTGGGTCAACACGCGGGTCTTGCCGGACCCTGCGCCCGCGAGGATGAGGACGGGACCTTCGGTCGTGGCGACGGCGCGGGCTTGTTCCGGGTTCAGGTTCGGCGTGTTCCCCATGGGCGGACGGGCGATGGTAGTCGAACGATCGGCGAGGACAAGGACCGCGCCGGGAACGAGATCGCGCCGCCGTCACGGACGATGCGCTGCCCGTGGACCGCTGCGCCCCATGGCGCGGGGGACGGGCCCATCGCGCGAGCTGGACGATGCGATGGCGGCGGAAGACGCCGCCGAGAACCCGTCGTGCACGCGCGCGGCGGTCCGCCCCATGGATGTGTCACGGCGCTCGTGCCGGCGGGCCGGGTGGTGGGTTCGGTCGGGTCAGGGGTCGATACGCTTTGCAAGAACCTTCTGGCGCAAGGTTTCCTTGTAGGCCGAAAGGCGCTCGGCCAGGGCATCGTCCCTGGTGGCGCCGCCGTGGGCGACGATCTGGGCTGCCAAAAGTCCTGCATTGTAGGCACCCCCGATGGCGACGCACGCCACGGGAACGCCGCCGGGCATCTGTACGATGGACAGGAGGGCGTCGGTTCCCTGCAGGTGGCCCACCGGTACGGGCACGCCGATCACCGGCAGGGTGGTGTGGGCCGCGACCATGCCCGGCAGGTGCGCTGCGCCCCCGGCTCCGGCGACGATGACGCGGATCCCCCGGTCGGCGGCGCCGCGGGCGAACGCGGCCATCTCCTCGGGCGTGCGATGTGCCGAGACGATGGACATCTCGTAGGGGACGGCGAGTTCGTCGAGGGCCTCGGCCGCCCGGCGCATGACCGGAAGATCCGAGTCCGAACCCATGATGATGGCGACGCGGGGAACGGCGGTGCCGGAATCGTTCACGATGGTGGCCTTTCGTCCAAGGAGGTGTGCCAGAAACGGTGCTCGTAGGCGGCGAGGGCCTCGCGCAGCCGCCCGATGGCCTCGGGGGTCGGCGCACGTCCGGAGATGTGTCCCATCTTACGGCCGGGGCCGACGTCCTTCTTGTGATACCAGTAGAGTTCGGTGCCGGGGGGCGGGGGGGCGGTCGGCGGTCGGCAAGGCGTGCGCCCCGGCAGGTCGAAGGGACCCAGGAGATTGCGCATGACGAAGTGCTCTCGGACCGCAGGCGCCGAAAGGGGCCGCCCCGTCACCGCCTGGACGTGGAGGTCGAACTGGCTGGGCTCGTCGTCGAAGAGGGTGTAGTGCCCCGTATTGTGGACGCGAGGGGCCATCTCGTTGGCGAGGAGCCGTCCGTCTCGCGAAAGGAAGAACTCCACGGCGAAGGTGCCGACGTAGTCCAGACGGCGGGCGATCTTGGCCAAGACCTCGCGGGCCTCGATCTCGACCGCGGCATCCACCCCGAAGGCGGTGGCCGGGCCGTAGACCTCGCGGCAGACGCTTCGCTCCTGCACGCTGATCACCAACGGAAAGTGAACCTGCGTTCCGTCGAGGGCCCGCGTCGAGACCATGGCGACCTCGCAGGCGAAGTCGACGAACGCTTCGGCGTAGACCGAAGCTCCGCGTCGTTGTCCGGCCCGGCAGAAGGAAAGGGCGTCGGCCGCACTTACGGCCTTCGGATCGGCGACGACGAAGTTGCCCCGTCCGTCGTAGCCGAAGCGGGACCACTTGAGGACGTAGCCCCTTTCGAACCGTGCGCCAAGGGCGGCCAGATCGTCGGCATCGGCATCCGGCGGAAGCACGACGTATGCCGAGGTGGCGACGCCCACGTCCTCGAAGAGCCTCTTCTGCGCCAGCTTGTCCTGGGCGACGGTGACGCACGCGGAGGCGGGGCGAAGTGCGACCGACGGGTGCCTCGCCAGGGCCTCTTGCAGCCGCTCGACGTTCAGAAACTCGTTCTCGAGGGTCACCACGTCGCTTGCGGCCGCAAGGCGCGAGAGGGCCTCGGGGTCGTCGAGGGCGCCTTCGACGAGAAGCACGCCGTCGATGGCCGCGGGCTCGTCACGACGGGGCGCCAGCACGCAGACCTCGAGTCCCTGGCGCTGGGCCGACTCGGCGAGCATGCGGGCGAGCTGTCCTCCCCCGAGGATGCCCAGGCGGCGGGGCGAGGAGGAACGGCGATCAGCCACGGCCAACCTCCCGGGGCGTCTCGGTCGACCGGGCCCCGATGGCCGCGCGTCGGAGGCGATCCCACACCGCCTCCCAGGCGGGGTCCTCGGGCGGCGATGCGACGAGGATCCGCCCGCAACATGACTCGGCCTCGCGCAACCGGGCGTAGAGGAGGCGACCGTACGCCACGGGATCGGCGGGCATCGCCCAGAACCGGAGGGCCTCGTCGCCGAAGGGCGGTGCCTCGAAGGCGAGCAGGCCCACGGGCAGGTCGTCGCCGTGGTCGGCGACGTACCGTTCGAGATCCGCGGCGGGGACGACCTCGAGGGGCACGGCCGGCGCGTAGTGGGCCGGCAGGGAGCCCGGTGCCCGCGGCCGGTTCGCATTCGATGTGTTCAAATGTGTACCCAATGCGGCCTCGACGGCTACGCGCGGGATGCCTCCGGGGCGCAGGATCGCGGGCGTCGCACCGGAGAGGTCGACGATGGTGGACTCGAGTCCCACGGTGCAGGGGCCGCCGTCGAGGACGTACGCGACGGTGTCCCCGAACTCGGCTTGCACGTGGGCTGCGGTGGTGGGACTCGTGCGGCCGAAGCGGTTCGCCGACGGGGCGGCGACGGGAACCTGCGCGGCTTGCAGCAGGGCTCGGGCCACGGGATGGGCCGGGACCCGGACCGCCACGGTGTCGAGGCCTCCGGTGACCTCGGGTGGGACGGAAGGGGCCTTGGGCAGCACCAGGGTGAGGGGGCCCGGCCAGAAGCGCTCGGCCAGGGTCCACGCGGAAGGCGGTACGGAGGCGGCGATCTGCGCCAGCGCCGAGGCCTCGGCCACGTGGACGATGAGCGGATGATCGGCAGGCCGTCCCTTGGCCGCGAAGATCCGGGCGACCGCATGCGGGTCGTCGGCGCGGGCGCCGAGGCCGTAGACCGTCTCGGTGGGGAAGGCCACGAGGGCCCCCGCCCGCAGGGCGCGCGCGGCCGTCTCGATGGACTGCGGCGTGGCCGAGCGGACGCTGGTGCGCGTCGTCGTCCCAGGCACGGGCCTCGCATCATGCCGAAAACGGGGGCCTGCGGCAAAGTCGCCGGCGGGCCGCGTCCGGGGGGCGGCCGAGCGCCGCCGAAGCCGGGAGAGCCGCGGCGTCGGAGCGCGTGCACGGTGCGCTCGTCCATGGAGCACGCGGGGCTCGAACGACCGGCAGGCGCTTGCTCCCCGCGCCGTCCGACGTACCCTCGCTCCACCGTGCTCGCCATCGAACGCATCGAAGTCGGCCTGCTCCAGAACGTCTCGGAGATCGTGGCGTGCCCTCGGACGGGGGCCGCGGCCCTGGTGGATCCGGCGTTCGAGATCGATCGAATCCTGGCGCGGGTCCGCACGCTCGGCGGTCGCGTCGAGGCCGTGCTGCTGACCCACACCCATGACGATCACGTTGCGGGGCTCGACGAGGTCGTCGCAGCTACCTGTGCCCCGGTCTACTGCCACCCCTACGAGGCCGAGCGGGTGGCCGGCTTCGGGGCGTCCGTGCGGACCGTCGCCGACGGCGAGCGGGTGCCCATCGGCGAGGGGTTCGTCGAGGCCTTGTTCGCGCCGGGGCATACGCCCGGTTGCATCTGTTGGTACTTCCCCGTCGAGCGGGTCCTGTGCACGGGAGACGTGCTCTTCGTCGGGTCGTGCGGCGGCGTCGGATATCCGGACTCGGACCCGGCGCAGATGTTCGCCACCTTGCGGCGGATCGCGGAGCTGCCCGAGGACGTGAGGATCTTTCCCGGCCACGACTACGGCAAGACGCCCACGAGCACCGTCGGGTGGGAGGTCGCCCACAATCCGGCGCTCAGGGCCGGCACGCTCGCGGCGTTCTGTCGGCTCAAGGGCGTCGCCGTGCCCGACGAGGGCGCCGCGGATCGTCGATGAGGGCGAAGCTCGCACCGATGCCGGCCACGAAGGTGTGCAGCCACCTTCGTTCCCGCTCCCCTTCGTAGATGCGGTCCTCCATCGGGCCGGCCACGTAGCCACCCCACGGCTCGATGCGGATCCGCGGCGTGATCGGAAAGCGAACACCGACGGCGACGGCGATCGCGGTCCGGCTCCACCGGGCCGATCCGGCGGGCACGTCGGCGAAGGGCGCGTCGAAGCGTTCCGGACCGAAGGCCAGCACGTGCTGTACCTCGACGCGACCGAAGAGGCGGTGGCCGTAGAGGCCGAGGCCGACGGCCGGCACCACGACGCTTCGGTAGAGGGGCTTGGACGTGACCACGTTGCCCGCGACGTGCAGCCGGCCGTGCAGCCGCAGCGGTCCGAGCACGGTAAGGCGCAGCTCGGCGCTCGCGCCCGTGCCGAAGAAGCGGCCGGTGCGGACGCACTCGCGCCGCTCGAGGTCGCAGGCCTCGTTGCCGAAGGCGTGGGGGCCCACGACCGGCGAGACCTGGCCCTCGAGCAGCGGACGGACGGTCCGATCCGGGGACGGGGGGGCGGCGCGCACAGGGGACGGGGCGAGGCCGATCGCCGCGAGGCATGCAAGGCCTGGCCCCGACGGGACGAAGGGCCTTCGCGCTCGCGGCGGCCGAGGTGTCTGGTAGGTTCGCTGCATGCCCGTGCCTCCCGATGCCTTCCTCGCCCGCCTGTGGAACGAACGCGCGAGCGCGATCTTGCGGTGCGACGATCCGGTGACGGCGAAGATCGCCATGGAGGCCGCGGTGGAGGGCGGCTTTCGGGTGATCGAGTTTACGATGACGATCCCCGGGGCGCCCGACCTCATTGCGGAGTTCGCCGCGCGCCCGGACCTCGTGGTCGGCGCCGGCACGGTGCTGCGTCCGGACGTCGTGGACGCCGTGGTGGCGGCGGGCGCAAGCTTCGTGGTCTCGCCCGTCTGCGACGAGGCCGTGATCGCCCGGTGCCGGGAGCACGGCGTCGTCGCGATGCCCGGTTGCGCGACGCCCACCGAGCTGGCCACGGCCCACCGTGCGGGGGCGCAGCTGCAGAAGCTCTTTCCCTGCCCCGCCGGCGGGCCATCGTTCCTCCGCAGCGTGATGGGGCCCATGCCCTTCTTGCGCATCGTGCCCACCAACGGGGTCGACGAACACGACGTCGGACAGTGGCTCGACGCCGGGGCCTACGCCGTGGGGTACGTGCGCACCCTCTTCGAGCCGGATGCGCTTGCCCGCCGCGACGCCGGTCGAATCGCGGCGAGGGCGCGCACCCTGCTGGCCGCGACGCGGGCGCCTTCGCGCGCCCAGACTCCCCCGGTGGCTCCGGACCCCTTCGAGGCCGGTGGGACGCGGCCTGCTTCGGGTCGGTGAGGCGGCCGGGGGGCGGTCCGGGCAGCGGCTGCCCGAACCGAGGTCGGATCCCCACGGTTCGTCCGGGGATTCGACAATTTGCGTGCAATATGTGCGGCATAGGCAGGGGTGCATGCAACGTTTGCGGCACCCGGGCGCGAGGCCGCCCCTATATCGGTGCTGCACACCATGACCAGCACCGCATCTCCCGCTACCGCTGCGCCCGCCGATGGTGACGGCCTCGACCGCTTCTCCTACGACGACGGCATCGTCCGCCTCTTCTTCTGGGCGACCATCGTCTGGGCCATCGTGGCGTTCGCGGCCGGCCTCTTCGTGGCTGTCCTGCTCGTCGTGCCCGACCTGACGTTCGGGCTGCCGTACCTGACCTTCGGTCGGCTGCGCCCGCTGCACACGAACGCCGCGATCTTCGCGTTCGCCGGCAACGCCTTGTTCACGGCGGTATACTACTCGACCCAGCGCCTGGCCAAGGCCCGCATGTGGAGCGACGTACTGTCCCGGCTGCACTTCTGGGGCTGGCAGCTCATCATCGTCGCGGCCGCCTTGACCCTGCCCCTCGGGATCACCCAGGGCAAGGAGTACGCCGAACTCGAGTGGCCCATCGACATCGCCATCGCCGTGGTGTGGGTCGGCTTCTTCGGCGTGAACTTCTTCATGACGCTCAAGCACCGTCGAGAGCGCCACATGTACGTGGCGATCTGGTTCTACATCGCGACGATCATCACGGTCGCCGTCCTGCAC
Organism: Deltaproteobacteria bacterium; assembly: GCA_003696955.1. Lineage (GTDB taxonomy): Bacteria > Myxococcota_A > Polyangia > Nannocystales > Nannocystaceae > J032. The sequence continues at coordinate 16,164 of RFGU01000079.1, read as the reverse complement.
GTCTTCAACAACCTGGTGCTGCCGGTGGACGCCCTCAAGAGCGTTCCGATCTACGCGGGCGTGCAGGACGCCTTCATGCAGTGGTGGTACGGGCACAACGCCGTCGCCTTCTTCCTGACGACGCCGTTTCTCGGGCTCATGTACTACTTCCTGCCCAAGGCGGCCGAGCGACCGGTCTTCTCGTACAAGCTTTCCATCCTGCACTTTTGGTCGCTGGTGTTCATCTACATCTGGGCGGGCCCCCACCATCTCCACTACACGGCGCTGCCGCAGTGGGCCTCGGCCCTCGGCATGGTGTTCTCCGTCATGCTGTGGATGCCGAGTTGGGGCGGCATGATCAATGGTTTGCTCACTCTGCGCGGCGCCTGGCACAAGGTCGCGGACGATCCGGTCCTCAAGTTCTTCGTCACGGGCGTGACCTTCTACGGGATGTCCACGTTCGAGGGCCCGATGCTCTCCGTGCGCGCGGTCAACGCCCTGTCCCACTACACGGACTGGACCATCGCCCACGTCCACTCGGGGGCGCTCGGCTGGAACGGCATGATGAGCTTCGGGATGCTCTACTTCCTGGCGCCGCGGATCTTCCAGGCGCCCCTTTGGAGCAAGCGCCTGGCCACCTGGCACTTCTGGGTCGCCACCGTGGGCCTGGTGCTCTACATCGTGCCCATCTACGTGGCCGGGCTGACCCAGGGGCTCATGTGGCGGGCCTTCGACGACATGGGCAACCTCGCCTACGGCAACTTCGTCGAGACGGTCAAGGCCATCATCCCCATGTGGTGGGTGCGGGTCCTCGGCGGCACGCTCTACCTCACCGGGGCCGTGGTCGGGCTCTTCAACCTGGTCAAGACCTGGCAGCAGCGCCCGAGCAGCTACGAGGTACCGGTGGTGGCAGCGGCCCCGCTGTCGAAGGACTACCAGGATCCGCCGCCGCCGAAGCCGCGCGCGTCGGCCGTGCCCGAGTTCGCCAAGCGCTTCGACGTGTGGCTGCAGCTCGCGTGGCACCGCATCTGGGAGCGCAAGCCCCTCAAGTTCTCGGTGTGGGTGACCGTGGCCGTGGTCGTGGCCTCCCTCTTCGAGATCATTCCGACGTTCCTCATCCGATCCAACGTGCCGACCATCGCGAGCGTTCGCCCCTATACGCCCCTCGAACTGGCAGGTCGCGACATCTACGTGGCAGAGGGGTGCTACAACTGCCACTCCCAGATGATTCGTCCGATATTCTCTGAAACGGAGCGATACGGCGAGTACTCCAAGCCAGGGGAGTTCGTCTACGACCGTCCGTTCCAGTGGGGCTCGCGCCGCATCGGGCCGGATCTCGCCCGCGAAGGCGGAAAACAGTCCAACCTGTGGCACTACGTCCACCTGCTCAAGCCGCAGGACATCGACGAGGACTCGGTGATGCCGTCCTACGCCTTCCTTGCCCAGGAGCGCATCGACTATCGCAAGATCGCGCCGCGGGTGGAGGCCGCCGCGGCCCTCGGCGCGCCGTACGGCGACGAACTCGACCGCGCCGAGGAACTCGCGCGCATGCAGGCACGGGAGATCGTGGCCTCCATCGTCGAGCAGGGCGGCCCCGATGCGACGGTGCTCGACGACGGCGAACGGATCCCCCTCGAGGAGACGAAGATCGTGGCCCTCATCGCCTATCTCCAGCGGCTCGGAACCGACCTGTATGCCCAACCGCCGGAGGTGACGGCGCGTGCGGACGACACCGCCGACGAGGAGGTCGACCGATGATCCGAGACGTGCTCGGCCAACTCGACTATTCGGCCTTCGCCGAAGTGGCCCTCGTCGCCTTTCTCGGCGTGTTCGTCCTGGTTGCCATCCGAACCCTGCGCAAACCCGCGGATGCCTACGACCACGATGCACGGATCCCCCTCGACGATGCTTCCGAAGGACGCCATCCATGAACGCCAAGTCCGACCAAGACCTGCTGCTCGACCACAACTACGACGGCATCCAAGAGTACGACAATCCACTGCCCGGATGGTGGAGTGGGTTGTTCGTCGGGACGATCGTCTTCTCGGTGCTCTACCTGCTCTATCACCACAGCGGCGTGGAGGGGCGCTCGATCTACGACGAGTACGAACGTGAGGCGGCCGAGGTCTTCGAGAAGCGCTTCGCCGAACTCGGAGAGCTGTCACCCGACAAGGAGACGATTCTCAAGTATGCCAACGACCCCAAGTGGCTGGCCGTCGGTGAGGCCGTGTTCAAGGCCAACTGCGTGAGCTGTCACGGTGACGGGGGGCTTGGCAACGTGGGGCCGAACCTGACGGACGACTACTGGAAGAACGTCGAGAGCGTGGAGGACATCGCCAAGGTGATCGCCAACGGTGCCGCCGGTGGCGCCATGCCGGCGTGGAAGAATCGCCTGTCCCACCCCAATCAGATCGTGCTGACCGCGGCGTACGTGGCCTCCCTGCGCGGCAAGGGGGGCGGCGGCGGCAAGCCGCCCGAGGGCCGGGAGATTCCGCCATGGTAGTCGTCTCTTGCACGAGGAGTGCGTCGTGAACGACCCCCTTGGCGGCAGCCTCTTGCCTCCCGAAGAACACGTCCTTTCGACCCTGGAGGCGGACGGCCGGCGCAGGTGGCTCAAGCCGCGGCTTTCCAAGGGCAGCTATTGGCGGAAGCGGCGCGTCGTCGCGTACGCACTCTTCGCCGTGTGGACGGTCCTGCCCTTCGTGCGCATCGGGGACATGCCGGCCATCCTGCTCGACGTACCGGCCCGGCGCTTTACGATCTTCGGGTTCACGTTCCTGCCGACGGACACCGTCCTCCTGGCCCTTGCGCTCCTCGGGCTGTTGCTCGGTTTCTTCATGCTCACGGCCCTCTTCGGCCGCGTGTGGTGCGGCTGGGCGTGTCCCCAGACGGTGTACATGGAGTTTCTGTTCCGGCCCATCGAGCGCCTCTTCGAAGGCACCACGGGCCGGGGGGGGGCACCGCGAAAACCCGTGTCGGCACCGCGTATCGTCGGAAAGTACGTCGTGTCGTTCCTCGCGTGCCTGTACGTGGCGAACACCTTCCTTGCGTACTTCGTGGGCATCGACAGGCTCGGCGCGTGGATCGTGGCCGGGCCGTTCGCCCATCCGGTGGCCTTCCTCGTGGTGGCCGCGGTCACGGGGCTGATGATGTTCGACTTCATGTACTTCCGCGAGCAGATGTGCATCCTGACGTGCCCCTATGGGCGGTTGCAATCGGTGCTGCTCGACCGCGACTCGCTCATCGTCGCCTACGATCGCAAGCGGGGCGAGCCGCGGGGCAAGGCCTCCCTCAAGGTGCTCGGACAGGCCGGCGACTGCGTGGACTGCCTGCGTTGCGTGACCACGTGCCCGACGGGGATCGACATTCGCGACGGTCTGCAGATGGAGTGCATCCATTGCACCCAGTGCATCGACGCCTGCGACGACGTGATGCGGCGGCTCGGCCGCGCCCCCCGCCTCATCCGCTACAGCTCCCAGGCCCGGGACGAAGGAAGGGGACGACGCCTTCTTCGCGCGCGGACCGTCATCTATCCCGTCTTGTTGACGGGGGTTCTTTCGGCCTTCTTCTACGTGCTCTCCGGCAAGACGGACGTCCAGACCACCGTGCTGCGCAACCCCGGCAGCCCGTTCACCGTGACGGAGGCCAACGGCGTCCGCAACGTGTTCCAGGTCAAGATGGTCAACCGCGCCGCCAAGCCCCGCACGGTCGAGATCCGCATCGCTTTGCCCGACGAGGCGAGGATCGCCGCGGGGCACGACCGGGTCGTCATCGAGGGCGGGCGCACGATCTCGGCGCCCGTCACCGTGGAGTTTCCCGGTGCCGCGTGGCCGGGCCATCCCGTTCCGGTCGTATTCGAGGTTCGCGATGCGAGCACCGGTGAAGTGCTCGGCAAGGACGAGGTGCGGTTCCTCGGCCCGGTCGGTCGCGTGTCCAAGGAGGCGAAGGTCCCATGATTCCTCAAATCGAACATGCCGTGGAACGCAAGGCCCGCAGGCGATGGTTGTCGTTCATCGGCGCCTTCTTCCTCTTCGAGTTCGTGTTGTGGGGTACGGCCATCTACGTGGTACACGACGACCCCTCCCACGCGGTCGTCGAGGACTACGACACGAAGGCCCTGGCCTGGGACGAGCACCGCCTGGCCGAAGCTGCATCCGCGGCGCTCGGCTGGCACGCCGACGTGCGGATCGCCGCCCGTGAGGGCCGTCTTGCGGTCGAAGTGCGGGATCGTGACGGTGCTCCCGTGAAAGGGGCCGCCGTGGAGGCGGAGGTGTTCCATCGCGCCCGCGCAGGACGCAAGCGACGCGTCGTGCTCACCGAGGAGGCCCCGGGGGTCTACGGCGCATCCCTTCCGGTGGACCGACCGGGACGGTGGAGCGTGCATCTTTCGGCCGAGCGGGGGGCCGACCGATTCCTGCACGATGCCGAGGTCTTCGTCCCGGAGGGGGGCATGCGGTGATCGACGGGGCGCTCGCAACCACGGCCTTCGTGGCCGCCCTCGCCGGGAGCCTGCACTGTGCGGGGATGTGCGGGCCCATCGTCGGATTGGCCGCGATCCATCCCGGCCCCTCGGCACGGGGCCGGGCCGCCGTGTGGAAGGGGACGTGGGGCCATGCCGCGGGCCGTCTGGCGATCTACGCGGCCTACGGCGCCGCTGCGGGGCTGCTCGGCGGCGGCGTGGATCGCCTGGCTGCCGCGTCGGGCGCTGCGGGTGTCGCCGCGAGGCTTTCGGGCCTCGGCCTCGTGGTGGCGGGCCTGTTCGGCATCGTCGGGCGGATGGGCCCGAGGCTTGCGGCGGCGAGTCCGACGTTTCGCAGCCTCGAGAGGCTGCGCCACGGGCTCGCCGGTCGGGCCGCCGCGGTCGCCGCGCGGCGTCCGCTGGGCGCGGGCATGGGGCTCGGCCTGCTCTCGGGCCTCCTGCCGTGCGGTTTCCTGTGGGCGTTCGTGCTGGTCGCGGCGGGCACGGGGTCGGTGGCGGGCGGGGTCGCGGTGATGTCCGCCTTCTGGTTGGGCACCGTGCCCGTGCTCGGCGTCGTCGGGCTCGGCGCCGGTGCCTTCTCCCCGCGGCTTCGGGGCAGGATGGCGGCGGTCCTACCGGTGGTGCTGATCGCGGTCGGAACGTTCGTCCTGCTCGGACGGACTTCGGCACATGGGGCGAAGGCGGCGTCGAGCGGGGCCGCCGCGGCCGCCGCTCCATGTCACGGACACGGAGGTTGAGCACGTGCCCGAACCCATGGAACGCCACGACGAACCGCCGGCGTGCCGCTACTGCGGGGCCGCGTTCGCGGGCGTTCGTATCGAAGGCGCGTACTGCTGCGCCGGGTGTGCAGTGGCCGCCGGCGTGCTCGATGCGGCCAAGCTCGCCGGGCGCGCGGCCGGGGAGGCGACGTCCTGCCCCGTGGGAGACGGAGGTGGCGGGGTGGATCCGTCGATCTACGACGATCCGGCCGTGGTGGCCCGCTACGCCGTGCCCCTCGGCGACGGCGCCCATCGGGTCCATCTGTCCCTCGCGCCCCTGCGCTGTGCCTCGTGCGTGTGGGTGCTCGAACGCCTGCCGACCCTCGTACCGGGCGTGACCGATGCGCGGGTGCGCTGGCACCCGGCCGGCGTCACCGTCACCTACCGCGCCCCCGCCACCTTGGGGGCCGTCGTCGCAGCTCTCGTGCGCCTCGGGTATCCGCCGCGTCCCGTGGAGGAGGAGGCCGAGGACGAGGCCCGCCGACTTCGGCGCGCCGAGCTGGCCCGCATCGGGATCGCCGGGGCGTGTGCCGGCAACGCCATGATGCTGGCCGCGGCCCTCTACCTCGGCGACGGGTTCGGGATGGACGCCGCCGTGCGGGACGTCCTGCGCACCTTCTCCGCCGCGGTGGGGTGGGTGGCCATCTTCGGCCCGGGCCGCGAGTTCCTGCGTGGCGCCCTCGCGGCCCTGCGGACGAGGACACCCCACATGGATCTGCCGGTGGCCCTCGGGCTGCTCGTCGGCGCCGCGGCCGGCACCTGGAACGTGGTGCGGGGGAGCGGCGAGATCTTCTTCGACACGCTGTCCGTGCTCGTGTTCCTCTTGCTCGTGGGGCGGAGCCTCCAGGCGTGGCAGCAGCGGCGGGCCCTCGACGCCGTTCGCGTGCTGCGCCACCTCGTGCCGGATGCTTGCCTGCGCTTCGAGAAGGGCCGGTGGGTGCAGGTGGCCACCGCAGCGTTGCGACCGCGCGACCGGATCCGGGTCGAGCCCGAGGGCGTCGTGCCCGCCGACGGCACGGTCGTCGAGGGGAGCGGGGCGGTGGACGAGGCGATCCTCACGGGGGAGAGCGAGGCGGTCGCGGTGGCGCGGGGAAGCGTGGTCTACGCGGGCACGATCAACGCCGGCGGTCCCCTCGTGATCGAGGTGGAGAAGGTCGGGGACGACACGCGACTCGGACGCCTGGGCACCTTGGTGGAACGGGCTGCGTCGTCCCGCGCCCGGCTGGTGCAGGTCGCCGACCGGATCGGCGGTGCGTTCGTGGTCGCCGTCGTGACCCTCGCCGCGATCACCATGGGGCTTTGGTGGACGACCTCGCCGGAGGCTGGGGTCGAGCATGCGGTGGCGCTCCTCATCGTCGCCTGCCCGTGCGCCCTCGGCCTTGCGACGCCCCTTGCCGTCGCGGCGGCCGGTGCCGCGGGGGCGAAGGCGGGGATCTACGTCCGCGACGCCGACGCTTTCGAAGCCCTGCGGCGCCCGAGGACCGTGTTGCTCGACAAGACGGGCACGTTGACCTTCGCCCGGCCGCAGGTCGCGGAGTATCTCGGCGACCCGGGCGTCCGCGAGCGCGCCGCGGCCCTCGAGCGCGGCGTACCCCATCCCGTCGCGCGCGCGATCGCGGCCGCCGGAAAAGGGGCGCACGACGTCGAGGCGGTCCATGCCGAACGCGGTGCCCGGGGCGTCTACGGACGGGTGGACGGTCGCGACGTGGCGGTGGGGGCGATGGACTTCCTCGCGGCCCGCGGCGTCCGCCTCGACGGCCCCTTGGCCGCGGCCTGGGCCGAACACACCGCGCGGGGGGACTCGGCCGTGGGGGTCGCCGAGGACGGCCGCCTTGCGGGGCTCTTCGTGCTCGAAGCGGGGGTGCGTCCGGGCGCCGCCGAACTCGTGCGGGACCTTTCGGCCCGGGGCGCCGAGGTCGCCATCGTCTCCGGGGACGCGCCCGAGGTCGCGCGGGCCGTGGGGCGAAGGGTCGGCGTGGTCCCCGCCCGCTGCCACGGCGGCGTCACGCCGGAGGGCAAACTCGCCTTCGTGCGCAGGGCGCGGCGGCCCGTCGTCGTGCTCGGGGACGGGGTCAACGATGCCGCCGCCCTTTCGGCCGCCGACGCCGGCATCGCGGTGGGGGGCAGCGCGGAGGTGGCCTTGCGGTCGGCGGCCATCTTCCTCGACCGCAACGGGATCGCCCCGGTGCGCGCCGCCGTCGGGCTCGCCGATGCGACCTGGCGCGTGGTGCGGCGCAACGTGCTGTTGTCCCTGGCCTACAACGCGGTCGCCGTGGCCCTGGCCATGTCCGGCCGGATCGGCCCGCTCGCCGCCGCCGTCCTCATGCCCGCAAGTTCCATGACCGTGATCGCCTCGACCTTGTGGACCCTCGGGAGGTGGCGGCCGTGAGCGTGCTGTACATCGCGCTGCCCGTCGCGCTCGGGCTCGTCGCCGTCTTCGCGTGGGCCTTCGTTCGCACGGTCGAGCAGGGGGCCTACGACGACCTCGAGACCCCCGCCCTGCGCGCCATCGCGGACGACGAGCCCGTACCGGCCCTGGCCGCCCGTTCGTCCACCGCGTCCGACCCCTCGGCGCAACCCGAAGGCGCTCCGACCGACGGCACGACGACGTCCGAGAGCGGTGCTTGACCTGGACGGCCCAGGGCGGAAGCATGGGATCCATGGGACGGGGCACGAAAATCCTGCTTGCATGCTTCACCGCGGCCGCCTGTGGCGACGACGCGAAGAACGAAAGCGCCGCCACCGCCACGGGAAGCGGCACCACAGCACTCAGCGGGACCGCCACCGTAGGGAGCGCCTCGGGCACCGCGACGGCATCCACCTCGGGGAGCGGGTCCGACTCTCAGACCGGCGGGGCCACGGCGTCCGGCAGCGGCACGACCACGGGTGGGATCAAGTTCGACGTGGGCGCCGGCGGCGACCTCGGCGGACCGGCCTGCCGCCAGTGCTCGGCCGACATGCACGACGTGCTCGACTGCATGGGCAACGTCGTCGAGACGTGCCCCGCCGGCCAGGCGTGCGACTCGACCACCTGGGGCTGCAGCCCCGCCTGCCAGGCGGCCGCCAACAACGCGTCTTCGGTGGGGTGCGAGTACTTCGCGACGAAGATGGATCATTCGAGCATCTACGACGCGCAGGGCGTGTGTTTCGCCGCATACGTCGCCAACACCTGGGACGAGCCCGTGCAAATCGAGGTCGAGTTCGACGGCCAGTTGCTTCCGGTCGCGGACTTCACCCGGATCCCGGTGGGCACGGGGCCGGGGCTCACCCTTGCGCCCTACGACGATCAGGCCGGGCTTGCGCCGGGCGAGGTCGCCGTGCTCTTCCTGTCGGGGCCCACGGGCAACTTCCAGTACGGCAAGGTGCCGTGCCCGGTGGCGCCGGCCGTCGCAGGCGAGGTGGTGGTGTTCGGCACCGGGATCGGTAAGTCGTTTCGGATCTCCACGGACCGTCCCGTCGTCGCCTACCAGATCAACCCGTACGGTGCCGGGGTCGGCGCCGCGGTGGCCGGCGCGTCCCTGCTCATCCCGACGAGCGCGTGGGACGGCAACTACGTCGCGGCCGACGCCTACAAGCCCGATCTCGCCGGCGAGTGGCCCTCCCTCAACATCGTCGCCCGGGAGGACGGGACCACGGTGACCTTGAACCCGGTGGTCGCCGTCCAGGGGGGCGGAGGATTGCCCTCGGGGCCCGCCGGCCAGTCCCTGCAGTTCACCCTCGATGCGGGCGAGCATGCCCAGTTCACCCAGCAGCAGGAGCTTACGGGCAGCATCGTCCTCGCCGACAAACCCGTCGGTCTGATGGCGGGGCACAACGGGTTGCGTGTCCCAGTGGGGGTGGCCTACGCCGACCACGCGGAGCAGATGATCCCGCCGGTGCGCGCCCTCGGACACGAGTACGTGGGCGTCATGCACAAGCCCCGGGGCAACGAACCGGCGGTGTGGCGGCTCGTCGGCGCGGTCGACGGCACGCAGCTGACCTACGAGCCCGACGTCGGGGGGCCCGCCACTCTCGACCGGGGCGAGGTGGCCGAGTTCGTCACCGGCACGCCCTTCGTCGTGCGCAGCCAGGACGAAGACCACCCCTTCATGCTGCACACGTACATGAGCGGCAGCACCTGGAACCTCATCGGCAAGAGCGGCTACGGCGACGCGGACTTCGTGATCAGCGTGCCCCCGGACCAGTACCTCGAGTCCTACGTCTTCTACACGGACCCCTCCTATCCCTCGACGAACCTGGTGGTGGTTCGGGTGCCCGAAAACGGTGCCTTCGCCGACGTGGACCTGGACTGCTACGGCGCCCTCGACGGCTGGCAGCCGGTTGGACCGTACGAGTGGACCCGGGTCGATTTGATGACGGGGAACTACGAGCCGGTCGGCGGTTGCGCCACGGGAGTCCACACGATCTCGAGCGCGGCGCCCTTCGGCCTGTGGGTGTGGGGCTGGGGCTCGCCGGAGACCAGCGAGTTCACCGAGAACCGGTCGTACGGTTATCCGGGCGGCATGAACATTCGGCCGATCAACGACGTGGTCATCGACCCGGCCGGATGACGCGGCGCCCGGCGGGCCCGCACCCTCAGCTTCGCAGGAAGCGGATCATGGGCCGGGCGAAGGCCAGGGGCACCAGGAGCAGCCCGCCCGCCAGCAGGCCCGCCACCGGACCGTAGATCGTCGGCAGGCCCGTGGGGGAGAGCAGCAGGTAGCCCACGGTGGGGGCGCCGAAGGCCCCGAGCCCGTCGGCCAGGGCGATGGCACCGGCCGCCCCGAGGGCCAAGACGCCGTAGGTCCGCGCCCGCAGCAGGCCGTAGAGGCCGGTGGCGCCGAAGGCAAGGGCCAGAAGGTTCATGGCATCGCCCCGTGGCGCGAGGGCGTAGAGGATGAGGAAGGGGATCGTGCTTCCCGCCGAGCGCACCGCCCGGCGCAAGAGGGCCAGGGAGTCCTCCTGGAAGTTCCAGCGTTCGGCCGTGGCCTCGCTGTGCTCGTAGCGGGCAGCCATGCCTTCGCCCGCGAGGAGCACGGTCACCGCCAGGTGGGTGAAGCCGACGAAGGCGACGATGGGCTCGAAGCCGATCTTGAAGAGGACGAGCAGCATCAGCGAACCGAAGTTGCCCACCCCCATGGCGAACCAGCGCGCCCAGAACCACTCGGCCGCAAGGCCCACGAAGGCCACGCCGTAGCAGATGGCGAGGCCGACGTAGGCGGCGAAGATCTCGTCGGGCCCGAGCCACGCGGTCATCGCGAACTGGGTGACGTAGAAGCCGAGGATGAGAAGGGCGAGGGCGCGTCTGAGTCCGACCATGGCGATTCCTGACAACCAGCGTACGGTCCCCACCGTGGACGCGCAACGCGCAAAGGTGGAGCGCAAGGGGCGCATGATGAGCCCTGTGGACGTCCGTTCAGCACGGCTGCCGCCCCCGGAGGGCGTATGCAGCAGCGCCCGGGACGCGGCCGGTCGAGCATGCAAGAATCGAACGGCCCCTGCGTTGTGCAAGGGCCCTTGCTGCCACGAGCCATGCTCTCGTCGTACATCTCCGATGTGTCCGCGTCGCGGGCTCGGTGTGCCTGGGCCCTCCTCCTCGCCGGCGCAGGGGGGTGCGGCCATGCAGCGGCTGCCGGTCCCCCGTCCGAGGCCGAGGTTCCGCGCAGCCGCATCGTGCGCATCGCGCCGCGGTGCCCCCAGACGAAGGTGTGCGTGGTCGGGCACGTGGTGCTCGCAGAATCCGCCGATCCCGTCCCGGGTGCGGCGGTGTTCGTGGCCGGCCGCGGTCGCGACGGCCGACCGATCCGATTCGTCACCCGCACCGACGACGAAGGCGTGTTCACGGTGACCGATCCACCCGAGGGCGTCTACCGCGTCGCGATCTACAAGGACGCGCGGTACGTCGAGGCCAAGGGGCTCGAACTCGGGGCCGCGGGAACCACCGTGTTGCCCGTGCGCCTCGGCCGGCGCTGAGCCGGCCGAAACCGCGGGTCAGGTCTCGTCCCAGCGGTAGAAACCCTCGCCCGACTTCTTGCCGAGCTTGCCCTCCTCGACCATGCGGCGAAGCAGGGCCGGGGGGCGGAAGTGGGCGCCTTCGGGCAGGTGCTCCGAGAGGTACTCGGCGATGGACAGCCGCACGTCGAGGCCCACCAGGTCGGTCAGACGCAAAGGCCCCATGGGGAACCCGTAGCCGAGCACCATGGCCTTGTCGATGTCCTCGGGGCTGGCCACCCCCTCCTCCACCATGCGGATCGCCTCGAGTCCGATCACCAGGCCGAGGCGGCTGGTGGCGAATCCCGGGCTGTTCTTGACGACGATGCACTCCTTGCCGATCCGCTCGCCGAACCGGCGTGCCGCCTCGACCACCTCGGGGTGGGTCGCCGCCCCGACCACGATCTCGAGCAGCTTCATGATGTGGACGGGATTGAAGAAGTGCATCCCGATGACGCGCTCTGGCTGGGGAAGGGGGGCGGCGATGTCGTCGATGGACAGGGAACTGGTATTCGTGGCGTAGATGGCCTGCGCGCCACGGAGCTTCGCCGCGCGGCCGAGGACGTCGTGTTTGGCGTCGAGGCGCTCCGGGACCGCCTCGACGACCAGGTCGGCACCGTCGACGGCGGCGCCGAAGTCGTCGACCACCTCGAGGTTTTCGAGGGCCCGGTCGCGATCGGCGGGCGCGATCTTGCCGCGGTCGACGCCCTTGCCGAGGTTGCGCTCGATGGTGGCCCGGGCCGCTTCGAGCTGCTCGTGGGAGACGTCGAACAGGCGCGTGGGGTACCCGGCGAGGGCGCTGACGTGGGCGATGCCGCGACCCATGGTGCCGGCACCGAGGACCGTGACGGGGCCTTGGATCTCGATGGCCATGGCGTGCTTATGCCAGAGTTCGGCCGCCATGTGTCGGCCCTTGCAGCGGCTCCCACGGGCTCGTATGGTCCTGTTGCGCTCCCAGCGCGAATTCCGATGCCCGGCGCCGTGCTCCTTTGCTGCTCCCTCGACGCCGAGGTCTATCTCGCTCCCGCGCTCGTCGAACTAGGCCGTGCGGGGCAGATGGTGGACGTCGTGTCCGGCATCGAGGAGGACTTCGTGCCCGTCGGGCGCGCCCTCGATGCGCTCGAGGAATCCGGCATCGTGATCCTCGTCCGGGATCCCAGCCTGTCGACCGAGGTGGCCCGGCGGATCGAGGGCGTGTTCTCGGCACGCCACAAACCCGGTCAGACGTTCGTGCCGATCGACCTCGACACCGGCGAATCGCCCCAGCAGTTCGCCCGGCGGCTCATCGAGGTGCTGCGCGACCCGCAGGCGGCGACCCGGCGACGCGCCGGGCAGGCGCCCTCACCCCCGCCCGAGTCGTTCGAACCAGCGCCGGAGGGACCTGTCGGGCGGGGTCCTTCGCCGCCGTCGTCCATGGCCGAGGCGGGACGTCCGAGTTCGGGCGCCTCGAGTGCCGCGGCCGCCGAGCTCGAAGCGGCCCTCGCCACCATGGAGGCGGCGCTCGCCGGTGCGGCCGGCGAATCCATGTCCCCGGGCGGCGGCCCTTCGAGGAACGCCACGGAGCGCGCTTCGGGCGTTTCGGCCGACGGGGCGACGGCGGCCGTGGCGCCGTCCCGTCCAGCGGCGCCCTCGTCCGCCCCGGCCGGGACCTCCCCAGAGGCCGCGCTCGAACCTGCGGCACGTACGGCGGTGGGCAGTCTCGTCCTGGTGGCCGTGCTCGGCCTCGGTCTGGTCGGAGCCGGCGTGTTCCTGGTGCGCCGAGGTCCGTCGGAGCCTGCGCCCGCGGCCGACGCGAAGGCGGAGGCGGCCGGCGGGGAGACGAAGGCTGCGGCCCGTCGTCCGCCCGCGGAGCTGGCACCGCCGGCCGACGGCGCCCGGGCGTCGGGCTCGTCGTCCGCGCCGCCGATCGAACGGTCGCCGGCGGGGCGGCGTTCGAGCGAAGGACCCTCCGGTATGCCGCCGGCGGCCGGCGCGGGGGCGACCGCCCCGCCCGAGACGTCCCGAGATGCCGAGGCCGACTTGGACTATGCGACGCGCGAAGCCCTGGTGGTCGCGCGGGCCGTGGCAAAGGGGCGGCTGCGTGCCATCGACGATTTGGTGGTCGGGGTCGTCGATCCGTCGCCGCGCCCGTACGGGGAGGCCCGCGATGCGTGTACCAATGCCCTCGTCGCCGGAGTCGGGAACTTCGATCTGGCGACGGCGGCGCAGCTTCGCCTCGTACGCCGTGCGCGTATGATCCCGCCCGGGAGCTACTGGAGTCGGACGCCCGGGCAGACGCCGGGGAGCCGCCAGGTGTTGCGCACCAGCGAGGTCGCCCTGGCGGACGTCCCCGAGTCGGACGTGGCGGGCATCGTGTGCGTGCGCGCGTTTCCCCGGCCGGATTGAGCGGGATGGGGCGCAACGTCCGGGCGACCGTGCTCCCGTCCCGCGCGGCCGTCCGTCACCACAACCGCACCAGCCGGGGTGCGGCGTAGTAGTGCCCGAGGATCCGGGCATGGGACCAGCCCGCGCGCGCCATGCCCATGGCGCCGTGCTGGCACATGCCTACGCCGTGCCCGTGGCCCGCGCCCACGAGGTTCATCGTGCCCCGTGCGGTGTCGAGGTCGGCGATGGCGAAGAGCGAGCTGCGCAGGCCCCCGAGTAACCGGCGGATGACGAGTTCCCCGTGGATCGTACGCGTGCCCCGGGTACCGACGACGATCAGGGTGGTCGCCCGGCCACTTCGCCCCCGCGATGCGATCCGAACCTCTCGGATCCGTCCGACGGCTTCGCCGCGTGCGGCGAGGCGGCGGGAGACTTGGGCGAGATCCACCTCGGCGCGCCAACGATAGCTCTCGGCGTGGCGTCCATCGGGGGGCCGGCTGAATGCCGGGCTCGCGTCGGTGAGGAAGGCATGCAGGTTGTCCTCGCCGATCCCGGCGGGGAAGCGTGCCGCGAGGCGCGGGTCGGGCTTGCCACGCAAGCGAGGATCGGCCGGTGCCGGCCAGACGGCGTCGTTGTCCTCGGTGTGCCCGCCGCAGTTGGCGCTGTAGACCGTGTCCACCAGCACGTCGCGCTCGGGCCGGAGCAACAGGCGCCCGCGGGTGTGTTCGACGGCCCGGGTGGCCCGCGGATCCTCGCGGACCACCCCGGCGTAGACCTGGCAGTGCTGGTGGGCGCACAGCAGGTAGGGGTCGGCGAGGTGGCGCGTGCCGGCCTTGGCCACGAGTTGTCCGCGGGCGGCGATGGCCTGGGCACACAGCGCTTCGAACGGGGCCGAAGGAAAGATCTCCGCCGGCACGAGCCCGGCCAACAGGTCGGTCTCGCGCACTCGGTTGACCACGGCGAGGGCGCCGTCCTTGTCGACGGCCACGTAGACCTCGCCGCGGTAGGCCCGGGTACTGCGTTCGCCGTGGCCGTGGATGCCGCCGCTGGCCACGTCCTCGATGACGATGGGGGTCTTGCCGTCGCGTGGGCGAAACCACAGCACGCCTTCGGCGCGCAGCGTCGCGCCGCTGGCCGCATCCGTGCCGATCACGATGCCGCTGGCGCGCCGGTCGATGACGGGATGGGTGCGTGGGGTGATCCCGAGGTCGCGTTCGAGCAGCCGCGCGACGTCGTGGGCGTCGGACGGCGACCCGAAGGTGCCCGTGGTCAGGAGGATGCGGCGGGCGTCCAGGGATCGGCCGCGCACACCGAAGGCCGCGCCCACCTCGTGCAGATCGACGTCGAGGCCGCGTGCCCGGAACGCCTTGGCCTTGGCGTCGATGGCCGCGGCGTCGTAGGCGGGCAACGAAGCGAGGACGAGGCTGTGGCGGACGCTGCCCGGGGTCGAGCGTCCGATCCGCACCGTCCAGCGTGAGCCGGCTTCGAGCACGGTGGTGTCCTCACCGGAGAGGGCCACGAGGAGCCCGGCTTCGCAGCCGATCCGAACGGTTCGTTGCCCCTGCATGAGGCCGATGGTGATCCGTGGCTCGCCGTCGGCGCCGAAGACGAACCGGTTGCTGTAGAGCCGCCGCAGGCGCTCGGCCGAGCCCAGGTCCGAGGCCGACGCAAGGCGCGGTCCCATCCAGGCCGCGGCCACCGACGTGAAGGTCGCGCCCAAGAGGCCGCGGCGGGACATGCGAGGGCCCGTCGTCACGCCTCCACGGTGCCGCAGGGCGGGGAGCCTCACCAAGTTTCCGGCGCGACGTGGGCCCTAGGCCCGGGGCGTTTCCGACGCGTCCGCCGGCGGGCCGTCCTCGGGCGCGCGCGTGCAGATGAAGGTGAGGTTGCGCCAGTTGACGACGAAGTGGGCGAGCACCGGCCCCGTGAGACTGCCCGACCACTGGGCCAAGCCGGCGAAGGCCAGGCCGAAGCAGAACGCGCTCGCCGTCCACGGCCACAGGGAGGCCCGCGGCGGAACGTGGAGGAGGGCGAATACGATGGTCGAGGCGCCCACGCCCCAGGCGTCCATCATCGCCCCGCGGAAGAAGAGTTCCTCGCCAACGGCGGAGCAGGCCGCAAGGATCAGGATCTCCGTTCGGGTCGGCGTGCCCAGCAACGCCCGCACCTCTCGGTGGAGTGTGCGGAGCCAGCGCCAGGTGGGGTAGAGCCGGCGGAAGCCGACGACGGTGGCACCTCCGAGCGCAAGGCCCGCAAGGGCGCCCTGGACGCGAACCGACCAGGGCCGCGGCGCGACGTGCCACGGATCCAGGCTCTCCTGGCCGACCGCGTGCCACAGCACCGCGGCAACCGAGAGCACGGCGTAGAAGCCGACCACCGCGCCGAGCCGAGTGCGATCCCAGTGCGGCGAATCCATGGGGGTCATGGTGCAGGATGCGCGGCGGCCCGTGGGCCGCCGCCCGGGCGGGGGGTGCGAAGGGAGGGACTCGAACCCTCACAGGCAAAGCCCACCAGATCCTTAGTCTGGCGCGTCTACCAATTCCGCCACCTTCGCGCGGGGAGCCGGTCTCTACCACGAAGGATCCGCCGCGACAAGTCCGAGGCACCTTGGCG
>RFGU01000078.1 GCA_003696955.1 Deltaproteobacteria bacterium | reverse complement strand
GTGGGGCTCGGGCGCACCGGCCGTCTCCTCGCCAGTTCGTGGGCCGGGCTCGAACCAGACTTCCTGTGCCTGAGCAAGGCGCTGTCCGGCGGCATCCTGCCCCTGTCGGCGGTCGTCGTCCGCAAGGGCATCGACGCCGCGTTCATGGGCCATCCGAGCCGCAGTTTCCTTCATAGTCACACCTATACGGGCAACCCCATCACCTGTCGGGCCGCGGCGGAGAGCCTGTCGCTGCTCACCGAACCGGCCACGGGCGAGCACATCGAGACGCTGACGACGTGGCTCGACGAAGCCCGACGAGAAGTGGCCGAGGCCGTCCCCGCCATCGTCGCCACGCGCCAGGCCGGTCTCATCGTGGCCTTCGATCTTTCACCTTCCGTGCGCACGGCGGTTCCCGACGGCCGGGTGTCGCGGTCGATTCGCCGCGCCGCCCTCGAGCGCGGCGTGCTCCTTCGCCCGCTGCACGACACGGTGTACTGGATGCCCCCGGCGTGCCTGGACCGCGACGACGTACGGCACCTTGCCGCCGTCACCATCGAGGCGCTCCGCGTCGTCTCCTCCCCCGCCTGACCTGCGTACGAACCCCGGCTCGGCGGTCGAGCCTCCGCTCAGCCTCCGCCGAACGGATCCTTGAGGTCCGACGAAGTGTGATGGACCTTCTTGGGCTTGGGCTTGTCCGGCTTGGGGTCCTTCTTCGGCGTCTTCGGCAGCGGGACCGGCTTGACCACGGTCGACTGCTTCTTGCCCTTCTTCTTCTTGCCCGGACGTGGTGTACGGCGCTTCTTGAGGCGCCGCTTGTACGTCTTGTCACGGTCGGGAACGATGGAAAGCTCGAGATCCTCGTATCCCGGCGCGCGAAGGATCAGCTTCAGTTCGTCCTCGCTCTTCTCGAACTCGACCCCGTTGGGATCGTTCGTCTTGCCGTAGATACCCAGATCCCGCGCATCGAGGATGTCCGCATCCACCCCCGGTGTAAGGATCTTGAAGCGTACCTTCTCCTTGGCGGGATCGAGGGCCTTGACCGTGGGCGTCGGTTCCGTCGGAACCGGTTCCGGTTGGACCGGTTGCGGATCGGGCGAAGGTGGCGGCGTCGGCGTGGACGGCTCGGGAGCCGGCGCGTCGTTCGCCTCGACGGGTGGACCGTCGTCGCCGCCCATGTTGGCGACGACGAAGCCCCCGATGGCCAACACCGCTACGGCCGCAAGACCGCCGAACACCCACTTGCGGTTGGAGGACCGCGACACCTCGAACTCGCCGGTTCCGGTTTGGCCGACCGGAATGGCCGCCGACGCGGCACCGCCGACGAACTCGGTGCGGCCGTCCGAAGGTCGCGCGATGTTCTCCGATACCACGTCCACCGGCCCTGCACCCGTGCCGACCGCCTCGATGGCCGCGGCCATCTCGTCCATGGACTGGAAGCGCAGTTCCTTGTCCTTCTGGAGTGCCTTGAGAATGATGGCTTCGATCTCGGGGGTAATGTCCGCGTTGGGATTGACCGACGTGGGCGCAGGCGGCGGCTCGAACATGTGCTTGGTCAAGATCCCCATGAACGTGTCCGCCGTGAACGGCACCCGCCCGGTCAGCAACTCGTACATGATGACCCCCACCGCATACACGTCCACACGGTGATCCGGCCGTTCGCCGCGCGCCTGCTCCGGCGACATGTACTCCGGCGTGCCGAAGATCATCCCGGTTCGGGTGAGCCCCTTGTCGCCGCCTTCGTCGCCGGTCACCTTGGCGATCCCGAAGTCGAGGACCTTGATGAAGTCCTCGTTCTTGCCCCGCTTGATGCGGTAGCAATTCTCGGGCTTCATGTCGCGGTGGATGATCCCGCGGTCGTGCGCCGCTTGCAGCGCACGGCAGATCTGCAACATGATCGGCTTGACCCGCGCCCACGGCAGGGGGCCCTCCCGCTTGACCGTGTCCGAAAGATCCTCCCCCTCGAGGAACTCCATCACGAAGAAGACCACGCCGCCGCTGGCGTCGAAGTCGGTGATCTCGACGACGTTCTCCTGACTGATCATGGAGGCGGCACGCGCCTCCTGCAGGAATCGATCGACGAGGTCGGACTTTTGGGCGTACTCGGGCGCGAGGACCTTGACCGCCAGTTTCTTGCGAATCGTCGTGTGCTCGGCGAGGTAGACCGTTCCCATGCCGCCCTCCCCGAGCCGCTTGAGGATGCGGTAACGGTCGGCCAACACCGTGCCGACGAGGTCGTCGGTCGGCACGGGCGTGCTCGGGGCGGCCTGGACGGGCGGAGGCGCTCCTGCATCCGTCGCGACGACCGTCGCGCCCGAAACGGGCGGCTGCTTCGATTCGGTCATGGGCAATCTGTTCCTAGTGGCGCAAAGGTTACAACAATTTCACCCGAACGGGTCCTTGAGGTCTCCGAGGAGTGGGCTCGGCTCGTCGGCATCGTTGCGCTTGGTGGAGGGCTCGGTAGGGGATGGAGGCGCTTTCGAGGACTTGGAAGCCCCCTTGGCCCCGGTCGATTCCGACCGTTCGGCCGCGGACGCCGGCGTGCGGCGCCGTTGCCCGGGCGGAGGCCGCGACTTGGACGCACGGGGGCGAGATCCGTTCTGACCGCCGGCGCGCGTCGGCGCCACATGCGCATCCGACGCGCCGTTTCCTGCACCGGCCGGTTCGCTCGGCGGTGGGGCCGCCGGAGCCGCCCCAGCAGCCGGTTTCGAGGGCACCGGCGTCGGGGTCGTTGCGGCTGCGGCTCGCTCCTCGGCCGCTGGAACGTGCCCGTCGTCCCCATCCCGATCGGAGCCCAGCTTCGTCGAAGGCCCATCCTCGGCGCGACCGAACGCAACGTACCATGTGGCCGCAGCGCCCCCCACGGCCACGAACGCGATCCCCGCCGCGATGGCCCCGGCCCGGCCCCGGCGAGGGCCCACGCGCAGCCCCGAGACCGCCCCCTCCATGGAAGCGTCGTCGTCCTCCACGCTCACCTCCACCCGCGTTCCGATCCCAGGCAGCCCCCCTCGCTCGGCCTGGGACAGAAACGGCATGGGCGTCGGGCCCCGGGCAACGACACGCCGCGGTCGCGCCCCGCGCCCCGACGCCGACGGCCCCGATAGCTCGGCCTCCGCGGCGCTCGACGGGCCCTTCCCAGCGCTCGGCGGGCCGGCCGCCACGGCGGGGGCGACCCCCTGGTCCGCCGGCCTCCACGAAGGCGCCGCGTTGGCTTCGGCGCGCCGGCCCGACGCCGGCGCGTCCGCGATCCCCCACGACCCGATCATGCGCGTCCGCGAGTCCATCGCCCGGCCGCGCCCTAGCTCCTCCGAACGCGGGCGCCATCGTCGAACCTCGCCCGCCAGGATCGCTTCGAGCGCCTCGACCACCGCGTCGGCGGACGGCATGCGCTCGTCCCGGGGCTTGGCCAAGAGCCCCGACACGAGACGCTGCACTTCGACCAGGCCGGAAAGGTGGGGGGCCCGCTCCGCAAGCGCCGGCGGGGCGTCGAACATCTGCCGCGTGAGGGTCGCCATGACCGTCGGGGCGCGAAACGGCACGTCGCCGGTCAGCATCTCGTAGAGGATCACCCCGAGGGCATAGAGATCGCTGCGTGCGTCGGCGTCCTCGCCGCGCGCCTGCTCCGGCGACATGTACTCGGGGGTCCCGACCATGGCGCCGAGTTTCGTGATCCGCGTCTTGCGGCCGACGATCCGGGCGATGCCGAAATCGAGGATCTTGGCCACGACGCCACTCGGGCGCGCCGCACCGCTGCCGTCGACGGGGTCGCACAGGAACACGTTGTCGGGCTTGAGGTCACGATGGACGATGCCAAGGGCGTGAGCCGCCGCAAGCCCCCGGGCGACCTGCAGCGCGATGTCGACGGCCTCGATGGGCTGGAGGGGCCCGCCGCCGTCGATGCGGACCGAGAGCGGACGCCCCCACAGACGCTCCATCACGTAGTAGGCAGCCCCCTCCGGCGTATGACCGAAGTCCAGGATCTCCACGATGTTGGCGTGCCGAACTTGACAGGCCAGCCGCGCCTCCTGCTCGAAGCGGGCGCGCAGGTCCACGGCGTCGGCATGCTCTCGTCGCAGGATCTTGACCGCCACCTTACGCCCGATCACGACGTGGGTCGCCTCGTAGACCACCCCCATTCCACCGGAACCGATGCGGCGGTCGAGACGATAGCGCCCGTCCAAGATGGCGCCGCTTTGGTCCTCGTCGTCACGACATCCTCCATCGAGGACCAAAGGTGACCGCCGCACGGCGGCATCGACGATCGCGTGATCGATCTCCAGGCTCTCCTCGGGCCGCAGGGTCGTACCGTCCATCGGGCAGAATCCGGAACGTACCGGATACCGGGCACCGCATGACGGGCAGACGGCCATCGCGAAACGAGCGTACCGCGCGCCGAATCGGTCGGTCAATCCAGGATGCTCCGGGCGGACTCGCGGCACCGGTGGACATGGGGCAGACTCGCGGCCATGACGCAGCCTGCCCAACGCCAACTTCGCGTCGGTCAACGTGGCGCCGTGCGTCTCGCCGACGTCCGCGACGTCGCGCGGCGAACCTGCCGGGTGGTTCTCGACGACCGCGCGCGCGATCGGCTCGAGCGAACGCGGACGTGGTTGCTTTCGGCCGTGGACCAAGGACAGGTCGTCTACGGGGTCAACACCGGTTTCGGTGCCCTCAGCGAGACCCGCGTTCCCGACGACGCGCTCGCCGATCTGCAGGTGAACCTGTTGCGAAGTCACGCCGCGGGGGTCGGCCCTGCGTTCGAACCCGACGTGGTGCGCGTGCTCCTCGCCCTGCGCGCGCATACCCTCGCCCTCGGGGCGAGCGGCGTCGGAACCGACGTCCCCCTCGGGCTGTTGCGTCTTCTCGACGCGGATCTCCTGCCGGTGGTGCCCTCCCAGGGCAGCGTGGGTGCAAGCGGCGATCTCGCCCCCCTCGCCCATCTCTCCCTGCCGCTCATCGGGGAGGGGCACCTGCTGGTCGACGGGCGACCGAGGCCTGCAGCCGACGTGCTCGCCGAGCACGGGATCCCGCCGCTTCGCCTCGGCCCCAAGGAAGGTCTCGGCCTCATCAACGGCACCCAGGTGACGACCGCCGTAGGCGCACTCGCCGCCGTCGAGGCCACCGAACTGGCCTATGCGGCCGACGTCGTGGCAGCCCTGTCCCTCGACGCCCAACTCGGCTCGCTTGCCCCCTTCGATCCGCGCATCCACCAAGGCAAGCCCCATCGCGGGCAGATCGAATCCGCCGCCATCGTACGCACCCTCGTGGATGGATCGCCCCTGAACGCAAGTCATCGCGACTGTGGCCGCGTACAGGACGCCTACAGCCTGCGTTGCGTTCCCCAGGTCCACGGTGCGGTACGCAATGCGCTCGACTACGTGACCGCCTGCCTCGAGACGGAACTCGACAGCTTCACGGACAATCCGCTGGTGCTCGCGCGGGACGACGGAGGCTTCGACGTACGCAGCGGCGGCAACTTCCACGCGGCGACCGTCGCCCTTCCCCTCGATCACCTGGCGGCGGCCGTGACGTCGCTGGCGACGATCAGCGAACGACGCACGGATCGCTTCATGGCGCCCGAGACCTCGGCTGGGCTGCCCCCGTTCCTTGCCGAGCGACCGGGACTCGAGAGCGGATTCATGATGTGGCAGGTGACCGCCGCGGCGCTCGCCAGCGAGTGCAAGGCCCTGGCCCATCCAGCCGCGACGGACTCGATCCCCACCTCCGCGGGCAAGGAGGACCACGTGAGCATGGGCCCCATCGCGGCCCGCAAGGCCCGAGCTGCAGTCGATGCGGTGGCCCGCTGCCTGGCCATCGAGGCCGCCGCCGCGGCCCGGGCCCTGGACCTGCGAACGGAAGCGACGTCCGAACGCCTCCGCGCCGTCCACGAGGCCGTGCGCGAGCACGTGGCCCCGACCCCGGAGGACCGCAGCATGGCATCCGAGATCGAGTCCCTGGCGGCAGCCATCAAGGGCGGAGCCCTCCGACGGGCGGCGGGGCTTTCGAACCGCTGGCTCGACGCAGACCGCTGACCTGCGCGGAGGTGGCACCCCCCGGGGGGCCACGGTAGGCTGCGCCCCTGCCCATGTTCGGCATCCTCGCTCAGATCCCATACGTCACCGCTCCCGAGAAGACCCTCATCGACCACGTGCCCTTCATCGGGCCGCTCAAGCTCCAGGTCTTCGGCCCCCTCGTCGCCATCGGCGTGATCCTCGGTTGGTACCGAGGCCTTCACTTCGCGCGCAAGAAGGGCATGGACGAATGGCTGGTGCGGGACTACATGTGGTGGCAGCTCGTCTTCGCGTTCGTCATGGCCCACTGGGTGTCGGTCATCTTCTACTTCCCGGAGCAGGTCAAGGAGGATCCGTGGGTGCTGCTGGCCTTCTGGAACGGCCTTTCGAGCGTCGGCGGTTTCTTCGGCGGGCTCTTGGGCGCGATGTGGTTCTGCCGCAAGCACAAGCAGCCCCTGATCCCCTACCTCGACCTTTCGGTCTACGGCCTGTTGCTGGGTTGGGTGTTCGGCCGGCTCGGATGTAGCCTCGTCCACGACCATCCGGGCAAGATCGCCGATCCCGACTTCTTCCTCGCCGTCGGTCCGTGGCCCGACGGAACCTATCGCTACGATCTGGGCCTCTACGAGTGGTTCTTCGCCCTGTGCCTGACCACGTACGTCCATCTGTTCACGAAACCGTGGACCTGGCGCCCCGGGCGCCTGCTCGGCCTGGTCGTGGTGCTCTACGCCCCGTTCCGGTTCGCCATGGACTTCCTGCGCGCCGATGCGCCGTCCCGCGGCGTGACCTCGGTGCCGGACGTCCGCTACCTCGGTTTGACGACGGCGCAGTGGTTTACGATCGCGTTCTTCTTGGGCGGGATCTACCTGTTGTTCTTCCGCAAACCCAAGCCCGACGACGACCGCTTCAAACGGCCCGACCCCGCGCCGCCGTCCGACCTAGGGCAAGGGGACGGGACCAGCCAAGAACCCGCGAACTGATCACGACGCCGCAACGGTCGTTCGGCAGCGCAGCAAAGAGTTCACTTCGTACGGTAGGTTACGAAGATGCCCTTGACACGGACGCGTGGCCGCACGTAGTATTGCGCCAGCTGCGCAACCGTCCAATCCGAGTGTCGTCGTCTACCGATGCGCGGTGCCGGTTCGCTCCTCCTGTCCCGCAAGGAACGTATCTCCATGCGCCGTGCGTCGCCCATCCTCTCCTTCCTCGTCCCCGCCTTCGTCCTCGGACTGGCCGCGTCGGCCTGCACCTCCCCGGAGGCTTGCCCCGCAGGGGCGGAGGGATGCGCCTGCGACGCCGAAGCAGGGTGCGACGACGGCCTTTCGTGCGTCTCGGAGGTCTGCGTCGCCCCGCCCGTTCCCACGTGTGGCGACGGCATCCTGCAAGCACCGGAAGAATGCGACAACGGAGCCCTGAACGCCGACGATGCCGCGTGCAAGGTCGACTGCACCCTGGCCTACTGCGGGGACGGCCTCGTCGGGCCCGGTGAAGCCTGCGACGACGGCAACACGAGCGATCTCGACATGTGCAATTCCATGTGTCGATTCCCCTCGTGCGGCAACGGCGTGGTCGAGGGGGCGGAAGCCTGCGACGACGGCAACGCGGACGACACGGACGCGTGCACGCACCTGTGCCTGCCGGCGGCGTGCGGCGACGGCTACGTACAGGCCGGCGAGGACTGCGACGACGGCAACACGAACGCCGGGGACGGTTGTTCGAGCAGTTGCGAGATCGAGGCCATCTGCGGCAACGGGGAGGCGATGCCCGGCGAGGTCTGCTTCGAGGCGGGGCCGCTCGTGGTCGTCGACGCGCTGCCGGTCGGGATCGGCCTCGGGGACTTCGACGGCGACGGCCTGCTCGACGCGGCGACCGCATCGGAGCTGCTCGGCTCGATCACCGTCCTGCGCGGCGACGGCACGGGCAACCTCGTCGCGGCGCCGTCCATCTCGGTGACCGACGCAGGCGGCTCCGGCAACGTGCGCTCCCTTTCGGTCGGGGACCTCGACGGTGACGGATTCGCCGACGTGGTGGTGGGTACGGATGGGGCGCAGGACTCCATCGTCGTCTTCTTCGGAAGCGGCACGCCCGACGCCGGCCCCATGCTGGTCGACCCCCACGTGTACGACGGTGTCGGCGGCGTGGCCGAGGTACGTGCCGCGCAAATGGATCTCAACACCCCGAGCCTCGAGGTCCTCGTCGGCCACGAGGCCGGCGCGAGCCTGCTTCGCCTCGACGTCGGCGCCATGTCGCCCCGGGACACGCCGATTTGGTCCGATGCGAACCTGGGCACGGGGCTCGATGCCACCGTGGCACGGGTGGACGTCACCGGGGACGGCGTCCCGGAAGTCGTCGTCGTGGACCGGAGTACGGGCGATCTCCACGTGATCCCGTACCTGCCGGCGACGAAGATCCTCGACGGCGGCAACGTCCAGACACGGCCCGCGGGGCTCTCCACGGTGACCCGGATCGTGGGCGACGAGTTCGTCGCGAGCAAGCCGGAGGACCTGCTGGCGGGCACCTGGGACGCGGCAACGTGCGACTACGCCACCGACCCCGACGCCTGCAGCGGGGAGAACGTGCTGCTGCTGGCGGGCAATCCCTCCTACGTGAACGATCCGGACAACGAAGATCCCTTCGATCTGGCCGCACCGACCGAAATCCCGGCGGGCAAGGCCCCCGTCTTCGTGCTGCCCCACGATTTCGATGGGGACGCCGCCGTGGATTTCATGGTGGCGAACCGATACGCGCACACCGTTGCCATCCTGATCTCGGACGGGCAAGGCGGCTTCACCGACGTCGCCGACCTCACCACGGCGGGCTTCGAACCCATCGCAGCGGCACTCGGCGACCTCGACACGGACGGTAACGAAGACATCGTGTCGGTGGACCGCTACACGAATTCGATCACCGTCTTCCTGGCGAACCCGTGAGAGGAGAGCCCGTGGCTCGTACCCATCGTTCCTCCCGTCCCCTGCGCGGCCGCACCGCGGCAACGTTCTTCTTCTTGACGTGCCTCGGTTGCGGTGGCAGTGACGACGAGGCTGCGACCGGCACCCTCGACTGCCCGGCCGGCGCCGAGTCGTGCGTGTGCCAGCCCGGCAACGTCTGCGATCCCGGGCTCGTGTGCGTTTCCGATCATTGCGTGGACCTGTCGGGGCCGGCCGAGTGCGGCAACGGGCAGATCGATCCGGGTGAGGCATGCGATCTCGGGGCCTTCAACGCCGACACCGGCATCTGCCGGACGGACTGCCAGTTGCAGACCTGCGGAGACGGATTCGTGGGGCCATCGGAGGCCTGCGACGACGGCAACACGGCCGACGGGGACGGATGCACGGCCACGTGCGCCCTGCCGACCTGCGGGGACGGCATCGTCCAGCCCCCCGAAGCCTGCGACGATGGCAACGACGTCGAGACGGACGACTGCCGCACCACGTGCATCGAAGCAACCTGTGGCGACGGCGTCGTGCACGAGGGCGTCGAAGCCTGTGACGACGGCAACCTGGTCGACGGCGACGGGTGCGAAGCCGACTGTACGATCACGGTGGCAAATACCTGCGGCAACGGGAGCGTCGATCCCGACGAGACCTGCTTCGCGAGCACCACCATCCTTACGGGACTAGGCCCCGGCCGCCCCCATCTCGTGGACGTGGACGGGGACGGCAACCTCGACGTCGTCTTGGCCGCCCGCCTCGGTGACGAGATCTGGATCCATCCCGGCCAAGGCGACGGGACCTTCGGTGCGCCGAACGTCGTGACGGTGGACCCGGATGCAGACCCGACCACCAAGACCGAACCCCTCGACGTCGCCATCGTCGACTACGACGGCGATCAGATCCTCGATCTGGTCACGATGGACGGCGCGACCGGCGGTGTATCGGTCTTCGGTGGCGAGATGAACGGGACGTACACCTATGCGAACCGCACCATCATGGACCCGAGCGGGCGCACCCCGACCTACGTCCTCGGCGCGAACCTCTACGACGACGGCACGGAGGACGTGATCGTAGGCTATCGGGACGCATCGGCCATGGCTCCCGTCCATGGCTTCGCGGCCTACTTCGGCACCGGCGGCTTCGCCGAGAATCCGAACAACCTCTTCGTGGCGACGAACACCCCCTTCGGGGTGGACGCCGTGACCCTCGCCGAGCTCTCCCTGGATCAGCGCCACGTCGTCGTCCTCGACAGTCAGGCGGCGCGAATCGACGTCCACCGCTGGGATCTCGCCCAGAAGCAATTCGTGGAGATCCCGGCGCTCGCCACTGCACTGCCGGTGGGTTCGTATCCGCGCTCGGTCGATGCGGCGGACGTCAACGGGGACGGACTCGACGATCTCCTCTTTGCCAACTGGAATCCTTCGGCCTGTAACTACGCAGTCAATCCTGCCGCCTGTCCGTTCGACACGGCGACGGTGCTGTTCAACGCGTCCCAGGATCCGGGCTTCGCCGGCCACATCGCCTACCCCGTGGGGAAGGCACCGACGTCGGCCCATTTCGCCGACGTGGACGGCGACGGCACCCCGGACGTGGTCGTCGCCAACGCCTTCTCGGGCAACCTCGCCGTCCTGTTCGGGGACGCGGGAACGTTCTCGACCGCACGAAAGGTCGCCCTCGGCCCTACGGCCGACCCCTTGCTTCTCGCACCGGGCGACCTCGACGGCGACGGCCACGTGGACTTCGTGGTGAGCCGCCCCAACGCCAATCTCCTGCTCGTCCTTCTGGCCAACCCTTGAGTCGCACCACTGGGAGTCCATCGATGTCGCGCCTACCTCGCACCGTACTGTTTCTTTCTGCCCTCACCGCCCTCGGCGCGTGCGCCGGTTCAGCACCTTCGGGCGACGACGGCAACCTCGACGACCGCGTGTTCGGCAATGGTGCATGCCTCGTGCACGCCGATTGTGGACCTGGGCACGCGTGCCTGCTCGGCCGCTGCGTGGCCACGTGCGACGCGGACAACCCGTGTGAAGACGGCCTGGTCTGCACGGACCGGGGTATCTGCGCCCAATCCAACGAGCCCATCCCCGCCATTCCGGCGCTGCCGTCCGGCTCGGGCGTCACGCTCACCTCGACACAGACCGGCATCGTGGACGGCGAGGCGACCACCACCGTCCAGAACATGACCGACCGTGACGTCCGGATCCGGCTCGAGTCGGAGCATCCGGCGATCACGGCGCCAACGAGCGTGTTCACCGTGCCGGCCGGGGGCACGCTCGACCTCGTCGTGCAAGTCGACCCCACCGCCTACGCGGAGGGACAGCGCACCGCCGTCGTGACGATCGTGTCGAGCGAGGCACGCCTCGATTGGCTCGTGGTCAAGCCCGCCGATCCCACCGGCCACTGGGGCGGCACCATCTCGATGCCCGACGACAGCCCCTTGGGCGACCTCGCCCTGGGACTGAACCTCGAATTTCGAGACGACGGCACGATCGCGGGCCAGACCTACGCCGACGAAAGCCTGTTCTGGCCCCGGGACGCGGCGATCACCGGCACGTGGGACGCCGCCTCCGGGCAGGTGGAGATCTGGATCCGCGACGTGCTCCCGGCGGAGGCCCAGGGACTCGCCGACGGCCCGCAGAATCCGCTCGGCCGCCCCGTGGGCCGGGAGATCAAGCTTACGGGCACCCTCGGCCCCGACGGCGACGAATTGAACGGTACGGCCGAGGAGACCCTGACCGGGGTCGGCGACAGTCCCATCGTGTTGGCCGCGACCTACGCCATCTCCCGGGACGGCGTACTGCGGGATCCTTCGCCCACGGTGATGGATTTCTCGGACCAGGTGCCCCTGTTGGCCCCCGACGACGAGTACCCCGCGGATCTCGACACCGACGCATGCGCCGGCCTCGCCGCCGACTACGGCACCGCCGGCAGCATCGTCGGAAGCGATCAGGCGACGATCGAC
The DNA here is from genome assembly GCA_003696955.1 of Deltaproteobacteria bacterium. Taxonomy (GTDB): domain Bacteria; phylum Myxococcota_A; class Polyangia; order Nannocystales; family Nannocystaceae; genus J032. The sequence continues at coordinate 8,969 of RFGU01000078.1, read as the reverse complement.
GCGTGTACGGCCTGCGCCTCCCAACCGTTCTCGTGCTCGGCCGCCGACGCGCAACTGTGCGCCAACGGCCTGATCGAAGCCGGGTTCAACCTGCCCACCGAGGCTGTCGACGGCAACAACCTGCAACCGCCGGCCATGGCCACCTGGGACGTGTGCACGAGCGACGCCACCCCCGTCTACGATCCGACGACCAAGACGACCTGCCTCGACCGGCAGGCCATCGCCTGTGCCGGTGCCCTCCTGCGCTACGCCGTGGCCGAATCCGGCGCGGCGCCGGACGTGGTCGAAGACGCCCTCGACCAGGCCCTCGTCGAGGGGCGGGCTGCCGCCGCTGTCGCGACCGAACGGCTCATCGATGCGTTCTTCGCCTATCGCGACACGAGCGGGACGACCAAGTGGATGGTCGAGCAGGGGTTCATCGACGACGCTCGGGCGGCCCTCGACGACGCCCTGGCCGTGATCTACGCACCGGGCTACAGCCACCTGTTGGCCGCGGCCGGTCCCGCCGTGGTGACGGATGCTCGCTTCGGTGTCGACGTCGCGCAGATGCTCGACCTGCAGTCCCGCGCCATCGAGGCCCTCCGAGCGGACCTCCAACTCCAACAGCGGGTGAACCCGGCGGACGCGGACACGTCCCGCCAACGGATCGCCTATACGGGCGCGTGGCTCCACGTCCAAGGGGCCCACGTGGCGAACCTCGTGGACTTCTACCAGGTGCCCGACACCTACGCCCAATTGCCCCTGGTCGACGAGGCGCTCGGCACCCTGCGCAATCTTGCGGGTCAGGTGGGCTCGGACAAGAACCCCTTCGGTCTGTCGCCCGAGTTCGTCCCGATCACCCTGGCCACCGAGGGGCCCAACGGCGAGTTGCTCACGAACTACGAGGTGATCCGCGACAACGCGAACCTGCAGGTGGACTTCTACAAATCCAAGCTCGATGCGGCCGAGGCCGTCCTCGAGACGCTCGCCCAGGCCGAGTACGACATCGTCTCCCAGACGAACGAGATCGTTTCGTCGTACAACGAACGCCTCGCTCGCCTGTGCGGACAACTCCCGGGGGGAGAACCCAACATCGAGGATTGTGGCCGGGAAACGGGCGAGTTGCGGGAACTCGCAGTCCGCCTGCAGATCGCGTCTCAGCGCCTCGAGACGGCGCAACTCGCCCTCGCCAACAACGAAGAGCGCATTCGCATCGAGGAGAACCGCATCCAGGACATCGTCAACAACGCCGCCGATCTCGAGGCCACGATCGACGCCAAGCAACAGAAGATCTTCGCCATCGAGGACGAGTTCGGTGACAAGATCTCGGCCCTCGAAGTCGCCAAGGTGCAAAACGAGGTGGCCAAGGTCTGGAAGGACGCCGCATTGGATGCGGCCGATCAGGCCCTCGACACCATCGCCGATGCCGCGGGTGCCGATACGCCCTGGGAGGCGGCAGCCGCCGCAGGCATGGGCGCGGCGAAGATCGGCATCATCTTCGGCAAGGCGGGCGTCGAAGCCGATTTCATCAAGAAGCAGTTCGACCTCGACCAGCAGATCGGCGACCTCGAGGGCGAGATGAACCGCGAGATCACCATCGTGAACCAAGAAATCGACATGGCGATCCGCCAAAGCGCGATCAACGAGCAGGTGATCGATTCGAAGGCCACGGTACGCAACCTTGCGCTCGACTCCCTGATGCTCGCCCGTGAGGTGGAGCAGGCCCGCCTCGAACTCGTTCTGGCGGGGGCCCAGATCGACACCGCACTGACCGAGGTCTCGGCCCTCGTCGCCGGCAAGCAACGGGCCCTCGACATTCTGTCGACGGATCCGATGAATCCATTCACCAACGCCCGGTTCCTGCGGGTGCGCATGGAACTTGGGCAGAGCCTGCTGCGCTGGCGCGACATGGCGCTGGCCGCGGCCTACCGGGCCGGCCGCGCCCTCGAATTCGAGATCAATCGGGACGTACCATTCATCGAGTCCAAGCTGTTCCCGGCCCGGGGATCCGACGAGATCGACGAGTTCCTGTTCTGCCTGGACAATGCGTTCCAGGACTACCAGGACAACTTCAGCGACATCGGGTCCCAGGCCCTGGTCATGGAACTCTCCCTGCGCGACGACGTGTTCGGCCTGACCGAGACGGTCCACGACTACGTGGCCGACGAGGACGTTCCGCCTTCGGTGCAATTCGCCAACCTGCTCGCCTCGCCGGGTGTGGTCAACGGTGCGGGCAACGTGGAGTTGCGGTTCGCCCTTCCGCTCACCGGGGAGACCCTGTTCCCGGCGGCCCAGTGCGACGCTCGCGTCGAATCCATCGAGGTTCAGCTCGTGGGCGAGAACCTCGGCGACAACGAAGCGGGCGTACTCGTGCACCGCGACGGCGTCTCCTCCCTGCGTCGCTGTGACAGCGCGAACCTGTCCCCGGAGGCTTCCGTCGTCAACTATCACCTCGAGCCGGAGAGCATCGGGATCCAAGCGACCGTCAACGGTTGGGCCGAAGACGACACGGGCAAGAGCTTCGGTTACGCGGGCTGGCCCGTCAGCGGCAGTCAGTGGTCCGTGGAGATCCCGACCGCCGACGAGGATCCGCGCAACGCCGATTTCGACGTGCGCAGCGTTGGCGACGTCGTCCTCCGGATCACCTACCGAGCCGGGACCGTAAGCCCCAACGGCGACGGATTCTCCCCCACCTGCGGTTGACCCACGACGCGTCGACGTCTTCCGGCGCCGCCCGTCACACACGCCCCGCCGGCCGGCGCGCCGTGCGGGGCGTTCGAACGTCCGACACCTCAGAGGAACCGCTCGGCCCGCACCGACCCCTCGACGTACCGAATGGTGCCCGTCGTGGACCGCAGGGCGATGGAGTGGGTCTGCAACCGATCCCCCACCCGCCGGATCCCCCGCAGGAGCGACCCGGTGGTGACGCCGGTCGCCACGAAGATGACCTCGCCTCGCACCAGATCCGACAGCCCGAGGAGCGCATCGGGATCGGCCATGCCCATCTTCACCGCCCGAGCCCGCTCCTCGTCGTTGCGAAACGCAAGCCGCCCCTCGAAGTGGCCGCCCAAACAGTGCAGGGCCGCGGCCGCCAGCACGCCCTCGGGAGCGCCGCCCTTGCCGTAGAGCATGTCGATGCCGCTGTCCTCGAAGCCGGCCGCCACCGCGGGCGCCACGTCACCGTCGTCGACGAGCAGGACCCGAGCCCCCGCCCCACGTAGCCGACGGACGAGGTCCTCGTGGCGCGGCCGGTCGAGCACGACCACGGTCACGTCCGAGGGTTTGCGCCCGAGCGCCGAAGCAAGGGCGCGCACGTTGTCCTCGGGAGGCGCGTCGAGGTGCACGACCCCCTTGCCGGCCGGCCCGGTGGCGATCTTCTCCATGTAGGTGTCGGGGCAGTGCAACAGGTCGCCGCGATTGGCCGCGGCGAGCACGGCGAGCGCTCCGGGCCACCCCCCGGCGCAAAGGTCCGTCCCCTCGAGGGGATCGACCGCGATGTCCACCTCCGGCAGCTCGTCGTCGGCCGGCCCCACCCGTTCTCCGATGTACAGCATGGGCGCCTCGTCGCGTTCACCTTCCCCGATCACCACGGTCCCGCGAAAGGGCACGCGGTCGAAGGCGGCGCGCATGGCGGCCACGGCCCGGCGGTCGGCCTCCTTGCCGTCGCCGCGCCCGATCATCGGGTAGCAGGCGATGGCGGCGGCCTCGGTGACACGGACGAGTTCGAGTACGAGTCGTCGATCCATGGATGCCTCCCCCCTTGCGGGGTGGGATCCTTCTAACAGGCTTCGAGGGTCTCGCACAGAGCCGCGGGCAACCGCACCGGCCGGCCGTCGCGGGTGCGCACGCACGCATGCAGCGTCTCGGCCTCGGCCATGCGAATCGGCACGTGCGCCTGCACACGTTCGACCACGTCCACCTGGTACGCGAAACGAAGTCGCGCTCGCCCATCGCGCCGCGCACTGCACGAGACCACCACCACGTCGTCGTGCCGCCCCGGCGACCGGTAGTCCACCGCGAGTCGAACCACGGGCAACCCGAAGCCGGACCGCTCGAGATCGGCGTAGACGAGGCCGCGGGCCCGCATGTACTCGACGCGAGCGGCCTCGAGCCAGGGCACGACGGCCCCGTGATAGACGATGCCCATGGCATCGGTGTGGGCGTGGATGACCCGCGTGCGGAACACGGGTTCGAAGCTCATGGCACACCCCCCACGGCGTCCGGATCCACGATGCGAATGCGATCCGTCGGACCGAGCACGTCGTCGAACCGATCCACCTCGGCCAGCGCCGCCGCGATCCTCGCCTCGGCCACACGCTCCGTGAGGATCACCATGTCGATGGGTTCCCCCGGGCCCGGCGTGTCCTGGTTCATGCGCTTGATGCTCACGCCGTGACGTCCCAGACAACTCGCCACGCGCCCGAGCACGCCCGGCACGTTGGGGACGTGGACGCACAGGTAGTTCTCGTGCTCGACCTCGTCGATGGGCAGCGGCTCGGCGTCTCGAACCTCGCGAAAGGCCTCGGGGGGCGGACCGGCGTCCGCGAAGGCGAGCACGTTGCGACACACCTCCACCACGTCGGAGACCACCGCCATGCCCGTCGGCATCATCCCGGCACCGAGTCCGTAGTAGAGGCTACGCCCGAGGGCCGCGGAGTTGACGAGCACCGCGTTGAACGGGCCGTGCACCCCCGCGAACACCGAGTCCCTGGGGACGAGGGCCGGGTGGACGCGCGCGCGCACGCCGGATTCGGTGGCCTCGGCCAAGGCCAGGAGCTTGACGACGTAGCCGAGGCGTTCCGCCGTCTGGAGGTCGAAGGCGCGCACCCGCGTGATCCCCTCGGTGGGGATCCGCCGCGGATCGACTCGAAGCCCGAAACTCACCAGACACAACAGCGCGAGCTTTTGCGCCGCATCGATGCCCTCCACGTCCAGACTCGGATCGGCCTCGGCGTATCCGGCGTCCTGGGCCTCGGCGACCGCCGCGGCGTAGTCGAGGCCGTGCCGGCCCATGGCGTCGAGGACGAAGTTGCACGTGCCGTTGACGATCCCGCAGATGCCGAGGATCCGGTCGGACGCGAGCCCCTCCCGGAGCGTCCGCAGGATGGGAACGCCGCCGGCCACCGATCCCTCGAAGTAGACCGAGACCCCTTGGGCGGCCGCAGCCGCGAAGATCTCCCGGCCGCAGGTGGCGAGCAGCGCCTTGTTCGCCGTGACCACGTGCTTGCCGCGGGCGATGGCGTCGAGGACGAGGCTGCGCGCCGGCTCGATTCCACCGAGCAGTTCCACCACGACCCGAACGCTCGGATCCCCGAGGATCCGTTGGGGATCGTCGGTGAGGAGATCGGGGGGCACGGGCACCGACCGCGGTTTGTCGAGGTCCCGCACGAGGACCCCCGCCACGTCGAGCTGGGCGCCGAGGCGACCTTCGATGGCGTCCGCGTTCTCGGTGAGGATCCGCAAGACCCCCTGGCCGACGTTGCCGGCCCCGAGAAGACCGATGGCGATGGTGCGCATGGCGCCCGGAACGCTAACAGCTTTGCCCCAGGATTGTCGTGGCGGCGGGCAGCGCCCCGGCGTTGGCGGCCGGGTCCGAGCGCGATAGGCTCCGCGCCGTGAGCCTCATCGTAGACGTACACGGCCGGCAGATCCTCGACTCCCGGGGCAACCCCACCCTCGAAGTCGAGATCACCACGGAACTCGGACACGTCGTCCGCGCGGCGGTGCCGAGCGGCGCGAGCACCGGCGAACACGAAGCCTGCGAGTTGCGGGACGGGGATCCGTCACGGTTCGGCGGCAAGGGGGTGGCCAAGGCCGTCGAGCACGTCAACGGCGTGCTGGCGGACGCCGTGACGGGCTTCGACAGCGGCGCCCAACTGGCCGTGGACGCCGCCCTCATCGACGCCGACGGAACGCCGAACAAGTCGCGCCTCGGCGCCAACGCGATCCTGGGCGTGTCCCTGGCCTGCGCGCGGGCGGGTGCGGCGGACGCGGATCTGCTCCTGTTCCGCTACCTCGGCGGCCCGACCGCGCGCACGCTGCCGGTGCCCCTGATGAACGTGATCAACGGTGGCGCCCACGCGGACAACAACCTGGACTTCCAGGAGTTCATGCTGGTGCCCCACGGCTTCGACCGCTTCAGCGAGGCCCTGCGCGCCGGCGCCGAGATCTTCCACCGCCTCAAACGGATCCTCGCCGACAAGCACCTGGCGACCAGCGTGGGGGACGAAGGCGGGTTCGCCCCGAACCTCGACTCGAACGCCGAGGCCCTCGACCTGCTGCTCGCGGCCATCGAACAGGCCGGCTATCGCCCCGGCGAGCAGGTGTCGCTGGCCCTCGACGTCGCAGCGAGCGAGTTCTACGAGGACGGTGCGTACGTCCTGGCCGGCGAGGGGGGGGCACGGCTTTCGCCGGACGAACTCGTCGAGCGCTATGGGGACCTGGCCCGCCGCTATCCCCTGGTATCCATCGAGGACGGCATGGCCGAGGACGACTGGGAGGGATGGGGCAAGCTCACGAGCGCCCTCGGGGACCGGGTCCAACTCGTGGGCGACGACCTCTTCGTCACGAATCCGTCCCGCCTCGAGACGGGCATCGCGCGGGGCGTCGCCAACGCGTTGCTCGTCAAGGTCAACCAGATCGGTACCCTGACGGAGACGCGGCGCGCCATGGAGATCGCCACGCGGGCCGGCTACGCCTGCGTCGTCTCCCACCGCAGCGGTGAGACGGCGGACACGTTCATCGCCGACCTGGCGGTCGCCACGGGCTGCGGTCAGATCAAGACGGGGAGCCTTTCGCGATCGGATCGCGTCGAGAAGTACAACCAACTGCTGCGGATCGAAGAAGCCCTCGGTCCGGCCGCGGAGTTCGCCGGCCGCGAGGTGTTCGCGGGCACGGGGGGCACGTGATCCCACCGCCAAGGACGCTCGTTCGACGATGACGTGGCTCGGCGCGTATCTCGCGCTGCACCTTTCGGCCGCTGCGCCGGCCCAGGCCGCCACGGTCGCCGTCGAGCGTGAGGTCCCAACGCGCCCGCCGCCGCCGCCAACGGCCGTTCCCGCCCCGGCCGAGGACCTCGTCGACGAGATCCTGCCGTGCGGCCTGCGGCTCGTCGTGGCGCGCGACCGCTCCCTGCCCGTGGCGGCCGTGGCCGTCGTCCTACCCTTGGGTCCCGTCCATGACCCGCCGGATCGCCCCGGTTGGTCCACCCAGTTGGCGTACCAGGTGCTCGAAGGCAACCGCCACATGCCGCCCGGCGGTTGGGCCGCCTTCGCCCACGATGCGGGGGGCACGGCGACGTTGGCCCAATCGTGGGGCCGCACCCGCTTCGAGATGGTGATCCCCCGCGCCGCCCTCGACGATGCCCTCGATCTCGCCGCTTCGATCTTCGAGGCACCGACGGTGACTCGGGCCACCGCCGCCCGCGCCCAGGCCCTGGCCGCAACGGCGCGAAGGCGCAGCATGGCGAGCAAGGTACCCGCCTCCGTCCGCGCCGCGGTCCACGGGATCCGGCCCCCACCACTCGCTCCTCCGGAGCGGTCCGGGGACTTCGACGAGGCGGCCCTTGCGAAGATCCGCGCGGACCTGGCCCGACAGGTCCGCCCCGAGCGTTCGGTGCTCGTGGTCGTCAGCGACCTCCCCATCGACGAAGCAGCCGCCGCGGCCCGACGTGCCTTCGCCACGCTGCCCGCCGTGACGGCGCCGCCACGCCCGGCCGGACCACGCCCCTCCGGGCAGCCGTCCCCCACCCGAATCGACGGCGATACCGACGGCCGAACCTGGGTGGTGGGCGCCGTGCCGGCCGACCGCACCTCCATCGAGGTGGCCCGGATCCTCTGCCGCACGGTCAACCGCCTGCCGGCGGGCAAGGGGACCGACCGCCGGGTCTCCATGGCGTGCCACCTCGACGAGGACCCGGACTATCCCGTGTTGCTCGTGCGCACCAAGGGCGTCGTGCCGCGCAAGGCGCCGGCCGCGGTCGCCGAACGCCTCCGCGCCATCGCTCGCGGCACGGTGGCACGCAGCCTCACCGAGCGCCAGCGCCGTATCGTCCACGCGGGACTTGCGTCCGATGCATCGATGGCCATCGGCTTGGTTCGGCTGCTCGCGACGCGCCCCTTCGGCGCGCCGCCCCCGGCGGGCCTCGACGACGCCGTGGGACTCGCACGCCTTTCGGATCCCGAAGCCGTGGGTCGGACCGCCGAGGCGTTGCTGCGGCGCACGACGTGGGCATACGTCCCGGCACGGATCCGACCGCGCGGTCGGAAGGGCCGCGCGCGCCCCCCGGCTTCGCCGGCACCCAAACCGGCGCGCCCACGCGCGCCCAAACGCCGGACCAAACCCTTGCCGGCCGGCCTCGGGCGCAGGGAGGTCCCGTGACGGCGGCTCGCCCCCCTACGCCCCCGCGTACGGGGGCGCCACGGTGGAAGTTCCACTCGATCCTCGCAGCACTCCTGGCCGGTGGGTGTCGCCCGCAGGCCGCGCCCGCCCCACCGCCTGCCATCGAGACTTCGGCAACGGACGGCAGCGGTGCCGAGGCCGTCGACTTCGCTCCGAAGATGCGGATCGACGCCGTGTCGTCGCCGGAGGGGATGACGCGCCTCGAGATCGCCACGACGGACACCCCGTGGGTCCACCTGCGCATCGGCGTTTCGACCCCCTATCCCGAGGCCACCGATCCGGCAACGGTCCATGCGCTTGCGATCCTGGACCTTCGATTCGAGCGGGTCACCCGTGGACTGGCCGTCGCCTCCGACGTCCGCGCCGTCCTCGGTCGGCGCGAGTGGCATGCCGCCGCTACGCCGGATGCCGCACGGCGCCTCGCCGCTCGCCTCGCCCGGCACCTGGCGGCACCGATCCGTCGGGACGAACTCGCCGTAGCGGCCGCAAACCTCGCCCGACGAGCCCACGAGCGCTGCTTCGTCCGCGCCGTCGAGATGGCCGTGGCCCATGCCGCCGGCCGGGGCACGGCCCCTGCCCCCTCGAGCACC
>RFGU01000077.1 GCA_003696955.1 Deltaproteobacteria bacterium | reverse complement strand
GCTCGGGGACGGGAGGTGGCGTTGATTGCGGCGTGGTCTCGTGATCCGAATGGGGCCCTGGAGACTCCATATCCGGGAAACCACGCGGCGGTTCCACCCGACCGAACGTCTACGAGCCCCACGCTCCTAGGAGACTCCATGGAACGTCCTGCCATCTCGACCTTCGTATGTTCCGCCATCGTCGCCCTCTCGTCGCCCGGGTGTAGTGGCGGCGGCGGTTCCGGCGATTCGGGCACGGGGACCGAGAGCGCTGGATCGACCGGCTCCGCCACCACGTCGCCGACCTCGGGCGCGTCGTCGTCGAGCACCACGGCGAGCACGGGGGCGACGACGGCGGGGTCGGGCACAACCTCGACGGGAACGACGGGCATGTCCACCATGGGATCGGGGACGACGGGGGGCGGTTCCGGTACGACGGCGGGCAGCTCGGGCACGACGGGAGGCAGCTCCGGGACGACGGGAGGCGGCACCGGGACGACGGGAGGCGGCACCGGCACGACGGCCGGCACCTCGGGCACGACGACAGGCACCACCGGCACGACGGGCGGTTCCACCGGCGGGGTGAACCCCGACTGCGGCAACGGCAATCTCGATCCCGGCGAGGAGTGCGACGACGGCAACCTCGACCCGACGGACACGTGCACGGCCGATTGCAAGGTGTCCGATCTGCTCCTGTGGTACGACTTCGAAGGCGACGCCGCCAACATGGGCACCGAGCCGGGATACGACGGCACGGTGGACGCCGCGGCGACGTACGTCGCGGGTAAGCAGGGGATGGCCCTGCAGTGCGCGAGCGAGACGCCGGGCGTCACCATTCCGAACCTGCGGGATCTCCTGCTCGCCCACCCGGACCTGACGATTGGCATGTGGGTCAAGGAAGCGTCCGTGGTACCGAACACGACCCTCTTTTCGTTCCGCGGGCCGAATCCCCTGCGCAACGGTATCGAATCCTACCACGGCGTCAGCAACTCGGCGGCGATCTTCACGTGCGCCGACGGGACGAACGATTTCTCGGATTGTGAGTTCTTTACCTACTCCGAAGGCCCGTGGCACCACATCGTCTGGCGCTACGCGGGGACGGGGACGAATGCGGGAGAGGGGGCCGACGTCGAGATCTACTTCGACGGCGATCTCGTGGCGACCATCGCCAATCCGACGAAGCAATCGGTCCTTACACCCGACATCCTGCTCGATGGCATCTTGTGCAGCGGTCGTGGCAACACGCCGCCCCAACCCAACTTCCAGATCGACGAATTCAAGATCTGGGGCGCCACCTACGACGTTGCGACCCAATGTGAGGTCGTGGTGGGCGGCACCTGGGAGAACAACGCGTGCACGTTGCCGTAGGCCGGAGCGGTGACGGACGGTCGATCGGCCTTTGCGTGGGGTAGGATGGACTGCATGGGCGCTCGCACGCTTCCACGGACATCCGTCCTCGTGATGGCCTGCCTGGTCGTCGGCTGTGGAGACGAAAAGCAGCAGAGCACTTCGGGCAAGACCGAGACGGGCACTTCGTCGACGGGGAGCACGTCGATCTCGACGCGAGGCACCGGCCCGAGCGGGACCTCCACCGCGGCGACCGGGGTGGCCACCTCGGGCACCTCGGAGGGGTCGCAGACCTCGTCGTCGTCGTCCACGGAAGGTACGGCGGGTACGGCAGGCAGCACCGGCACTGGCGTAGCGACGACGACGGGTACCACGGGGGCACCCTGTGCGGCAACGGGATGCTCGACCCGGGCGAGGCGTGCGACGACGGCAACCTCGACCCCACGGACCTGTGCCTGCCCGACTGCACCGCGTCGCCGCTCCTCGTGTGGTTCGACTTCGAAGGCGACGCCCAGAACCTCGGCGGCGAACCGAGGTACGACGGCGTGGTGGCCGATACCGCGAGCTACGTCGCAGGCAAGGTGGGGATGGCCCTGGCGTGCGCAGGGCAGGGACCCAACGTGACCATCCCGGGATTGCGCGACCTCTTGGTCGCCCATCCGTCGGTCACGGTCGGCGTGTGGGTGCGCGAGGATCCCGCCCTCGCGTACACGAGCCTCTTGGACCTTCGCATGGCGTCGCCGAGCGGGACCGGCTTCGAGACCTATCACGGCATCGATCCGAACGCGGGTTTCGTCACCTGCGTCAGCGGGGCCGGCGGCTTCATCGGGTGCGAGACCTTCCCCGCGTCCACCGGCACGTGGCACCACGTCACCTGGCGGTACGCCGGGACGGGGACGGGGCCCGGGGAGGGGGCGCCGGTCGAGATCTTCCTGGACGGCCAACTCGCGGCGACGGTCGCCAACCCGGCGATGGATCCCGTGCTCACGGACGAACTCGATGCCGACGGGTACCTGTGCGGCCTGTGGGGTGCCGGGGGCACCGAGGTGAATTTCGAGATCGACGCGTTCAAGATCTGGGGCGCGGTCTTCGCCCCGTCGCAGCAGTGTGAGGTGGTCGTGGGCGGAACCTGGGAAAACGGTGTCTGCGTGCCCCCGTGAACCCGGGCGAACGCGCGCCGAGAACCTCGCATGGGGCGGCTGGGGCGCTGTTTTTGCCACAGCCGGCCGACGCTTGCGGTATCATCGCCCGGCCGTGATCCGAATGCGGGGCGCACGTCTCTATAGGGGGGGATGCGTCCAACGCCGCGCGGCGCGAGCCGATCCCGATGTACGATTCCAAGGAGATCCCGTGACCCATCGAGCCTGCCTTCGCAACGCAACGTGCCTCGCCCTCGCCGTCCTCCTCGGGGCCTGCTTCGAGGACGTGGACGACGACAGCGCGGGTTCCACCGAGACGTCCTCCACGTCCTCCACATCGTCGAGCACTTCTTCCTCGACCACCTCCGCCTCCAGCGGGTCCACTTCGACGAGCACGACCGGGACGACCACCGACGGCAGCGGGACCACCACGGGGGGCCAGACGGGGACGACGGATGGGACGGCCGGGTCGTCGGGGAGCACGACCGGCGGCGCAAGCACCGGAGGGAGCAGCACGGGCGGCAGCAGCACCGGGGGCAGTAGCACCGGCGGGACCACGGACGGCAACCTGTGCGGTAACGGCACGGTCGATCCCGGCGAGGAGTGCGACGACGGGAACGACGATCCGACGGACACCTGCTTTCCCAACTGCGTCGAAGCGCCGTTGCTCGTCTGGTACCCGTTCGACGGCGACAACGTGAACTACGGTATCGAGCCGGGACACGATGCGCAGTCCCCCGGGGCCCCTTCGTTCACCACGGGCAAGGTCGGGATGGCGGCCAAGTGCCCGTCGAACGGGGATACGATCCTCGTTCCGGGGCTTCGAGACCTGCTCCTCGCCAACCCGAGCTTCACCATCGCCATGTGGGTCCGCGAGGACCCCGCCCTGGCGGGGGTGAGCCTCTTCGACATCCACGCCGACAACGTGAACGCAACGGGGTTTCAGACCTACCATGGAAACGATCCCAGCGTGTTCAACACCTGTGCATGGGGCACCAGCGGCTTCCTGGAGTGTCAATCGGCGCCGGCGACCGAAGCCACCTGGCACCAGATCGTGTGGCGGTACGCGGGGACGGGGCAGGGGGCAGGCGAGGGGGCCGTCCTCGACGTCTTCGTGGACGGGAAGCTGCTGGCGACCATCGCCAATCCGGCGAAGGACCCCATCGTCACCGACACGTCGGAGGCCGACGGCGTCCTGTGCGGGTTCTGGGGAAATGCGACCGAGGCGAACTTCGAGATCGACGAGGTCAAGGTCTGGGGCGCCGTATGGGGGCCCGCGCTCCAGTGCGAGATCGTGCTCGGCGGGACGTGGGAGAACAACGACTGTACGCTGCCGTAGGCCGGTTCCGTTCCCCCATGGGGGGCCGTGCCCCCACCTTCGGCCAGACGGTCTTGGTACCCTGAACCCATGCTGCCGCTCTTGCCGATGGCTTGGATCGTTCTCGCCCCCATCGACGTCATGCCGGGCGACAACCTCAAGGACGTCCTGTCGAACCTTCAGGCGGGTGACGTCGTCACGATCCACGAGGGCACGTACGGGCCCATGGGCTTTACCGACTTCGTGTGGCAGGGGACGGCCCAAGAGCCCATCGTGGTACAAGGCGCCGAAGGGGAGCAGGTCACGATTGTCGGGGATGCGTCGCAAAATACCTTGAACGTCCAAGGTAGTTACTTCACGGTGCGCAACCTGACCATCGAGGGCGGGTCGCACGGCATCCGGCTCGGCTCGTGCGACCACGCGACCATCGAGGATCTGGTGATCCACGGCACCGCGGACGTCGGCATCAGTTGCAACCGGCCCGGCAACGTGTGCGAGGCCCTGACGATCCGCGGTGTGGAGATCTACGACACGGGGCAAGGCGGTGGTCCGGGCGAGTGCATGTACCTCGGGTGCAACGACGACGCCTGCCAGATGTTCGATTCGGTCATCGAGTGGAACTACTGCCACGACACCACGGCGGGCAGCCAGGGCGACGGCATCGAGGTGAAGACGGGCTCCTACAACAACGTCGTGCGGCACAACGTCATCCACGACGTCAAGTATCCGGCGCTTACGTTCTACGGGACGGTGGGCAACAAGGCGCCCAATCGCGTCGAGGGCAACGTGGCGTTCCGCGTCGGGGACAACGGGATCCAGACGGTGGGCGACGTGATCGTGGAGAACAACATCGTCTTCGACGTGGGCGCCAACGGGATCCACGCGAAGCCGTCCCAGGGCGAGCAGGTCGAAAACCTCAGGATCGTCGGCAACACCGTCTTCGACCAGAACGGCACGTGTCTCAAGGGGAACGACTGGGGCCTCGGCGCCGGCAACATCGAGGTTCGCAACAACGCCCTCCTGTGCCCCGGGGGGATGGCCATGAACCTGGTGGGGGGC
>RFGU01000076.1 GCA_003696955.1 Deltaproteobacteria bacterium | reverse complement strand
GTTCCGGTCATGGTGGCGGGCATCGTCCTCGGGCCCGTTTGGGCCCTGGTCGTCGCCGCCGCGTCCCTGGCATCGTTGGGCGGGATCTTCTGGCTGGACGTCCAGGGGCTGCTGCCGCCGTCCCTGGCGCCGGGGACCAAGGGCAACCTCTACAGCGCGGTCGCGATCCCCATCGTGGCCTCGGCGGTCCTCTTCTTCGCCCTCGTGCGGGATCTCGAACAGCTCGCCGCAGCGTCGGCGAAACTCGCCGAGGAGCGTCTTGCGGAGCGGCAGCGTGCGGACCTGCGGGCAACCCTGTTCGGTGCCATCAGCGAGGTGGGGCGTTTCGCGCTCGAGACCCGCGACATGTCGAAGTTGGCCAAGGTGGCCGCATCGAGGCTCGAGGCCGCCATGCCCGGCTCTCGGGTGCGGGTCGTCCTTGCACCGAACCGCGGATCCGATCTTGCGCGGGTCGCGGGGACCGATGGGGTGCGCGACCTCGATCCACGGACCGAACGGGCCCTCGCCGCCCTCGTGGGCGCCTCCCCCGGGATGGTGACGTGGCCGCCCGACCTGATCCGGGCGCTCTTCGGCGTGGAGGCCGACCGTCCGTTGCCGGGCCTCGCCGCGCCCATCCTGCTTTCGCGCGAGCCGGTCGGTTTCGTCGTGGGGCTGCCGCCCGAGGACCCGACCTGCGTGCCCGTCGTGGCCCCCGGCACCCCCCTCATCGCGGATCTGTTGGCGGCTGCCTATGCGCGATCCGAGGCGGAGTATCGCATGATGCAGGCCCAGAAGCTCGAGGTCGTCGGGCGGCTGGCCGGTGGGGTGGCCCACGACTTCAACAACCTGCTTACGGCCATGCGTGCCCTGGTCGACGACCTTCATGCCGACGTGGCGGGTCGCCGCCACGGCGAGGAGACCGTCGCGCTGCTCGAGTCGGCCATCGATCGGGGCGCCCTGGTGGCCGGGCAGCTCTTGGCCGTGAGCAAGCGCCCGCGGGGTGTCAGCGGACCGTGTGACGTGGCAAGGGCCCTGCGCGGCGTCCAGCCCTTGCTCGAACGCCTCATGCCGGACGAGTGCCGGCTCGTACTGGCGGTGGCCGACGAGGCGCTTTGGGCCGACGTGGACATCGCGAGTCTCGAGCAGCTCATGCTCAACCTGGTCGTCAACGCGGTCGAGGCCATGCCATCGGGCGGGACCGTGACCGTGACGGCCGAGGGCGTGGACGGCGGGATCGACGTGCGTGTCCAGGACACGGGCACGGGCATGGACGAGCGCGTGCGGGCACGGATCTTCGATCCCTTCTTCACGACCAAGGCGGACGGCACGGGGCTCGGCATGGCGGTGGTGCGCGACATCACGCGCCGCTACGGAGCCCTCGTGGACGTCGATTCGAAACCCGGCGAGGGGACGACGATCACGTTACGGTTCCGTGCGCGTAGCCCGTCCGACCAGGATGATTCGATCGGGGAGTCGTCGCGACCGGACGCGTCGACGTTCGAAGGCCTCGAGGTGCTTCTCGTCGAGGACAACGAATTGGTGCGCGTTGGCGTCGAGCGCATGCTCGTCGGCATGGGATGCTCGGTGGAGGCGGTCGGCGACGGCCAGCAGGCGCTTTCCAGGCTCGAGGCCGGAGCGTCGTACGACCTCTTGGTCACGGACCTCCACATGCCGGGCATGTCCGGTGAGTCCCTCGCCGGGCACCCCGTGGTCCGCGATCGGGTCCGCGGCGTGTTGATCGCGAGCGGCGACCGGGCGCCTTCGAAGCATGTGACGGCCGGCAAGCGTGTGGAGTTCGTCGAAAAGCCCTTCGACCGAAGGACGCTCGCCTCCGCGATCCGCCGGGTGGTCGGTGGGCCCGTACACGGGTGACGCCGTCTTCGGTGCTCCCGAGCGCGGGGCCCTGCTCAGGGGGCCGAACCGAGGGACTCGAGTTTGCGTTCGAGTTCGGCGACGCGCTCCTGGGCACGTTGCAGATTCTGCTCGACGATCTCCCGCCGCCGCTCGAACGTGGCACGGGCCGCCGCCGGATCGCTCGCCTTGTCGATCTCGTCCCGCGCCTTCTCGAGGCGCTCGACGGCCTTTTGGCGAAACGCCAGTTCCTCCCGTGCGCGTTCGAGGGCCGCTTCGTACCACTTGCGTTCGGCCTCCGGGGACTCGAACGACTCGGGCGGGCCACGGTCGGGGACGTTCTCCTGGATCCCTTGGGGCATGTTGCGCACCGCCTTGCTCACGCGGGGGCGGGGAGCGTCGGCCTTGGCGCCGTGGGCGGCCTCGTCCACGGCACGCTCGGGGATGCCGCCCTTGCGCCCTTCGGCACTGCTCCGACCTGCGGCCCCGTCATGGTCGCCGACGGGGCGCGGCTCGGGGCCGTCGCCGCCGGGCCAGAAGACCACGATGGCGCCGACCGCGAGGATGCCCAGGCCGACGAGGAGGGCGGGGATCGGACCGCTGTCGCGTTCGGAGGACGGCGAAGACGGCGGGGTGGACATGACCGGCGGAGTATATCCTAAGGCGGTGACCGCGTTGCCCGACTTCGTGGAGGTCCGTCTGCCCGTGTCGGAGGCCGCCGACCGCCAGCGGCTCGACCGGTTCCTCGGGTCGACCATCGGGCGACTTTCGCGGTCCCGGATCCACCGCATCATCGGCAGTGGCCGCGTGCGCGTCGAGGGGGCCTGCGCCCAGGTGCGCCCCGCGTTGCGAGTGCGCGCAGGCCAGGTCGTGGTCGTTCGCAAGCCGGCGTCCGACGAACCGCCGTGTCGCACGGACGTGACCATACTTCACCGCGACGACGACCTCTTGGTGGTGGCCAAACCGGGCGACCTCGTGGTTCATCCGTCGGCTCGCTACGTGCGTCATACGCTCATCGGGTGGATCGCCGACCGATGGGGCGAAGACCACCGATGGCATGTCGTCCATCGTCTCGATCGCGAGACGTCCGGCGTCGTCGTGCTCGCGCGCCGTGGGGCACCCGCGGCGTTCGTCAAGCGCGCGCTCGAGGAGCGCAGGGTTCGCAAGACCTACCTCGCCGTATGTCACGGCCACTTGACCATGGGGCGCACCATCGATGCCCCGTTGGGTCCCGCTCGGTCGTCGAGGGTACGAATCAAGATGGGCGTGGCCGAAGCCGGCGGCCGCCCCGCCCGAACGTTCGTCCAGCCCATCGGGTACGGTTGGTATAAACGATCACCGATCACGCTCGTGCGAGCACGGCCGGTCACGGGGCGCCAACACCAGATCCGCGTCCATCTCGCGTCGGTTGGTCACCCCATCTTCGAAGACAAACTCTACGGTGGTGACGAGACCATCTTCCTCGACATGGCCGAGGGACGGTGCGATGCGCAGGCTGCCGCCCGGAGGGCCGGATTCCCGCGCCAGGCGTTGCATGCAGCTCGTATCGTCCTACCCCATCCGAAGGGCGGCATTCTCGCCGTGTCCGCTCCGCCCCCCGACGACTTGGCTCCGCTCATGGCGGCGGTGGCTCGCCCGGTGGGTCGGGTACCGGTCGTTCGTCGATGGCGCCCGTGAGGACCTCGAGGCGCACCGTGCGGCCGTCCCGTACTTCCACGTCCACCTGGGCGTGGGACGCGTCGGGCGCGAGTTCGACGATCCGATCGGGCAGGACGATGCGCTCGGCTGAAGGCGGCGTCCGCGAAAGGCCGAGGCGGGCGCGCCCGTTGGTCCAGTGCATCTCGCGGGGCCGCACCTCGCCGGGGGCGAGGTCGGGCGCGTAACGCACGGCGGGGTCGCGCAGGACGGCCTCGCGGTGACGCGCATAGAACACCCCTGCGGTCACGGCGCCGAAGGTCGAGAGCACCACGGCGGTGTATACGACGCGACGGGGCCACCGCCCGGCATCGTAGCCTTCGAGCGCCGTGGGCGGGGACCGGTCGAACGCCGTCTCGTCGGGGATCGGGCCGCTCACCGGTTGCGCTCGTCGAGCAGCCGCGCACCCTCCATGAGCAGGTGCGTCGTGGAGGACTGCACCGTATCTTCCATGTCCACCTCCATGGCGGCGAAGCTGAACGTGCCCTTCGTCCACCCGATCATGTGGTAGACGCTCTCCCGGCCACCGAGGTCGTCTTCCTGATCCACGGTGGCGTGGATGACCTGTCCCTTGCGCAGGAAGACCCGGCCCGTCTGGCCCGTTTCGGCATCCGCCAGGGCGAGCACGCCGTCCTTGCGTTCCATCTCCATCATCACGAGGAGACTCGACAGTCCGAGCTGCTCGAGCCTTCCGTGCAAGGCCGTCGTCCGCCGCCTGCGGGCGGGCGCCTCCTTGGCGCGGTCCTGTTTGGCTGCGGCTTCGTTCCCGTCGGCCGAGGGCGAGGAGTGGGACGGACCGGGCGTGCCGGGCGTCTGGGCCGGGGGCGCCGCAGGCCTCGCCGGGGGCGCCGACGAACCCGGCTGGGTTTGGGGCGGGTATCCCTGGGGCGGGTATCCCTGGGGTGGGTATCCCTGGGG
>RFGU01000075.1 GCA_003696955.1 Deltaproteobacteria bacterium | reverse complement strand
GGGGCCTCGACGCCGGAGGCTTCGAGGTAGCGCTCCGACCGCGCCCCCGACATCACGATCCGAACGAGGCCGAGGACCGCGAGGACCGTGGTGAACAGGAGGACGTACCCGAGCACGAGGGATGGCACCTGCCCGGCCGATCCTAGCAGGGCCCTCCGGGCAGACGAGGCGGAGCCGCCTTGGTCTGCCGAGAAGGTACCGAACGGCCGGGCGCCGACCCGAGCACGTAGGCGGGCCTGTGCCGAGGCTCGCGGCCGGTCGCGACCTCAGGAGAACAGGGGCAGGTCCTCCCCGTCCAGGGGGAACATGGCGGCCAGCTCCGAGTCGCTCACACCGGCCAGTTTGCGCAGGGCGCGGTGGATGTGCTTGGGCTCGATCCGGATGCCGCTTTCGGACGGTTGCAACGATCCGGGGTCGAGTGCGAGGGGCCGGTGTCCGTCGTCGGTGACGCCGATGACCCGATTGCCCGGGATTCCCGGCCCGGCCAGCATCATGCTGGTGACGGACCAGTGGTCCTTGCCCGCCTGCTCGTTGTAACCGGGCGTCCGACCGAAGTCCGAGCCGACCACCACCAGCGTGCGATCGATGACGCCGGCCGCCTCCGCCTCGTCGAACAGGAAGTCCAGCCCTTCGAGCAAGGTCTGCAGCCGCGGAATGTGCTGGGCGTCGTGGTTGCCGTGGGTGTCGAAGCCGCCGAGGTGCAGGTTGCACGAGACGCAGATCCCCGCGCGGTAGGCCGCGAGCGCCACCTGCACCTGCCGCCGGAAGCCGTCCTGGTCGAGGTTCTCGGGCAGATACTCCTGGAGCTTCTTCAGCTCGTTCGAGCCCGCCCGCGCCGTGAACAAGGTGCTCATGGCCTGCCGGATCTTGGGCAGGTTCTGGCCGGCGAGGAGCGCCTCGGCTCGGCCCGCGTGGGCGTTCGAGATGGCGTCGATGGCGAACTGGGAGTGGAACGTGCTCTCCGGATCGTTGGGGTCCCGACGCTCCGGATAGGCGAGGTTGGCCAGGGCGTTGACGTTGCCGCTACGGGTCCGTGCCACGATCCCCGCCGTCAGGTCGAAGCCGCCGAAGCTGAGGAACGCCATGGGCTGTTCGGGCGCGAAGCTCGCGGCGAGGAACGCCGACAGGGACGGCCAGCCCTCGCCGAGCCGCCCGGACCAGGTATGACGCGAACCGGCGTCGTGACCGTTGGTCTTCATGTCGATGCCGTTGATCACGCACAGCCGCTGGTAGTGCTTCTGGAAGAACGCCGCGTTGCCACCGACGGGGGCGTAGCGAATGTTGCCGGCCTGCTCGATGTCCGCTTCGAGGAAGTTGTTGATCGGATCCACTTCGTCGGGGCTACCGGCCCCCTTGGGATCGCACAGGTGGGTCGGGTCCCACCCGCCGCCGGCGTTCACCATGACGAAGAACAGGCCGTCGTAGGGTGCGTAGTCCCGCCGCGGCTTGCCCGAAAGGGGCTCTTCGCCCCGCACGACCGGCGCGACGACGGAAAGACCGGCGAGGGAACAGACTTTGATGAAGGTGCGTCGATCCATGGTGCTCGTCCCTCCTTATTCGTGCAGGAAGCGGTAGTCCATCATCAGGTAGGTCATGACCGCCATCCACGCGCGAATCGTGTAGCGGTCGTCGCGCTCGATCTTCTGGATGTCCGGCAGCTCCTGCCCCGTCCAGTAGTCGTCGATGGCCCTGCACTGGAACGGCAGGAAATCGTCGTAGGTATCGTCGGCCAGCCCCTTGCGGCCGTCCTTCCAGACCGAGAGGAACAGCTCGTAGGTCCGGTTGATCTCGGGGTCGTTGAGTTCGAGGTACTCCCCGAGCATCCGCTGATGCAGGTACTGGATGTTGGTCCGAATGGCCTGGGCCGCCGCGGGCACCTCGAAACCGTTTTCGTCCTCGGGCTCGAAGCTCACCTCGACGAACGGGAACAGGCGCCGTTCGGCCGGTGGCAACACGAAGTCCCGTGCCGTGGTCCAGCAGCTCACTTCGTTGGCCATGCGTGCAGCGACGTTGGCCATGATGCCGTTGGGTTCGGTGATCCGCGTGACTACGGTGTCCGAGTCGATGCCACCGTAGAAGATGCGGTACCAGTCGAGGTCGAGCAGGTAGTCGTCGCTGTCCGCATCCCGGCGCCAGGGGTAGCCCGTGACCGCCTGGATCTTGCGGTGGAGCTGCTCCGGCGTCAGGAGCCGCCCCGTGCCGACCTCGGCCAGTTCGAGGGCCCGCGTCTCGTCGAGCGGCTCGGCGTTGGCGGCCCGGTAGTACGGCGTCTTGACGATCTCCTTGATCACCACCCGCAGGTCGTAGTCGCTGTCGCGGAACTTGTTGGCGATCTCACCGAAGATCTCCGACTGCACCTCGAAGGCCCGAACGCGTGCCAGGTAGTCCTCCGCGGAGGTATCCGTCGGCTCGCGCAGCGGGTCCTGGCCCGAAAGCCCCTTGAACATGATGTGGACCACACTGGCCGCAAAGCGCGGATCCTGCACGATCTGCTGGGCGAGCCAGGGCAGCCCCGCATCGAACTGGTCGGCCGGAAGCACCTCGTCGCCGAACCCGGGCGGGCGCATGTCCGTGAACCACCCACCCTCCGGCGGCCGATACCGCCCAAGCTCGTCCCAGTTCTGGAACGTGCCCGCCACGGGATCGATGATCGCGTGGCACAGGGTGCAGTTCGGGTTGTTCATGGTGGGATTGAAGTCCTGGATGTTCGTCGGGTCGATGGGCCGATCCCCGAGCCGCTGCACGTCCGTCGCCAGGAAGAACTCGAAGACCTTGCGCGAGCGATGCCGGTTGCGATTCGTCGGCGTCGTCGGGAAGCGGTTCATCATCATGTGCGAGCTCAGGACGCCCGCGTGGGGAATCCCGGGCAAACGCGCCTCGACCCACTCGTTCGGATCGTATTCGTCCTCGAACGACGCGTTCACGCCGTAGACCTTGGCCGAGAACGGGTTGACCACCATGTAGTCCGCCGTGAGGATCTCCGAGAACGGACGCCCCTGCTTCACCACGTAGGACACGAGCTTGAGCGCTTCGCGCGCCACCGCATCGTTGGCGAATCGGGCGGCGACCTCGTACTCCCCTTCCGGCAGATCCTCGAACCAGTAGGCGTTGGGATAGTCCTCGGGGTCGAGCAGGTCGATGGCGGGTGTTCCGTTGCCGCTCGAAAGGTAGCGATCCGTCAGGAAGTAGTCGTTGTAGATCTCCTCGATGCGGCTGTAGAAGGCATCGGTCTGCATCATCTCGTCGAGCACCGCGTCGAGCGCCTCGAAGCCACCGTCGCGCACGCGCTGTTCCTCCGTCTCGGTCGGCAGCCGGCCCACGAGGGAAAGGCTCGCCTTGCGGAGCGTCGCGACCTCGTCGAGCAACACGACGCCCTCGAAGAAGTCGGCCTCGGCCGCACCGTCGTCCTCGCAGACCACAGGGTCTTCGATGCGTTCGATGAGGGTCTTGAACCGTTCGTACTCTTCGCTGCCTACCGAAATCCGCTCGCCGCCACCGTGCTCGATGGTGTTCGTGGGCTTGAGGACCAGCCAGGACTCTCCCTCGTACGTTCGCTTCGCGATCTCTTCGACGACCTCCATGTTGCGCTCGAGCCAGTCGGGTCCCCAGTCGCTCGTCACCAGGATGAAGTCCGAGTCCTTGGCTGCACCCGTGGTCGTGTGACATTGAATGCAGTTTTGGGACAAGATCGGAACCCAGATCTCCTCCTTGAAGTAGGTCGCGTTGTCTACGCATGCACCGCCGTCGTTTTCGTCCTTACAGGACGAAGCGATCAGCAGAGCCGCGAGTACGATCGGCACCGAAAGCGTCGTGCGTCGTCGAGTCGTTGGCTTCATCGTCGGTTGCTCCGCGAGGTTCGGGGCGGGCCCGTTCCCGTCCCCCGGCGTCCCAACGTAACGAATCATTCCGTCGGAATGCAATGTAGTCAGGTGTATGCGCCCGGCGGCTTCGTCGGCGGGGCTACCGCACGTGCGATCCGTGTTGGACGGATGACCAAAGGATCTACGGTCCTTCGGCGTCCGCACCGCGGTGCGGAGCGCCGCCCCCTCTTTGTGGGGGTTCTACCCCCCGGTGCTCGTGGACGGTTCCAAGTTGGGTCGATGGTGGATCGATTGCTTCGCAACGTGGGCCGCGGTGACGGTGTCGGCCGGCGACCGAACGGGCGAACGGCTCCGTCGCGAGGGGGTCCTCGCCGGTGCCTCAACCGCCGGTCCCCGTCCCGCCCGTGGTGCCGGCGCCGGTTCCCGCCGTCGTCCCGCCACTCGAGGTCGAGCTGCCGGTGCTCGACGTGGACGATCCGCCCGAGGTCGACGTGCTCCCGCCGCTCGTGGTCGTGGAACCGCCGCTGCTCGTGGAGGTCGAACCGTCCGGCACGCACTGACCGCCCTCGCACATCTCGCCCATGCCGCACCCAGGGGGGCAGGAGCCGCCGCACGAGTCGCTTCCGCACTCGCGACCGTCGCACTGGGGAATGCACGCACACGAAAGCCCCTGACTCTCGTAGCCGGGCTCGCATTCGCACACCCCCGCGTCGCCCATCACCACGCACGAACCGTGTCCCGAGCAGGTCTCGCCGAAGCACGGGCCGGTGTCGAAGCGGAAGAACCCCTGCTGGAAGGCCAGTTCCTCGCTGCCGGCCACCACGCCCACGACCACGGGCGTTTCGAGCTTGCCCGCCTGGAAGGGGACGGCATCGAACGTCACCGTATCGCTCGACGTCGAGATCGAGGCGCTCGTGGGTTCGCCGGAGCAGCCCAGGGCGAGCGACCCGCCGAGCAGCGACTCGATCTGGAACGCACAATCCCCCTTGCCGTCGCCGTTGAGCGGCTTTTCGTAGGCGCCCTCGTAGTCGTAGGCCGTCAACACGAGCACCAAGGTGGGCACGTCGAGGGACGAGACCGCAAGCTCGAACGATGCCCGATCGGTGATTGGCGCCGCCGAGCGCGCCTCCTCCGGCGTGGCAACCAGCTCCGGCATGACCACCGACGTCGTCACCGTCCCCGCGGTCGCCTTCGCAGCGCGGGAAAGCTCGTTGACGTAGGCGGTCCGGCCGAGGGCCGCCACCACGAGCCCGTCCTGCTCGAAGAGGAGCGCGGGCATCTCGGGCGCCTTGTCCGCGCGCAGCGCCGCCGGTAGCCGCAGGCCGAGCCCCGCCGGTTCGAACGCCACGGCGTCCCCGTCCTGGGCGAAGTCCCGCGCCGAAAGGTCGCCGCGGGTCGCCCGCATCACGATCTCCGTCTCCGTGGTCAAGGCGCCGGCAGGAACCTCCAGGGTCCAGCCGCCCCCCGCGAGCGTCCCGCCTTCGGGGCCGATGACCGCACGCGCCAGTTCCTTGTCCTCACTCGACGAACAGGCACCGAGGACCAAGGCGGCGACACACACGATGGCCGCGCGCGACGTGGAGGAGACGATCGAGGTGTGGAGGCGCACCCCTTCGGGATACCCGAGGGGACGACGTGGTGTCAAAAGTGGTCGCTTGCCCCCAACCCGCGGGAATGCGCGGGCCGAGGCCGCCCGGATCCCCGCTACCCGGCCGACGGCCGCGGATCGCCTGCGCCCCGCCCCTCCGGAAGGACGGCATCGAGGAGCCGGCCCGGCACCTCGGCGACGCCGTCGTCGGGCACGGCCCCTTCGTGTCCCGGGTGCGCATCGAGGATCTCGAGCGCGCCGGCCATACCGGGGATCTCGGACGCCGTGCCTTCGACATCGTGGGGCCGCACCTCCCATGCGCGCATCGAGTAGAACCGCCCGCGACCGCGCTCGTTGGACACCTCGAGGCACAGCTCGAAGGGCTCGGGGGCTTCGCCCTCGCACGCCCACGTCCGCACCCGCACCCGATCCCGCACGCCGTGCTGCGGGAAGAAGGCCGAGAGGCGGTCGCCCGCGAGGCGCCACAGGAAGACCTCGTAGTGGTGCACCCACGTCGAACTGCGACCGACCACGCCAAACTTCCCGTCCGGTGTGTCGAGCACGACGAGCTTGCCGAACACGTCCCGCGAGTCGGTGGGCATGCGCTCCACCCACACCCGATTGACCAGATGACGGGCTTCGTTGGACTCCGCACGTTGGCCCGAAAGCCACCACGCGCCCGCGGCGACGGCGGCCACGGTCAGGATGCCAAGGGTACGGTGAGAGCGCTTCATGGGGCGATCATGGCAGAGGGTGACCGCGGCGCAAGGTCGCGCCGGGCAGACCTTGCCGCTCGGGCCGGACCGTGCATCCTCGGAACGCGATGACCGCCCCGCCCCCCGACGAACGCGACGGCTGCGCGCCGCGCCCGGCCGTGCGTTTCGACACGTCCGGTCGGGGCCGGCCGCGCAACGACACCGTGGCGGTGGAGGCCCCCCTCGAGATCCGGGTCGGGGCCGTCCCCGTCGCCGTCGTCATGCGAACCCCCGGCGACGACATCGACCTCGCCCGGGGGTTCGCCCTGACCGAGCGCATCGTCACGGACCCAGCCCACCTGCGGTCGGTCCGCCACTGCGACCGCGTCGAGCCCGGACACGCCCCGGACAACGTCGTGCGCATCGTCCTGACGGACGACGCGCCGTTCGACGCGGATCGATTTCGGCGCAACATGTACGCAACGAGCAGTTGTGGGATCTGCGGCAAGGCCAGCATCGATCGCGCCATGGCGACCGCACCGCCCCTCCCTCCGGCCGACGTCACGATCCCGGCGGCCCACCTGTGGCGCGCGTTCGCGGCCCTGCGCCGGATGCAACCCATCTTCGACGCCACCGGGGGCACCCATGCGGCGGCCCTGGCCGACGTCGCCGGCGAGATCGTCGTCGTTCGCGAGGACGTCGGCCGCCACAACGCGGTGGACAAGGTGGTGGGCGCAGCACTTCGCGCCGCGTGGCCCGGCCCCACCCTCCTTCCGCCCGTGCTTCTGGTCTCCGGTCGGATCTCCTTCGAGATCGTGCAAAAGGCCCTGGCCGTGCGCATCCCCGTCGTCGCAGGGATCTCGGCGCCCACGAGCCTCGCCATCGATCTCGCGGAGCAGGCCGGCCTGACCCTCGCCGGATTCGTCCGTGAGGAGACCATGAACGTCTACACCCATCCCGCGCGTTGCGGGATCGATGCGGACGACGACCCGATCAGAACTCGCTGACCCGCACGCGACCCTCGCCGAGGCGCAGGACCACGGTGTACGTCGCCGGGGCATCGCCGTAGGCGGCGTTGACGTAGGCCTCGCCGTCCCACACGAAGCCGCGCAGATCCACGCGGCCCGGGCCCGACTCGACGAAGACGCGCGCTCCGAAGCCCCGATCGATCCGCAGATCGAGGTTGCCGCGGCCGCCCTGCACGTCGATCCGCGCACTGCGCCAACGAACGCCACCCACGTAGAGATTGACGTCTCCGTCCCCCTGCACCAGGTCGAGGGATGCAAGGTCCACGCGGCGAAGATCGATGCGCCCCTTGGCACGGACGAGTCGCACGTGAAGGGCGAGGGGAGCCGCGTCACCGAAGACCACGTTCCACCGGGTCCCCCGCAACGTGGGCCGTCCTTCGTCCGTCAGGTTGAGGCGCCCGTGGCCGTTGGCGTCCAACTCGAAGCCGACCGCCGGGGTCACGCCCCGGCCCCCCAAGCCCTCGAGCAGACGCCGTCCCCGGGTGCCGTGCACCGCGAGCACGCCCTCGGTCATGGAGATCCACACCTCCCCGCTGCGCACCGGGACGTACGGCGTCGGGCCGGGGGTCGCGGCCACCGCAGCGGCCAGAACGAGGGAGAGGAGTGCGATCATGGGAGCACCCGGCAGCGAAGGTACTGCACCGCCCGGCGCGGGGCAGCCGGACGGGGGCCACCGTGTGCGACGGCGCACGATCGGCGGGGCGCGTCACGGCCGATGACCGCGCTCGTCTCCCGGAGGCTGGGCGAGGGCCTCGAAGTGCCGCACGAGGTCCTCCACGGCGCAGTGCGGATCCACGCCGAAGGCGCGCAAGAGGGCCAGCAGGCTGGTCGTCTTGACGTCGAAGCAGCCCCTTCGACCGGCAGCTTCGAGGCGCTGCACATGTTGCACGCTCAGGTCGGCACGTTCGGCCAGCACCTCCTGGCTCCACCCTCGGGCACAGCGCGCACGCCGCAGCGCCCGGCCGAGACGCCGGCAGAACGCCTCCTTGGCGGCCGCGTCGTCGTCGACCGGCAGCCGCCGCGGTGGCGGGGACTCGGCCGCTGCTTCCGCGGCGGGGGCATCGGCACATGCACGCGTACGATCACGATCGGTAGGGTCCATGACGTAAGGCATCGCGCCCCGTGGGACGCACCCCCGTCGTCACCGTTCACGGTTTCGACCCCCTCTCGCCGACGACGATCCGACTTGGATCACCGCGCCGGATCGACCGGCCTCATCGGCGACGGCGACGCCGCAGCCCCCACAGTCCCAGAAGCCACGCCGCCACCGAGCCGGGCGCCGCGCGGGTCGAACACCCGCAGCCGTCGTCCGACATGGACGTGCCGTCGGTGTCCGTCCCCGAATGACCCGTGGCCGAGCCGTCGGTGCCGCCGGTGCTGCCCCCGGAGGTGGAGCCTGCGCCGCCGGCCCCCACGTAGAACGTGATGACGTCCTCGCCCGTGTTGTCCGCCTGGTCCATGACGACGGCCCGCAGTTCGTAGTGCCCTTCGGGCAGCCCCACGAGATCCCATGCGAGCTGGCGGTCGTAGTCCACCTGGTCGGCGAGCACGTCGCCGGTTCCGAGGTCCGTCAGAACGATCTTCCAACCGTAGCCACCGTAGTCGTCCCAGACGTCGAGGGTGACGGAGACCGTGTCCTCGGGATCGAACGTGGCGCCGTCCTCCGGCGAGAGGATATCGATCTCGGGGGGCGTGGTGTCGGGCCCGGGCGGCGCATACGTCCATCGTAGGGTGTTACGGTCGTGCTGCAGGTTCGCGTCACCGCAGTGACACTTGTTCACCCCCACGCACGCCGCCGCCTGCCCCTGAACCTGGATGATGGGCGTGCACTCGTCGCCGAAGACGAGATCCCCGAACGCACCCGCGTACCCGGCCCCCATGATGCGGTCCGTACCCTCGGTGTGGCCGAGCCCCATGGTGTGCCCGATCTCCTGGGAGACCACGTTGGCCTGGTTGATGGCGGGGGCAGAGTTCTGGAACGCGTAGCAGACGTTGCGCTGGCCGAAGTCCTCGCAGTCGAGGGGCGCCACGCCGCCCGAAGGTCCGGCGGTCGTATCCGTGTAGCTGCCGCCGATCATCGCCATCGTGTACGGTAGGATCTTGGGCGGCCGTTCGAGATAGACCACGCGGGTCTGGACGAACTCGAAGTCGGTCGCCACCGCCTGCGCCACCGCGATGGCCTTGGCCTCGCCGCCCGTGTAGACCGGGAACATGTGGCCGGAACGGGCGATGTTGGACAGGTTCTCGGCGGAGTTCTCGCCGCCGCTGTAGAGGACGCCCCCGAGGAAGTTCAGGTAGATGGTGTGGCGCCGCGGCACCTCGCCGCCCGGCCGATCGTCGCCCTCGTACACGCCGGCGGGCACGGCGTCGGGATAGGCGCACGCTTCCTTGCCGTAGGACGGATCTCCCGGCGCCTCGAGCGCCCGTTCGACGTCGGGCACCATCGTCGCTCCGACGGCCGCCTCGGCCGGCATCACCATGTCCGTGACCTGCACGAGCCCTTCGGGCAGGCTGGCCGCGGCGTCCGGGGACGGAGACGGCGCGGGCCCTGCGAACGCATCGAGATCCTCGAACCGCGGCGAAGGGGGATAGGGCGGATCGATCGGGGGCCGGGGATTTGCGGCAGGGTCGGAGAAGTCGATGACGTTGCGCCCGTGGGCGGCCGGACCGAACGGGTTCCGTACGACCCGCACCGGACCTTCCGTCGCCCGGACGACGGAGGGAACACTCACGACGACGGCCGCGAGCCAAAGGCCCGAGGCCCGAAGACGGGGGGCAGCCATGGCTCCGAGCATATCGCGGCCGAGGGCCGCCGCGCACGAAGCCTCCACGGAGCGGTTCGCCGGGGGCCCGGACACCCGCAAAGCGGCCCGCCGCGCAGGTGACGCCGCCGGCGGTCCCGGCCGCGCCGGACTAGCCGACGACCTCGTACTCGCTCTGGATCGTCGTCCCGATCTCCTGGCCCTGCTCGCCTACGGAGAAGCTCTGGCTGGATTCGGCTTCCACCGACACGGGAACGTGGGCGTCGAGATCCCAAAACAGGGTGGATTCGTTGCTCTGGTCCACCACCAGCATCCCGCCTTCGAATTCCACGGCGCCACTGGCCTCGACGGACACCGCCAACTCGGCGATCCGGCTTCCCGAGGACTCGTCGATCTTGACGACCTTGTAGGTGGCCTCGACCTCCATGGGGAGCTTGGTACCCGTGGGCAGGTCCACCGACTCCTCCGACTCCGTCGTGATCTCCTTGCCGACCTCGAGGGACTCCTTCGGCAGCGTGGGAAGGGAGAAGACGCCGCCGAACATCCCGAGGATCTGGTGTTTGGCGAGCTTGCCTTCGAGTTCCTGCACCTTGGGGTCCTTCGCGGCGGCCTCCTTCGACCCGGCGGCCTTGCGTGCCGCCTCGAGTTCCTCGCGGAGCTTTTCGACCTCGGCGTTCTCCGCCTTGACGTCCGGGTGTTCCTTCGTGGCCTCGGCGTCGGTCTCGCCCCGCAGGTCCGCCACGAAGGTGCCCTTGCCCATCTCGAGCAGCACCTGCTTGACGTCGGGCGGCGGCGGTTCGCCCTCCTCGGCCTTGGGTTCGAGCACCCCCGTAAGCTCGAGGTTCTGTACGTCTTCGACCTTCCACCGGACCGTGAGCTTGTCCCCCGCGGGCTCGACGGAAAGACGTCCCACCAGGTCGGCCTTCGCCGCGCCGTACTGGCCGCCGCCGCTGATCGTGAACTCGTAGTGGCTCTTCTGACGCAGCTCGAGGGGCTTGGCCTCGTAGCGCAGCAGAAGTCCCGACGACGACCGCGCCCCGTCGGCCCCCTCACCCGGAGCCGTGGAGGCCGAGCCGTCCTTCTTGCAGCCCGAGAACGCAACGAGACACCCGAGGAGAAGCGAAGCAGCGAAGGTCCTGCGCATGGCGCAACGCTATGCGAGGCGCCTGCGGCGCGCAACCGCCCGTCCGCCCCCCGTGCCGCGCGCGCATGTGCTAGAAGCCCGCCGCGCCATGCTCTTCGGGTTCCTCGCCAAGCGCCGACTCCCCCGGGACCGGGTGACGCGGATTTCACTGCGGGCCAAGCGGGCGGGCAAGCCCCACGCCGAGGAGATGAAGGCCGCCCTGGCACGGCTCGCGGCGCTTCCGGGGATCGCCGACATCAAGGAGACCAAGCGGGTGCCGCGGGGCTTCTTCGAGGCCTTCGGCGCCTTCCGCACGGCCTACGATGCGTGGCTCGATGCCGTGCGCCCGTTCGTCCGGGGCGCCGACGACGCCCATCGGGCGGGCGAGGGCGACGGCTCCCTCGCCTGCTACGAACACCCCTTGGGCGTCGGTCCGGTCGAGGCCCTCGCGATCTTCCGAGCCTCCCGCCCCTTCCCCGACTACCCGCAGCTGGCCGAGCAGATGGGCCGGCTGGCCGAGCGGCAGTTCACCCTCATCCAGCAGGGACACACCGGCAAGGACCCGGAGAAGATCCGGCTCGGCTCGAAGGCTGCGCGGGAAGGACGCCTCGCCTACGTCCGAGAGAAACACGTCTGCCCCTTCCTCGACACCGAGCGCAGGCGCTGCCGGCTCGGTGAGGCCAAACCCCTGGTCTGCCGGATGCACCATCTCGCGGGATTGCCGGAGGACCTCGATCCCGCCACGGAGCACTCCCCGCGGCGCGTCGTCGCCTACAACCTGCGCCCCCCCATCGGCGTCCAGGCCAAGCTGACGGAACTCGACAAGCGCACCACCTTGGCCTTCTCCCCCTTCCTGTTCGCCGGCCAACTCCAAGCCCTCGAGCTTGCCGGTGGTGGGCTGATCCAGGAAGTGGGCGAGGCGCCCGCCCGCATGCAGCAGGGCGGCCGGATCGACTCCCGCGTCAATCGCAACCGCCCGACGGCCAAGAAGTTCCAGAAGAAGAAAAAGAAGAAGAAGCGGCGCAACCGCTGAGCAGCGCCGGTGACGATCCGTAACGCGCTCGTCGCACGCATCGTTGCCGAGGTCGGCCATGATTCGACCTACGACGGCCCTGCTGGTCGCCCTGACCGCCGCCGCGTGCACCGACCGCGGCACCGGCGCCACGACGACGCCGGCGGCCGCGACGTCGCGGCCCGAAGGGCGGGACGGAATTGCGTGGCACACGTGGTCGAAGGCGGCCTTCGAGCAGGCCCGTCGCGAGGACAAGCTCGTGCTCGTGGACGTCGGCATCGAAGGCTGCACCGCCTGCCGCTGGATGGCCGAGGACACGTATCGCCATCGTCGGGTCGTCGAACTCGTGCGCGCCCACTTCGTTGCGATCGCGGTGGATGCCGAGGCGCGACCCGACATCGGCGAACGCTACAGCGCCTATGCGTGGCCGGCCACCGTCTTCATGACGCCGGACGGCACGGAGATCCTGGCCCTGCGCGGGAACAAACGGCCCAGGAACTTCGTGCCGATCCTCGAGGAACTCGTGGCCCGAAAGGCGGCCGGGACGCTCGAGGCCATGGATCCGTCCCCCGAGGCCGGTGACGACCCGGTCGTGGACGCGTCGTGGGACGAACGCCGCGCCGACGTCGTCGCGCAGCTCGATCGCGCGTTCGACCCCGAAGACCCCGCCTGGGGACGCACCCAGAAGATGGCGTTGTTGCCGCCCCTCGAACACGCCTACCTGCGCGCCCACGTGTTCGGCGAACGCATCTTCGCGGACCGCGCCCTCGCCGTCACGAGGCGCATGGAGGCGCTCCTCGACACGGTATGGGGTGGGATCTTCGTGGCGGGGATCGAGCGCTGGGAGAACTTCGTCCCGGAGAAACGTATCTCGTCCAACGCCGCGGCCCTCTTCGCCTTCGCCCTGGCCTACGACCGCACCCGCGACGACCGTTTTCGCGACGATGCTCGCACCGTCGATCGCTTCCTACGCGGATTCATGCGAAGTCCCCGGGGCACCTTCTACACCAGCCAAGAGGACGACGCGCCCAGCCTTCCGAAGGGCATGGACGCCCGCGCGTACTACCGGCTCGGCGACCAGGCGCGGCGCGCCTACGGGATCCCCCCCATCGATCACGCCGAATACACGGACAAGAACGCCGAGGCGATTCGGGCGTACCTCGCCCTGTTCGCTGCGACCGGCGAGCGTGCGGCCCTGGACGTGGCGCGCACGGCCGCCGACCGGCTGCTGGCCGACCGGCAGACCGACGAGGGCTGGATGCTGCAACTCGTCGAAACCCCCGAGATGGCGGCCGACGACCGCATGCGACCGGACGCGAGCTTCGAAGCGCCCTATCTGCGCCCGCAGGCCCTGTTCGGCCTCGCGCTCCTCGAACTCCACGTCGCGACCGGCGACGGGACGTACCTGGCCGCCGCGCGGCGCATCGCAGAGGGTCTCGAGCGACGGCTGTGGGACGATGGCGGCGGTGGCTTCTTCGCCGGGCCGGAGGATCCGGCGGGCGTGCTGCCCCGGAGGAAACCGGTCGAGGACAACGCCGTCGCCGCGCGGTTCCTGCTCCTGGCCGGCGGATACCTGCGAAACGACCACTGGACGAACCTCGCCCACGGTGCCCTACGTGCCGTCGCGGTGCCGGAACGCGTCCGCCCCGAAGGCCGGATGATCGGCAACCTCGCCATCGCCCTCGACCTTGCGCGCAGCGGCCTGCTCGACTTCACCGTGGACGGCGCCCCGTCCGATCCGCGGTCGGTCGCCCTTTGGCGGGCGGCGGCACGCATCTACGAGCCGCGCAAGGTCCTTGCGTTCGACACCGAGGACCACTACCCCGACCGCGGACGCCCTGCCCTCTACGTGTGCAACGACCAGGCGTGCTCGCCGCCGATCTACGAGCCGTCGGAGGTGGCTCCGGCCGCCGCCCGTTTCGCAGCCCTCGATGCGACCCGGGGCCAGACGACGCCGCACCGTTGATCCCACCATCGGCAGCACCGGCGGTCGTGCGTCCCGCTGCTACCCTCGAGTGCCGTGGTGGAGCCGCCCAAACGACCGCGACGCGGAACGCGGAACCGGCCGCCCCCCCGCTACCAGGAAACGGTGGTGGTGGCGGAGGCCGACGGCTGGGCCCTCGAACCCGATGCGCCGCCCGACCCGCGCACGGAGGTGACCTTCGAACGCACGGGGACGATCGTCACGACCAACGACTCCCCCGACGTGCCGTTCGACCGCTCGATCAACCCCTATCGCGGCTGCGAGCACGGCTGCATCTACTGTTACGCCCGGCCGAGCCACGCCTATCTCGATCTGTCGCCCGGGATCGACTTCGAGACGCGCATCGTCGCCAAGGCCGGCGCGGCCGCCATCCTCGAGCGGACGTTTCGGCGCCGCGGCTACGCGCCGCGCCCCATCGCGCTCGGCGCCAACACCGACCCCTACCAGCCCGCCGAGCGCAAGCTCCGGATCACCCGCGATCTGCTGCGGGTCTTCCATGCGTATCGTCACCCGGTCACCATCGTCACGAAGTCGGCGATGGTCGTGCGGGACGCGGATCTGCTGGCCGACCTCGCCCGCGAAGGTCTCGCCCACGTCCTCGTCTCCATCACCAGCTTGGACCCCGACCTCGCCCTTTGCCTCGAACCGCGGGCGGCGGCGCCCGGCAAGCGGCTTCGGGCCCTCGCGCGCCTGGCCGAGGCGGGCGTGCCGGTGGGCGTGCTGGTCTCGCCCATCGTCCCGGCGGTCAACGACGGCGAGATCGAGGCGATCCTCTCGGCGGCCCGCGACGCCGGCGCCCGGGCGGCGGGCACGATCCTACTGCGCCTGCCCCGGGAGGTGGGGCCGCTCTTCGAGGCGTGGCTCGACGAGCATCGGCCAAAGCGCAAGGCACGGGTGCTCTCCCTGCTGCGACAGGCCCGGGGCGGCCGGCTCACCGATGCCCGCTTCGGCCACCGCATGCGCGGCGAGGGCCCCTACGCCGAGCTCCTGCGGGCGCGCTTCCGCACGGCGTGCGCGCGCCTCGGCCTCGACCGCGATCTTCCGCCCCTTTCCTGCGACCGCTTCGCGGTGCCGCCCGTACCGCTCCTTACGTCCGACCCTCAGCTCCACCTGCCGCTGGCGGACGGCTGACGGACCGCCGGCGTCAAACGTCGATGCCGTCGTCCGGCACCTTGTACCGGGCCATCTGCTTCGGGAAGAGGGCGAAGACCGCCGGCACGAGGAGCATCGCAAGCAGCGACGAGGCGATGCAGGTCGACCCGGCCAGCGTCCCGAACAGCCGCAGGACCGGCGACGACCCCAGGGCGAAGGCGAAGAAGCCGCCCGCCACCAGGATCGTGGAGACGACCACCACGGGCCCCACGTTGCGCATGACCTTCTCGGCGGGTTGCCGCTGCAGGTACCACAGGTAGTGCATCCCGAAGTCGGAACCCGTATCCGTCACGATGGCGCCCACCATCGCCGTGCTCAGGTCGATCTCCACGCCGTACCAGCCCATCACGCCGCCGATGACGGCCGCCGCGCAGGCCGCCGGCAACACGCTGATGAGCGAGAGAACGATCGATCGGAACAGGAAGAGCAACAGGAACGAGACGATCACGAGCCCCACCAGCATGGCGCGCACCTGGTTGCGCTCGACGGATCGTCCGAGGGCCCGGTCGAGCAGGGGCTCGCCGGTGACGTAGGCGCCTTCGAAGCTCCCCTCCTCCGTTTCGATGGGCTCGCCCACCAGGTCGGCGACGGCGATCCGCACGGCCCTTCGGGCCCTGCGATCGTCGGCGAGGGGCAAGACGGCGGCGGTCGCCGCATCGAGCACCGCGTCGATCCGCGCGCGGGCCACGGCCTCGTCGACGGCGCGACCGGCGATCTCCGCGTAGAAGAGGGCGTCGTCCTCGGAAAGGCCGGCGTCACGGAACGCGTCCTCGAGGCTGCGCCCGGCTGCGACGGCGCGACGAGCCGCACCGGCCTCCTCCGGGGAGAGATCGGCGGCATCGTCGCTCGCCAGGAAGCGATCGATCGCCGCCGGCATCACCTCGGCCCGCAGGGCCTTTGCAGGTTGGGCGAGGGCCCGCTCGATCCACGCACGCACCTCGGCTTCGTCCACCGCGTCGGACCACCGGGAAAGGCGCGCGGCGATCCTGCGGGCGGCGTCTTCGACCGTGGTGGCCCGCAGGGGCATGCCGCTTTCGTCGGCCACGGCCTCCTCCATGGCCGCCACCACCGGCTCGGCATCGCCCCGGATCCGGCTGTAGACGAGGGCGTGGCGCCTGTCGTCGGTGACGTAGGCCGCCATGCTCGCGTCGCTTTCGAGGAACGCGAACACCTGCCCGGCCTGCCGGCGCGTCCGGGGAAGGGCCTCGCCCCCGCCGAGGACCTGCATGGTCAGCACCGTCGGCTCCACGAGCGAGGTCGGCTGGGCCGTGTGCTCGATCCCGGCGGCCCGGTCCGCCAGGGCCGCCAGCCGCCGCAACACGACCGGCGAGGTCATGTCGCCGTCGACGGCGATCTCGACGAAGCGGGCGCCGCCGAAGCGCTCCTCGAAGAACGCGTGGGCGCGCGCCGGTTCGGACCCTTCGCGAAAGAAGGCCTGCGGGTCCATGCGGGCGCGCACGTCGGGGAGCCCAAGGCTCGCGGCCGCGAACGCCACGAAGAATCCGCCGAAGACGAGCACGCGATGTCGCTCGGCGAAGCGCCAGAAGGCCACCAGCATGGAGCCGAACGGCACGAGTTGCTCGCGCGACGGTCCCCGTGGCACGAGGGCGAGCACTGCCGGCACCAAGGTGAGGGCTTCGATCCAACAAAGGAGCGTTCCGACCGCCACCTGCATCCCGAAGGCCCGCATGGGGGCCACGTCCATCACGCCGAAGCCGGCGAACGCACCGATGGTGGTCCACGCCGCGACGGCGACCGGCCGCAGCACGATGCGACTGGTCGCCTCGAGGGCCTCGGCCGGGGGATGGGCCTCGCGTTCGAGGTAGTAGCGGCCGAGCACGTGGACGGGGTAGGCCGTGCCGCTCGCGAGCAACACGATGGGCAGCGTCGACGTAAGCAACGTGTACTTCTCGCCCACGTGTCCCATGCCGCCGAGGACCGCGAGCGTCGCGAACGCCACGGCGAAGAGGGTCAGGCCGACGCCCACGGGGTCCCGAAACGAAAGCAGCACCACCGCGACCAGGAATACGCCGGCGAGCGGCGCGAGCTTGCGAACGTCCGCGCGGGCCTCGCCGTAGATGGCCTCGGCGGCGAAGGGGGCGCCCCCGTAGTGCACGGTCAGGTCTGCGAGCGCCCCGCCCGCGGCGGCACGCACCCCCTCCACGACGGCCCGGGTGGGCGTGCCCTCGGCGAGGTGGACGACCACGAGGGCGGCATCGAGGTCCGCCGAGACGAGTTCGCCCACCACGAGATCCTGGGCGAGGATCCGCTCGCGCAAGGCGGCCTCCTCGGCGTCGGTGCGGGGGATCGCGCGCACCACCGGAGCGATGACGGCGCCCTCGGGCCCGGTCTCGATGGCCGGCACCGTGGTGATCGCGTCGACCCGAACGACGAACGGCAGCTCGCGCAGGGCCCGGACGGCGGCATCGATCTTCTCGAGGACCGGACCTTTGGCCACCGCCCCGGGCGCGGTCTCGATCCCCACGAGCGCCGTGCGCAGCGACCCGAAGCGCTCGCCCGTCTCGTGGAAGCGTTCGACGTCCGGATCGCCGTCGGGCAGGAAGACGAAGACGTCGCTTTCGGTTTCGAGGCGCGAGATCCCGGCGGCCGCCACGGCCAGCGCCAAGAGATAGATGGCGACGACCGTCTTGGGAAAGCGGACCGAGAGGCGAAAGAGCGCGCGCACCTGCGCCCGACGCTACGCGATGGACCGCGACGTGGGAAAGCGCCATTTGCGTGTGCGGTGCGATGGCCCACACCGGGAACCGCGCAACAGGGGGGACCGGCGGCCGACGAAGCCTGCGTGCCCGCAGCCCCCGTCGTCGACGCGCAATCTCCGCCCGGTCGCGACGCGCCGCGTCGCGGCGTAGCCTCGCGCCCGGTGCCTTCGCCCGATCTCGAAAGAGCCCTGCACGATCTCGGCTACGCGTCCTTTCGTCCGGGCCAACGGGAGGCCGTGGAGACCCTCCTTGAGGTGGGTCGGCTCCTGCTCGTGGCACCCACGGGCGGCGGCAAGAGCCTGGTCTACCAACTGGCGGCGCGGGTCCTGCCGGGCACCACCGTGGTGATCTCGCCGCTGGTCGCCCTCATGCAGGATCAGGTCCAGGCCCTCGAAGCCCGCGGTATGGCCGCCACCTACCTCGCTTCCACGCTCGACGACGACGAGATTCGGCGGCGCATGGCCTCCCTCGCCCAAGGCGCCTTCGAGATCGTCTACCTCGCCCCGGAGCGCCTGCGCGGGCCGGCGGTCTGCGAGATCCTCGCGCGCCTCGAGGTCCCGCTGCTCGCGGTGGACGAGGCCCACTGCATCAGCGAATGGGGCCACGACTTTCGTCCCGAATACCTCGAACTCGGCACCCTGCGGCGCCTGCTCCCCGATGCCCGCGTGCTCGCCTGCACGGCCACGGCCACGCCCGTCGTGCGCGACGAGATCCTCGCGCGCCTCGACCTTGCCCCGGACACGCCCCAGATCGTGCGCGGCTTCTCGCGGCCGAACCTCGTGCTCGCCGCCCGCGAGGTGTCGGCCGCACGGGAGCGCCACCAGGCGGTCGATGCCCTGCTGGCCGAGGCCCTCGGCGACCCGGCCTCGCCCAAGGGGGCCGCCATCGTCTACGGCCCCACGCGGGTGTCCACCGAACGCGAAGCCGCGCGCCTCGCCCGTCGCGGATGGCGCGCGGACTACTACCACGCAGGCCGCGACGGCAACGAGCGGATGGCCGTGCAGGAGGCGTTCACCGCGGGCGACCTCGACGTGGTGGTTGCGACCAACGCCTTCGGGATGGGGATCGATCGGGCCGACGTCCGCGCCGTCGTACACCTCGCCCCGCCGGCGTCCCTCGAGGCGTACTACCAGGAGGTGGGCCGCGCCGGTCGCGACGGGGAGACGGCCTACGGGCTCCTGCTCAGCAGCGCCCAGGACGTGGCCCTGCGGCGCCGCCTGATCGAGCGGCCGGTGGAGGACCGGTACCCCGACCCGGCCGTGGTGGAGCACAAGTGGAACCTCTTCCTCGAGCTGCTGCGCTGGGCCGAAGGCGGTGCCTGCCGCCACGACGCGATCTTGCGCTACTTCGGGGACGACGCGGAACTCCTCGGCGGATGCGGTCGCTGCGACGTGTGCACCACCCTCGACGAGACGCCCATGGATCGCGAGGAGGTGACGCTGCTCGTGCGCAAGGCCCTTTCGGGCGTGGCCCGCGTGCACGGCCGCTTCGGTCTTTCCGCCGCGGTCAAGCTCCTCGCCGGCAAGCCCGACCCGCGCCTCGCCCGGGCGGGCCTCGACGGCGTACGCACCTTCGGGGCGCTCGGCGACGAGGAGGAAGGGTGGATCCTCCGGCTCTTGCGGCGGTGCGTCACCGCCGGATACGTGGAGTTCTCCGGCGACGACCGTCCCGTCGTGCGGCTCACCGAGCGTGGGCGCGCCGCCATGGCGGGCACGATCCCGGTGCGCCTCTTGCCGCCGCCGCGGACGAGCGCACCGGCGGCCTCGCCTCGCCGGCGCACCCGGTCGGCCCGCGCCGAACACGACCTCGACCCGGCCGCCGAGGCCCTCTTCGAGGCCCTGCGGGCCCGCAGGCTCGAGCTTGCGCGGGACGCCGGCGTGCCCCCCTACGTGGTGGCGAGCGACCGCAGCCTGCGGGAGATCGCGACGGTGCGTCCGCGCAACCGCGCCGAACTCCTCGCCGTCCACGGCTTCGGCGAGGTCAAGGCCGCCCGCTACGGCGACGCCCTGCTGGCGGTGGTCGCCGCGCAGGCGTAACCCGGCGCGGATCGGCGACGCCGCCTTCATCGAACCTTCAGGAAGGGCGCGTAGGGTGCCGCCATGCGATCCACCGTCGCCGCCGGCCTCCTCGTCTCGCTCGCCGCGTCCGCGTCCGGATGCGCCAAGTCCCAGCCCGCGCCGTGCTTCCCGGTGACCGTCCCCGAGGACGTCTGCGATCCCGAGCGGGCCTCCTTCGGACTCGCCTCCACGAATCCCTACTATCCGCTGACCGTGGGCCTGCGCGTCGTGCTCGAGGGGAGCGACGGCGACGAGACCGTCCGCATCGAGCGTGAGGTCCTGCCCGACACGGAGGTGGTCGCCGGCGTGGAGACCCACGTCCTCGAACACCGCGAGTACGTCGACGGCGAACTCGTCGAGGTCGCGCGCAACTTCTACGTGGAGGCGACGGACGGCACGGTGTGCTACTTCGGCGAGGACGTGGACAACTACCGGGACGGCCAGGTGGCCGACCACGCCGGAAGCTGGCGAGCGGGCGAGAACGGGGCGCGCCCCGGGATCATCATGCCCGCCGCCCCCCAACCGGGAGATGCCTACTACCAGGAGAACGCCCCGGGCGTGGCCGAGGATCAGGGAGAGGTTCAAGGCTACGGCACGGAGACCATCGGCGGCCAGAGCTACGACGACGTGTTGACGATCCTCGACGGCAACCCCCTCGACGGCTGCGACGAGTTGGAGCCCAAGAAGTACGTACCGGGGATCGGGGAGGCCGCGGACGTGGAGGCGGTGCTCGTCGAGGTTTCGGGCGCGCCGTGATGGCCCCGTTCGCCCTCGCGGTGGAACGGGCGGCTGCGGCGCCGGTTGCCGACGCAGGCGATCGGGCGCATCGTCCCCCTCGATGCCGAAGATCGATCCGTCCAAGGTCCCCGTCTCCGTAGGTTCCTCCTATCCCGCCCCCTTCGACGAGCCCTGCCGCAACCGCAGGACGATGCGGCTCGGCGTCGCCGGGGGACTTTCGCAGTTCGGGGTGAACCTGGTGGAACTCGCCCCGGGGGCATGGTCGAGCCAGCGGCACTACCACATGCGCGAGGACGAGTTCGTCTACGTGCTCGCCGGCGAGGTCGTCCTCGTGGAGGACGAGGGCGAGACGGTCCTGCGCGCCGGCGACGCGGCGGCGTTTCCGGCCGGCACCCGCAACGGCCACCACCTGCAAAACCGCAGCACCGCCCCCGCCCGCGTCCTGGTGGTGGGCACGCGGGACGACGAGGACGAGGGCGCCTATCCCGACATCGACATGATCTACACGAAGGGGCGCTACGGCGCGACGGACAAGTCCGCCATCTTCCGCCACCGCGACGGCACCCCCTACGGCTGACGGGGCGCCTCGACGCAGCGGACGCGGGCCGCCGAACGTTGCTACCGTGACGTAGATGGCATCGACGGCCCCTCGTTTCCTCCTCGCCGACCCTTCCTCGGGACGGACCTGCGTACTCCTCGGGCTCGACGGCGTCGACCCGACGCTCGATCTCGACGCGCCGGGCACGGTGGCCGAGCGTTTCGGCAGCGACGCGTTCTTTGCGATGGATCCGGACCATCCCGGCGACGACGAGGTGGCGGATCTCCTCCACACGCCGGACGGGTATGCCGTGGTCTCGGAACGGGCGCGCGAGGTCCTCGCCGAAGCGGCGCCGGACGCCTTCGAGTTCCTCCCGGTGCGGATCGTCCGTCACGACGGCGCCCCGGTGGATGCGCCCTACTGGATCGCTCGCCCCGTGGAGGTGATCGACGCCATCGATCTCGATGCATCGGACGTGGAGTTCCACCCCGCCGACCCCGACCGAATCTCCTGCGTGGACGAACTCGTCCTGCGTGCCGAAGCCGTGGGGGATCGTGGGGCGTTTCGTCTCCGCGGCTTTCCGCGGCACGTGGTGGTGTCGGGCCGGGTCGCCGAAGCCTGTGCGGAGGCGAATCTTTCGGG
Organism: Deltaproteobacteria bacterium; assembly: GCA_003696955.1. Classification (GTDB taxonomy): domain Bacteria; phylum Myxococcota_A; class Polyangia; order Nannocystales; family Nannocystaceae; genus J032. The sequence continues at coordinate 2,117 of RFGU01000075.1, read as the reverse complement.
CCTGCGGCTCGTGGCGGTGGACGCCTTCGAGTTCTAGCGCGGCCTCCTACGGCGTGAGCCGAACGGGTGCGAGGTCGTCGGGCCGCTCCCGAAGCTCCTCGTCGGTCAGGCGCGCGTAGATCTCCACCAGATTCCCGCCGGGGTCGCGCAACCAAAGCTCGTGCAGGGGCGTGCCGCGCCAGGTGGTGCGGGCAGGTTTCTCCACCGGCCAACCGGCCGCCCGGGCACGATGCTCGGCCTCCACGACGGCATCCTTGGTGCCGACGTCGATGCCGAGGTGGTAGAGCGTATCGTGGTGCAGGTCCATCCCGTCGCAGGTGACCACCACGAAGTTCAGACGCAACCGTTCGCTCACGAACGTGGCGTAGCGGCGGGTCCACGTGCGGGGGGGCTCGCCGAGCAGCCAGGTGTAGAAGCGGGCTGCCGCGGGCACGTCGGGCACGCGCAGGCTCGCGTGGAACTCCGTCGGCTCCGGGCCATCGGGGACGTCGCGCAGGGCGGCCAGGATCTCGAGCCGCCCCCGAAGTTCGTCGCGCACCCGTCGAAACGCCTCCCGCCGCGCCTCGGGATCCCCTTCCGCCGCCGGATCGGCGAGGGGCCAGTGCAGGCGCCGGGCGTCGCCGAAAACCGCGGGGCAGACCTCCTCGGCACAGAGGGTCACCACCAGGTCGACGCCCGACGGATCGACGTCGCCCACGGACTTGGAGGTCTGGCCCGAGGCGTCGACGCCGATCTCGGCGAGGACTTCGAGGGCCGTCGGATGGACGAACGACGGCTTCGAGCCGGCCGACTGGACGCGCACGCCGTCACCGAAGACGTGCCGGGCGAGGGCTTCGGCCATCTGGGAGCGCGCCGAGTTGGCGACGCAGAGGAAGAGGATGCTGTCGAAGGAGAGACCGGGCACGGCGCGTCCTTTCAGGTGGAACGTGCATCGGCGGCGAACCAGTGCCGCGTGCGGTTGGCGAGCGCCACCAACGTGAGCATGACGGGGACCTCGATGAGCACGCCCACGACGGTGGCGAGGGCCGCCGGTGACCCCAGCCCGAAGAGGCTGATGGCGACGGCGATGGCGAGTTCGAAGAAGTTGGACGTGCCGATGAGTGCGGCCGGAGCGGCGACCTCGAAGGGCAAGCGAAGGAGCCGGGCGGCCCCGTAGGCGAGGGCGAAGATCCCGTAGGACTGCACCAGCAAGGGCACGGCGATGAGCGCGACGAGGAGCGGCTCGTCCACGATGGTCCGGGCCTGGAAGCCGAAGACGAGCACCACCGTCGCAATCAGCCCCACCATGGAGACGGGCCCGAACCGCGCCGCGAAGCGTTCGACGTCGTCCGGTCCGCCCCGGCGAAGAAGCCGGTTTCTCGTCAGGACCCCGGCGGCGAGCGGCACGCCCACGAAGACCACGACGGACGCCACCAGGGTCTCCCACGGCACCTCGAGCCCCGTGACCCCGAGCAGGAACCCGGCGATGGGCGCGAACGCGAACACCAGCACGATGTCGTTGACCGAGACCTGGACGAGGGTGTAGTTCGGGTCGCCGCGCGTCAGGTGGCTCCAGACGAAGACCATGGCGGTGCACGGGGCCACGCCCAGCAGGATCATGCCGGCGACGATCTGATCGGCCGCCGATTCGGCGACCAGCCCCGCGAAGATGCCCTGGAAGAAGGCGACGCCGAGGGCGGCCATGGTGAACGGCTTGACGAGCCAGTTGACCACGAGCGTCAGGGCGATGCCGGCGGGTTTGCGTCCAACGTCGACGAGACACCCCGGGTCCACCTTGAGCATCATGGGGTAGATCATCGCCCAGATGAGCACGGCGACGGGCAGGTTGACGTGGGCCCAGGTGAGGTCGGCGACGGCGGCGAAGACGTCGGGAGCGGCGAGGCCGAGGGCGACCCCCGCCGCGATGGCGGCCGCGACCCACACCGAGAGGTAACGTTCGAAGATGCCCATGGTCGTGGGTCCCTTCGGCGGCTCGCCGGGTCAAAGGTCCGCCACGAGGCGGCGAAGCAGCGCGAGGGCGCCCGGCTCGATGCAGTAGCAGGTGCGCGGCCCGTCCACGGTGCCCCGGACGAGCCCCGCCTCCTTGAGCTGCTTGAGGTGCTGGGAGACCGTGGACT
>RFGU01000074.1 GCA_003696955.1 Deltaproteobacteria bacterium | reverse complement strand
GGGTAGGGGCGCGCATCGGGGGCGGGGGCGAGGCCCTCGAAGGCACGGCGCACCGCGGCCAAGGTCATGGTCGGGTCGAGGTCCCCCACGAGGATCAGGGCGGCCTGACCGGGCACGAAGCGCTCGCGCAGGAACCGTGCGGTCTCCGCGTACGGAAAGGCGGCCACGGTGTTCAGCTCCGCCACCGGATCGACGACGAACCCGAGGTGTTCGGTGAGCAGGCGGTCGGCGAGGCGTTCACCCGGCGCCACGGCGCGGGCCGCCCCGGCCGCCTCGGCGGCCGTTCGCGCCACGATGCCCCAGAAGTCGCGCAACACCGGCGCCCGCAGGCGTTCGGCCTCGAGCGCGAGGTACGGCACGAGCCTGCCGCGGGGGATCTCCGCCACGGTGCGTACGTCCCATCCCTGCAGCACGCCGTACCGTCGCGCCCCCCAACGGGCCAGCACGGCATCGCCGGGTGCCGAAACCCACGACCCGGCGGCCTCCTCGCGCAGCCGCGCAAGTGCGGCGAAGACCCGTGCCCGCGCCGAAGGGGCCCCGGGGCGGGCGAGTTCGGCGAAGAGCGCCGCTTCGCGCTCGCGCAGTCGAAGATCCCGCTCCGGGTCGAGGGTGCCGAGGCGCTCCGTACCGGCCTCGACCGCCACGAGGGCGAGGTGGGCTAGGCCCGGCAGGTCGCCTTCGGCGGGATAGCCGGCCCGAACGACCAGGCGTGCCTCCAGCGTGGCCGCATCACGGCGCGGTACGACGAACACGGAGAAGCCGTTGGACAGGCGTGCGGCGTGGACCCCCGCAACCTCCACCATGGAAGGCTCGGCGGGTGCGCCCGCGTCCGTCGGGACCGTGGCGTCCGTGCCGGCTGCGCCGGCCGGCGGCGAGGCGACCCGCGAAAGCCCGAACATGGCGACAAGGGCACCCCCCGCGAGCGCCGTGGCGCGCAGCGTGCGTCGGCGGGCGAATGCGCGGTCGATCTCGGCGACGAACGCACCCACGGCGCCGTGCCTCGCCGCCGGGTCGGCATGGGCCGCCCGCCGCAAGGTGGCGAGGACACCCCGCGGGATCCGTCGCGGTAGGGGGCCTTCCATGTCGTCGGCACCTGCGGGCCGCCGACCGGTGAGTCCCTCGTAGATCGATACGGCCAAGGCGTAGAGGTCCGCCGCAGGGGTGGGGGGCGCCCCCGCGGCCACCTCGGGGGCGACATATCCCGGCGTGCCGGCGCAGGGTGCGTCGGCCATGGCCACCTGCAGGGCGGCGACGCCGAAGTCGATGACGCGCGCTCGCCCCCGATCGTCGACCAGGACGTTCTCGGGCTTGAAGTCGCCGTGGACGATCCCGGCCTCGTGGGCGGCCTCGAGGCCTCGGGCGGCCTGCAGGTAGGCGTCGAGCACCGCCTCGGGAGCATGGGTTCGCGCGTAGCTTCGCAGATCCTCGCCGACGATCCGCTCCATCACGAAGTAGGGCTGCCCTTCGAACGCCCCGACCTCGTGGATCGTCACGACGTTGGGGTGGTCGAGCCGGGCGGCGATCCGCGCCTCGTCGAGCGCGAGATCCGGCAGGCCGCCGTGATCCGACAGGTCCCGGCGCAGGAGCTTGATCGCCACGTCGCGCTCGAGCCGCTCGTCCCGTGCCGCGAACACGAGGCCCATGCCGCCCGCGCCGAGCCGTTCGACGATGCGGTACGGACCGATGCGGACGGGGTGCTCCTCGGCGCCCGTGAGCGCGGCCACCGTCCGCTCCAGCGCGACGCGGGTCGCCACCCCCGGCGAGCCTTCGCCGTCGGTCGCGGCGGCCGCATCGTCGTGCGGATGCGGGGGAGCCTCGTGGCCGTGCGGCACCACACGCATCGTCCCACGGATCGCCGCTCGGGTCGTGGCAGCGGCCGAGTGACCGGGGGACGCCCAGAAACGAAGGCCCGTTGCGCTCCGAGGTCGAGGCGATGCGTGGATCTCGCACGGCGTGGAGACGCTCTTCGGGGACGAACGGTTGCAGGGGCGGCACGTGCAGGACGGCCTCGTCGGCGGCGGTGCCCCTCCCATGCGAAGCGACGGCGACGCGCACGTGAACCCAGTGGCCAAGGGCGGGCCGGGACCGGCAGCGAAAGGTGCGTCGCAGCGTCGAGCGACCGCTGCCGACCTTCGCGGGCGCCGCGCGACGACGATTGCGTGGAAGGCTGCTCGGGAAGTACGATCCCGCATTGAGGAGCGAACGGATGAAGCGAGAGAGGACGACGTTCGGCGCACGGCGCATCGCGGCACTTGCCGTGGGTTCGTTACTCTGGGTGACGCCGCTCGGACCGGCGTGGGGCGTACCGCCGCCGCCGCGGGTGACGGCGACGGTTCCGCCCCCGGCGGACGCCCCGACGGTGCACCCGCCCGCCCGACGTCTCGTGGTCGCGGGGGCGAGCCTTTCGGGGGTCGGGCTATTGTCGGCCGCGGTCGGGTTCTCCCTCTTGGCGGGAGTGCACGTGGGCAATCCGGGCGCGGGCCTGCAGATCGTGGGCGAGGGGGATCAGGCCGTACGCGCGTTGAGGACGGCCCGGGCGGGGATGGCCGTGGGCTTTGCGGGGCTCTCCGTGGCGCTCACCGGGGCCATCGTGGCCGTCGTCGGCGCCGTGCAGCGGCGTCGTGCCGCGCGTCGCCCGGCCACGTCCTTCGCTCGGCGCTGATTGGCGTGCGACGGGGGGCGGGCCCTACGGTCCTGCGCCCGTCGTCCCGACGCGATGGGGTCGGGTCACCGCGCGGGCGCGTTCGAAGACGAAGGCCCGACGAGGGCGGCGCGCTTCGGGTCGAGGACGCAGACGGCCCGGGCCGAAGGCTCCTCGGCCAGGTAGCGCACGACCTTGCCCCGCGCCTTGTCGAGGACGAAGAGTTCGTCGCCGATCTCGTTGGTACGTGTGCGGGACCAGTACGCAGCGGGGGGCAGGCGGGTCGTCCCCTTGAGCCTTCGCAGGGTACGGACCGTGGGCAGGCGCCAGCCCACGGCGCCCGCGTGCTCGCCGATACAGGCGTTCGCGGCCTTGCGAAAGCTGGTGTCGCCACCTTCGGGGACGAAGAACACCACGTCCCGATGGGCCTTGACGCCGGGCTCGGCCAGGACCGCGGCGCGCACGGCCTCCCACGTCGTGGGTCGAGACCCGTCCACCGGGGCTGCGACCGTTTCGTCCGCCCCGGAGTCCGTCGGCGCGGCCTTCGGCTCGGGCCCGCCGTCGGTCGGTCGCGGTGGATCGGCGGCGCGACCGTCCTTCGCCGCGGCGGGGGGCGGCTCGTTCATCGGCCGCGCTTCGTCGTCCGCTCGGGCCGCTGGCCCTCGGTCGTCGCGGGCAGGCATCTCACCGTACGCCTCCGGGTGCCCGGCCGCGGGCGTCGGGCTCGCGGACGGCCCGACCGGCTCGGCGGGCTCGGGTCGTACATGGGCGGCGACGGCCGGCGAACCGGGCCGCAGGACGTGCCACGCGGTCACGGCTCCAATACCCACGAGAAGGACCACCGCGCCGGCGGCCGCCAGCCGGGGCCCACCCCGCCCGCCGGGGGTCGTGTCGGGGCGTGTCGACGTGGCGGGTTCAGGCGGCCGACGATCGCGTGACGATCGCTTGCTGCGCGTCGTGGTGGTTCGAGCGGCGCGGGGGACTTCCTTCCCATCGTCCCGTGGCGCCGAAGCGTCGCGCACCGGCGGTTCGGCGGAAGGGGCCGCCGTCGGCGTCTTCGCGTCGTCGCGCGTCCCGCCCGCCTGGCGGACCTCGGCCATGGAGGCCTGCTCCACCAGGTTTCGAAAGGCGTCGCGGGCGGACTCCTCGGGGGTGGGGGCATCCGGCGTGCCGACGGTTCGGGGTTGCTCGGTACGCGCCGGCCGGCCCTGCGCCGGTCGAGGCTCCTGCGGGACCGGAGGCGACGAGGGCCGCCGGTCGAAGCGTTCGGCCTGCCGGTCCACCGCCTCGACGATCTCGGCCGTGGGATCGCCGAGGTGGACGTGGACCCAGAATTGCCGGGGCGACCTGTTGGCGGAGAAGAGTCCTTCGAGGCGGCGGATCTGGAAGGGGTCGAGATCGTCGCTCTCGCACACGACGTAGATCGCACCGTCTGCGGTGCGCGCGAGGTCCTTGGCGAAGGGGCGCAGGTCGAGATCGACTCCGGGCAGCGTCTCCACCGGATAGCCCTGGGCCTCGAGGGCCGCGCGCACGCCGGCGAGCACATCGTCGTCGGCCTCTGCGCAGGCGAGGACGACCGGCCATGGAGGGCGGGACGGTGCGGTCACCGGGCGGCAGGCTACCAGAGGCGGCTGCGCACCGTCACCTGCGCGCGGTGCCCGAGCGGGCGAGGGGGACGGGCATCTTCTCGCAGGCACGCAGGGCTTCGAAACGGGCGAACGTGGCCGGGTCCGCAGCGGCGAGCCGTCCGGCCGCCGCGAGCGTGCGCGCCGCCCGGTCGAGGCGTTCGAGCCGCGCCGCCTTGCGGGCGGCCGCCCCCAGGCGTGCGAGGGTGGCGTCCGTTCGTCTTCGGGCGTCCAGGTAGATCGAATACGCCGATGATGTATCGAAGTACCGCACCAGGTGGGGACGTGCGGCGGCAAGGCGGCGCTCGAAATCGTCGCGCCACGGATCGTCCAACCCCGGCCAGCGCGCGAGGATCTCGGCCGCCACGGCCCGGTAGGCGGCGTCCTCCTTCGCCTGTGCCTCGGCGAGCGCATCCTCGGCAGAGGCCAGATCGCGATGGGCCGCATCGAGCAGGCGCGCGATGTGTTCGGGGCGCCCGTCCACCCCGAACCGTTCCGAAAGCCGCTCCACCACGGCGACTTCGACGGGCAGATCCACGGGACGGGCGGGACCGGCCTCGGGGGCGGTTGCCAGGGCGAACGCCCCCGAGGTGGTGGTGGGGACGTCGGCCGTGTCGAGGAAGATCCGCACGTAGGCATGGGCTTCGAGGGGGGCGATCCGGCCGTCGCCGTCGAAGTCGATGTCGGACCTCGGAATCGATCGGCCGTCGAAGGTGCGGCCTTCGAGGGCGGGGAAGAAGTGCAAGGCGAAGCCGTCGGCCGCCCGCCGCTCGGGATCGGGGTCGCAGCCGCTCGCCTCCCGATCCCACGGCGCGGCGAAGAGCCCGCAGACCGTCGGGACGCCCTCGTCGGGTGGCAGGGCGAGGGCGACCTCGGCGAGGCCGCCCGAGAAGCAGGCGGACGAGACCAAGAGGACGGGCCGCTCCGCCCCGGAGAGGGCGTCGGCGACGTCGGCGACCGTCACCCCGTCGCCTCCCCAGGTCACGATGCGGTTCTCCGCGGGGGCCGCCCCCTGCTCGCCGTGCCCGCCCAGGTAGACGAGCAACGGTCCGTCGCCCCGGCTCGAGGCGCGCGCGAGGGCTTCGAGCACCGTGTTGCGGTCGGCGGGGCCGTCGACGTCGATACGCGGCGAACGATATGCGAGGTGCGAAGGTGCCATGGGCGCGAAGAGATCGCGCAGCCTCGCCCGCACGTCGTCGGTCCGGGGCATCGCCTCGGGTTCGAGCGCGAGGACCGGGGCGGCGGGCCCGGCCGCCAACAACGTAAGACCCGGCCCCTCGAGCACGGATGCGGCGAGGGCGACGTCCTGCTCCAGGGAGATCTGGGTGTCCGACGGAAACGCACCGCTCGCCACGGCCAAGAAGCGCACCGGCCCTTCGGGCAAGGGGGCCCCGCCGCGGCTCGCCGAAGGGGCGGCCTCGACGTCCCGGGCGTCGTCGGCCGAGGCCTTCGATGCACCTGTCGACGATGCACCCCTGGACGAAGTGGTGGCCCGTTGCGCATCACCCGAGCCGGTCGGTGAGGCCGTCGGGCAACCGCACGCCAGCGCGCAGCAGACGACGGACGCAAGGACCGCGACCTGCCAACCGCGGTGTCCTCGCCGGCGGGCCCTAGGAAGACGGTGCGGTCGCGACATAGGCGGCCGGATCTTGGTAGCCCGCGGCCGCGAAGCCGGCAAGGCGGATCCTGCAGCTCGGGCAGGTGCCGCAGGCCAGGGGGGCCGACGGCGTACCCCGCGGCGCATAGCAGCTTACGGTGCGGCCGAGATCGACGCCGAGTTCCATGGCGGTGCGGACGATCTCGGCCTTGGTGCGCTCGACGAGGGGAGCACGGATCCGGATCGCAGCACCTTCCGGGTGCTCGCGACCCGCCCGGGTGCCGAGGTTCGCGACCCGTTCGAACGCCTCGAGGAAGTCGGGTCGGCAGTCGGGGTACCCGGAGTAGTCCACCGCGTTGGCGCCGATCCAGATCTCGGTCGCGTCGACGGCTTCGGCGAGCGCGAGGCCGTAGCTCAGGAACACCGTGTTGCGCGCCGGGACGTAGGTGATGGGGATCTCGTCCTCGCTACCCGTGGCTCGGTCGGGCACGTCGTGGGGGCTGTGGGTCACCAAGGCCGTGGCATCCGCTACGATGCGGCCGAAATCGGATAGATCGATCACCTGGTGGGACACCACACCCTGGGCGCGGGCCTGGAAGCGTGCACAGGCCAGTTCGGCGGCGTGCCGCTGGCCGTAGGCGAAGCTCATGGCCCACACCTTCCGCCCCTCGGAACGTGCGATGGCAAGGGTGGTGGCGGAATCGAGGCCGCCGCTGAGCAACACGACGGCGCGAAGGTCGTCGCTCATCCCGCATCCGGTGGAGCGATGCCGGCGGACGTGCCCGCCGACGTCGAGCCTGCGCCCCCGTCCGCCCCGGACGAGTCGATGACGCCACAGACGTCGTCCACGCCGGGCGTCGTGGGGCAGCACAACAGTTCGTACTGCTCCGTACTGTAGCCGGCGAAGCAGGTGCACGAGGGGAGGTTCTCGGCATCGACGACGCACGCCCCGCGGTCCGACCCGCCGCAGAAGAAGCCGCGGCAAGGATCGAACGGGTCGTAGCAGAAGCCGCGTTCGGCATTGCATACGCTGCCGTCCACACAGTGGGGCTGGGGCATGGCGGCCGTGGGCGCAAGGCACAGGCCACCGGCGTAGCCCGGGGGCGGCTCCTTCTCCCGTTCACCGCCGCGGAAGCAGCCGGCGAGCGCGAGGAAGGCGAACACGCCGATGACGGACGCGAACCGCCGGAAGGCCGCGGTGGGGGGGCGGCGGCGCATCGAACGGAGGGCGAGCATGACGGCGGGACGATACCAGAAGGCGCGGGCGTCCGGTCGAACGGGGGGCTTCGCGTGCGGCCGAGGGCGATGCCTTAGCGCGTGTGGCGCTCGGTGGGCGGGCTCGGGCGCCTGCCGGCTTGGCAGCGTGGGCGCGACTTGTTAGCGTCGCCCCGATGCCTCGTCCCCCCGGCGCTCGGATCCTGGCCACCGCGTTGTCCGTGTGCCTCGTGGTCGCTGCACCGGCCGGCGCCGCCGAACCGAAGGTCACGCCGGCGACCATGGCCGGCACCCGCGGTACGGTGCAGCAGGCCGCCAAGGTGGAACTCGACGCTGGCAATCCCGCGACGGCGGCCGACCGGCTCTCCACGGCCGCGCGACAGCTCGGCGACCCGGTCCTGTTCATCGACGCGGCCGAGGCGTTCTACGCCCAGGCCGAGGCCGAACGCACCACGGCACCGCTCGACCAGGCCGACGAGCACGCCCGCATCGCGCTGGACATCCTCTACTTCCTGCAGGGCCCCATGGCTTCGAAGGACTGGCAGCCCGTCGATCCCATGGAGATCCCGGGACTCGTGTCGCGGGCCAACGACGTGCTGCAACGCAGCCAAGCGCTTCGCGCCGAAATCGAGGCCGAGGCGGCGGCGCCCAAGACGGACGAGAAGAAGAAGGGGGCCGCGGGCCCCAAGGTGTTCATTGCCACCGGAGCGGCGCTGACCGCCCTCGGGGCGGCCGGTCTCGGCGTCGGGGTCGCCGGGCTCGCCATCGGCGCCGTGCAACAGGACAAGGCCGACGACCCGACGATCTACGGCGACGCCTACGATGCGGTGGAGCGCAAGGGCAAGGTGGGCAACGCCCTGGCCTATGCAGGCCTCATCGCCGGCGGCCTCCTCGCGGCCACCGGAATCGCTCTGCTCGTCGTCGGTAAGAAACGCGCCGGCAAATCCGACGATCGCAAGGCAAGGCTCCGGGTGCTGCCAGCAGGCGCCGGGATTGCCCTCTCGGGGAGGTTCTGACGTGAACACCATGGGTCGCAGGGTCCGCAACACCGCAGGATTCGCTCTGGCGTTGGCCCTCGGCGCGACGCTGCCCGCCCACGCGGAGGACGCGTGCACCGACGACGGCACGGTCTGTTGGACGCGCACCAAGGGGGCGGCGTTCGTGCCCGGCAAGCGGGCGTCCCGTCGTGACAAGCGCCGGCGGGGTCGCCGGGACCCCGGGAGCCTCTCGGTCGAGATCGTCGGCGGCCGTGGCAGCGTGTTCCTGAACGGCCGCTACGTGGGCACGGCGCCGGTCTCGGGGATCACGGTCCCCAACGGCCGCAACGACCTCGAGATCCGTGACGGCATGGTGGTGCTGGCATCGGGGCGCCTGTCCATGCCGAGCGGCGGGGTCATCACGTTGACCGTCCGCGCACCCACGGCCGCCGGGCCCTTCTAAGGGGGACGGCGGTCGACAGGGCGTGGGATGCCGATCATGACGGCGATCGCGGCGGTGCTGGCGGGGCTCTTGGCGGTCGCGCCACGGCCTGGCGCGACGTGCGTGCGCGCCGACGCCGACGGCGTGACGGTCGTGCGTGGCGGTGACGCCGTCGTCGCGGGGACCGGCCTTCGCAGGTGGCTTGCGACCATGGCCGTCCTGCAGCTCGTCGACCACGGGATCGTCGATCCGCGCCGCCCCGTTCGCGACGAGATCCCGGGGTTTCGCGACGGTCCCTTCGGCCGACCGGCGCGGGTGCACCATCTTTTGTTCCACACGGCGGGGCTTTCGGCGTCGGCCGCCACGTCGGGGGACGTGGAGGCCGACCTGGATCGTCACGGCCCTACCCGGCGCGAGCCAGGCAGGCTCGTCGAGCCTTCGCCCCTCGGGGACGAGCTGCTCGAGGCGATCGTCGAGCGGCGGACGGGACGACCGTTTTCGGCCTACGTGCGAGAGAACCTCCTCGAGCCGTTGGGTATCGCCACCGTCGCGGGGGCAACCGAGGGGCCCGGTGAGATCGCGCTGCGGGCCAAGGACGTGGCGCGGCTGAGCGCCGCCGTGGTTGCCCGCGGAACCCATGGTGGCGTCGTGCTGTGGGACCGACGCACCGGCCGCCTCCTGCTCGCGGCGCCTGGTGGGCTCGTCGCGCCGACGGGAGCGCGTCCTGGGGCGCCCCGGACGGCCCCATCGGGGCACCGGCTGGTCTACCGCCTCGGGAGAGGGCGCGGCGGCGCTCGGCTCGTGGTGGATCTCGCAAGCGACGTGGCGTGGGTGACGGCCGGCGGCCGTTGCCGCTGACGAGGCCCGGCCCGAGACCATCGTTGCGGTCGCATCACCGGCGCAGGATGTGCGCGAATCGATCGTTGCCTGCCGTGGCTCCCATGGTCAGCTTGCGCTTCGAAAGGACGACGACCATGCGCGACTTCTTCGCCAAGAACGAACATCCCATCGACCGAGCGATCCGAGTGGTGCTCGGTGTGGCTCTCTTGTCCCTTGTCTTCGTGGGACCGAAGACGCCGTGGAAGTGGATCGGTCTCGTGCCCCTCGTGACGGGGCTCGCCGGCACCTGCCCGCTCTACCGGCTGCTCGGCATCTCCACCTGCAGGCACTGCGAGGGAGACGGGGACGCTCGCGGCGTCCGGCATCCGGCCTAGATCCGTCGCGGTGCCTTCGAGGTGCCGCCGGGATCACCAGACGACCGACAACTCGCGGCGACAGGTGGCCGCGAGTTCGGCGAAGGTGGCGGGGTCGGTCCAGCCGTCGGGGATCCGCGCCGCGCGTGGCCCGAGGGCCTCGCGCGAGACGGCGAGGGCGGGAGCAAGGGGGTAGACCGACCGTCGGGTCCAACCCTGCCGACGGATCTCGGGCGTCGAAAGTTCGACCCACCCCCGCGGGGCGTCGCCCCATACGATCCACGACGGTCGGGCCTCGGGATCCTCGGGACCGGGCACGAGGCAGAGCGCCGGGCGTACGGGGCCCTGGGCCGGCCGAACCATGGCTGCGACGAGCCATGGGCCGGGCGCGTCCACGTCGGACACGTCGACGGGGGCATGGGGCCACTTCTCCACCGGGCCCGTCCGGGGGGTGGTCCGCCAGATTCGCACAGGGCCCTTGAGCACCGCATCGGGATTCAACTCGGCCAGGGGGGGGCCGTCGATCCGCGGGACGTCTTCGACGTCGAGGGCCGGTGCCCGAGACGCTCGGGGGGCTTTGGCAAGTTCGACCGGAGAGAAGGTCAGGGTGTCGGCCGTCCGTACGACGATGCGGCCCAGGGCGCCCCCTGCCTCGGCGACGCCCAGGACGAACGTCCCGTTCGCCAGGCGGCATGCGGTCACCGTGTCGTCGGAGACCGTGGCGGCCTCGGCGGCAGGCGGGGGCGGGTCCGCGTCGTCCGGCGGCGGTCCGCGTCGAAGGCGTTCGAGGCGTCCGCCCGGGCGCAGCACGTACACGTAGGTCTCGTCGCCGAACAGCGCCAGCGGCGGATCCGCGGTCGCCACGGTGACGGCGCCCACGACTCGCAGCGTGCGCTGCGTCCAGGCCACCGTGCCACCGGCCGTCGCCAGGGCGACGGAACCGTCGGACAGGGCACCCACGCCGACCACCGGATCGGCCACGTCGTCGGCCGCGGCGCCCGGCCGCGGTGCCAGGCGCGTGTGACCCTCGGGATGGTCCGGGTCGAAGATCCACGCATGGGGGGCGCCGGTCGCGAACACGCACCGGCCGTCGGCGCTCGGGGCGATGCCGAGCACCTCGCGGGGGGCGGCCGCCTTGCGGCGAAACGTCTCTTCCTCGTCCGCGGTGTCCACGAGCACCTCGCCGAGGGCACCTGCCGCCGCCAGAAGGTGGGGGCGCACGACGGTGACCGCGTCCACGAATCCCCGGAGGCTGCGTCCCACCTTGTGGACTTCGCTCGCGAACAGGCTGCCGCGATAGAGGTGCCCGCCGCCGATCCACAGGGCGGCCCCCTCGGCCTCGCATACCGACGGGCGTTCGGTGGGCACGGGGATCGTGCGCTCCACCTTGCACTCGGCGAGCAGAACCACGTCGATCTCGTAGGGGCGGACCGCGAGCAGCCGCGTCCTGTCGGTGGTGGGGACGAG
>RFGU01000073.1 GCA_003696955.1 Deltaproteobacteria bacterium | reverse complement strand
GGGGCCGGCCCTCGCACGGGGGGCTTGGCAGCCGCGGGCTTCGCGGCCGCGGGCTTCGCGGCCGCGGGCTTCGCAGACGCTGGTGTTGGTGCCGCCGGAGGCCGCGGCACGGGCCGGGGGGCCCCGGTCACGCGGGCGCCCTTGCCCTCGACCACGGCCCGGACCTTGTCGATGAGTTCCTGGGTGCCGAAGGGCTTGGGCACGAACCCATCCGCCCCGCAGGCCGAGATCTCGGCGGTCGCCGCCTCGTCGGGCGGCCCCTTCGTGAGGATGAGCACGGGGATGCCCGCCGTCGCGGGATCGGCCTTGAGGGCCCGGCACACGTCGTAGCCCGAGGGCTCCCCGGGAGCCAACCGGTGGTCGACGAGGACCACGTCGGCCCCCATCTGCTTGGCACGGGCAACGGCCTCGGAGCCCTTGCTGACCGCGACGACCTCTGCGTCCTCGGCGGCGAAGGTGATCTTGATCGCCAGCCGCATCGTCTTGCTATCGTCGATGGCGAGGATTTTCGTGGGCATGCAGGGACTCCTTGGACCGGCTCCATGCGTACCATGCGGGCCGTGAACCGGTCAACGAACGGCACGGACGGTGCCGAGCCCGAGCTGCCGCCGCCGGGGGAGCCGCCGCTGGCCCTGCGGATGGAAGCCGAGATCGCCCTGCGCTCGGTGCCCGGTCGGCGGGTGCTGCTCGTGGCGCCGCCCCACCCTTGGCTGACGGACGTCGTCGCCGCGCGGGCCGGAGACCTCGAGGTGGTGACGGACCTCGACCCTTCGGCCGGAGACCTTTCGACCAGAGCCTCGAGTTTCGAGACGGTGATCGCCCTGCGGGTGGTGCCCTTTCTCGGAGAGGACAGCAAGGTGTCCGAACGTCGGGCCCGCCTGCTGGTGGCCGCCATGGCCGAAAAGCTCGTTCCCGGCGGCACCCTGGTCTTCGACATCGACAACCCGCAGAGCCTGCGGGGCGCCGCCTACGGGGTGCGCCACCTGGCCAAGGCCATCGAGGCCGGCCCCCTCGTCGTCGACACCCCGGAGGGACCGGATCGGTTCGACACCCTCGAACGCTTCGCCGCCGACCTGCCCGAGTTCGTCGACCTCGTGGAGCTGCACGGCGTCGAGTTGGTGTATGCACCCGCCGCCCCCCGCGCCCTGCCCGTCCTCGGTTCGTTGTGGACGCGGATCGAATGGAAGATGCGCTCCATGCCCGTGCTCCGCCGGCTGGCGTCCCACCTGGTGCTCGTCCTCCGGCACGGAGGCGGCCGCCGCACGGACCGCCGGAGCTGACCCCCGCGCCCGCGGCGATCCCGAGCATCCCACCGCGGTTGCTACCCTTGGGCCATGGAAGGTTCCCGCAGAGGCTCCATCCTCGTCGTCGACGACGAGCGATCGGTGCGCGACGTCCTGGAGATCGCCCTTTCGAGCGCCGGCCACCAGGTGACCTGCGCCGAAAGCGGCGCAACGGCGTTGCGCCTGCTCGACGAACGGGCGTTCGACGTGGTCCTGTCGGACCTGACCATGCCCGGCATCGACGGCATGGAGGTGCTGCGGCACGCCTCGGCCCGACCGGACCCGCCCCTGGTCATCATGATCACGGCCTTCGCCACGGCCGAGACCGCCGTGGAGGCCATGCGCCTGGGCGCCTACGACTACATCGCCAAGCCGTTCAAGGTGGACGAGATCGAACTCGTCGTGGCACGGGCCCTCGAACGGCGCGCCCTCGGAGCCGAGAACCTGCGCCTGCGCGAGGAGCTACGGGGCGTCGCGCGCCTCGACCGCATGGTGGGCCGCAGCGAGGCCATGCGCCGGGTGTTCGAGGTGGTCCGTCGTGTCGCGCCGACCCGTGCCAGCGTGCTGGTGGTGGGCGAGTCGGGTACCGGCAAGGAACTCGTGGCACGGGCGATCCACAACCTGTCGGACCGCAGCGAAGGCCCCTTCGTTGCGGTCAACTGCGGCGCCATTCCGCCGGACCTCATGGAGTCCGAGCTCTTCGGCCACGAGAAGGGTGCCTTCACGGGAGCCTCCGCGGCGCGGGCCGGTCTGTTCCGGGAGGCCCAAGGGGGCACCTTGTTCCTCGACGAGATCGGCGAGCTCGACCCGGCCCTACAGGTCAAGCTGCTGCGGGTCCTGCAGGAGAAGGTCGTGCGCCCGGTCGGTGCCGCCAAGGAGACGGCGGTGGACTGCCGGGTCGTGGCCGCGACGAATCGGGATCTCGAACGAGCCGTTCAGGCCGGAGAGTTCCGCCAGGACCTCTACTTTCGACTCAACGTGGTGCAGGTCGTCCTGCCCCCCTTGCGAAGGCGCCGCGAGGACATTCCGCTGCTCGTCGAACGGTTCTTCGAGCGTGCCTGTCGCGACATGAACCGGCCGCTGGAGGGGATCTCGGCCGAGGCCATGCAATGGTTCCTCTCCTACGACTACCCGGGCAACGTGCGCGAACTCGAGAACCTCGTCGAGCGTGCCGTCGCCCTCGAGTCGGGTCCCGTGCTGTCGGCCGCCAACCTGCCCGCCGTGCGCCCGGCGACCGCGACCGCCGATGCGAGCGGAATTCGCCTGCCGGCCGAGGGGATCGATCTCGACAGGGTCCTGGCCGACATCGAGCGAGACCTGTTGGAGCAGGCCCTGGCCCTGGCCGGTGGCGTGCGCCAACGGGCCGCCGAGCTGCTCCGCATCACGCCACGCTCGCTACGCTATCGCATGACCAAGCTCGGCCTGGCCGGCCCATCCGTGACGGGAACGGATTCCTGACATTTCGAACACCAATTCGGGACGCCTCGACGCGAATTGTCACCCCCCGGCGCCAAAAGCGTCGGGCGCGCAGCCGCGCACCACGGAACCCACTGAAATTACGAAGCATTTACACCACAGAACACCAAGGAACGCTTCGTGCTTGACCCAGGAAGGACCTCAGGATGACGAACTTCGGACGACGCCGCCCCCCCAAGGGCTTCACCCTCATCGAGCTGATGACGGTGGTCACGATCCTCGGGATCTTGGCCACCATCGCGGTCGTCGGATACACGCGCTATACGCGCAGCGCTCGCAAGAGCCAGGTGGTGGCGGACCTGAGCAACATCACGCTGCGGCAGAAGAGCTTTTTGGCCGTCACGGGCCACTACGCCAGCAGCACCACCGACGAGAACAAGGTCTATCCCCCGAAGGCGAAGATCTCGAACGCCGACCTGGTCCCGGTGCAGTGGAACATCACGGACGCCGATTACACCCTGGCCGGGCAACCCGACGGTCCCTATCTGCGCGGCGGCGGTGAACTGCACGGGTTCGACGCCCTACGCTTCATGCCCGAGGGGGCCCACTCCTACTGCGGCTACGGGACGATCTCTGGTTACGGCACCAACGGCCCGCCGGGCCAGGCCGACGAGCCGCCCTTCGGGCAGACCCTGGCCAAGGCCATCTTCCCCAACGCCACGGTCGAGCAACAGCGCTTCTACGCCAACGACTGGTTCTACTCCTTCGCCATCTGCGACCTCGACTTCGACGGCACGTACTGGGCCCTGACCACCGCGCACTACACCTCCGAGGTCAGCGGCGACTCCATCGGGCCGTACATCGAGAACGAATAGGCTTCCTTTCCCCTCGCAGGACGTCCTCCGCGTCCTGCAGCCCCAAACCCCGAACCAAACCCCAAACCCCACACCAAGGACGAACGCACCATGCATCTTTCCCTCCAACGGATGAAGAAAGCCAAGGGCTTTACGCTCATCGAGCTGATGATCGTCGTGGCGATCCTCGGCATCCTCGCCGCCATCGCCATTCCGGCGCTGACCAAGTACATGCGCCGGTCGAAGACCAGCGAGGCCCGTACGAACATCGCCAAGATGTTCGACGGCGTAAGCTCCTACTACAACGCCGAGCACGTCGAGCGGGGCAAGGTGAACCTGCTCAAAAACGGCGGCGCGCAGTCGCAGCTCGCGCCGCACCGCTGCCCGGTGGCGAACCCGAACGACACCACCACGAACAAGCTCACGCCGCCGCTCAACGTGGACTGCAACGCGGGGCCGGGTGGTCGCTGCCAGCCCTCGGTCGGCGGCGGTGGTGGTGGCAAGTACGACATCGGGCTGTGGACCGGCGATCCCGTGTGGGACGCCATCAACTTCGTGATGGAGCAGGGCCACTACTTCCATTACGGCTTCAAGGCCAAGAACAGCGGCACCTACGGCAACTGCCAGTTCACCGCCCAGGCCTTCGGTGACCTGAACGGTGACGGCACCGTCTTCTCCACCTTCGAGCGTGCGGCCGCCGCGTCGCAGGACGGCATCACCGCCGCGGCCGGTCTCTACATCGACCGCGAGCTCGAGTAGACGAAGCACGAGGCCCGCGCATCGCCGCGGCCCGAGGGTTCGCCGCGGTCCCGCCACGCAAGAGGGTGGGGCCGCGGCGTAACACGTCCATGGCCCCGGCGCCCCCACGGGAGCGCATCGAGATGCGGGCGCCGTCGCCCGTCGCCGCCCGGGCACGCTACCATGGGCGGCGTGCGGCGCCGCCTCCTCGCCCTCGCAGTGCTCGTCGGCCTCGCCGGTGCGGTCCACGGCCTGCACGAGCGAGCACGCACCATGCGGGCCGCCTTCCCCGAGGACGAGGACCTGCTCTATCTGCCTCCCCCCGAACACCTGGCGTGGATGAGCCTCGGCTACCGGGAGGCCTTGGCGGATCTCATCTGGGTGCGCGCCCTCGTCTTCGCGGGCACCCACCTGACCGACGACGAGATCGTCTGGACGGATCGATACACCGAGGCCATCACCTACCTCGCCCCACGCTTCCACCGCCCCTACCTGTGGGGGGGCATCAGCGCCATCTACGTCGGGGGCAAGGCGGTGGACCGTTCCATGGTCGAGCGGGCGATCCGCATCTACCGGATGGGCCTTGCCCAGTTTCCCGAGAGCCACGAACTGCTCTACCGCCTCGGCATGCTCCTGCTCCACCAGGTGCCCATCACGCCGGGCTACACGCCCGAGGAGATCGCCGAGGCCAAGGCCGAGGGCGCTCGTCTCATCCGCAAGGCCGCCGCCTTCGGTGCCGACCCCCTCGTCCGGCAGTACGCGGCGAGCCTGATCGACGACTACGCCGGCCGCCAACTCGCGATCCAGTTCCTGCGCAGCCAGATCCTCGAAGCCGAGGACGAGCACCTACGCGAGATGCTGCGTGCGAAGCTCGCGGAGATCGGCGGTAGCGAGGCCCTCGACGAGGTGGAGCGACTGCGCCGTGCGTTCGTCGCCGAACGCGACCGGGCGATGCCCTACGTGCCCGAAGCCCTGTGGGCCATCATCCGCCCGGACGAAGGCCCCTTCGGCCCCGAGGCCACGGTGGCTACTTCTTCTGACAGCGGACGATGATCTTGCCCTGCTTGGGCACCGTCACGCGCTTGGTGTAGCTCTTGCCGTCGGACCACGTGCACTTGACCATGTGGGAACCGGCGGAGACCTTGCGCGGCGGCCGGGGCGTCTTGCCGATCCCCTTGCCATCGATGGACACGGACGCCGGCGGCGTCCCCGGCGCCGTCGCAACGCCCAACAGGCCGGAGCCCGACGGCCGCGCCTTCGGGCGGCTCGACGACGTCCGCTTCTTCGTCGGACGTGGCGTGCGCGCGGCCGTACGCTCGGGCGCAGCCTTCTCCGGAGCAGCCTTGGCCTCCGGGTCGAGGGTCACCTCGACCTTCTTCGACGTGCTGCCGTCGAGTTCGAGGGGAATCCGCTTGGTCACGTATCCCGGGGCCGAGACCTCGATCTGATACGTGACGCCCGGCTTGGGCGAGAGGGCGTAGGCGGTGCCGGACGTTCCGATGGGGGTCACCTTGTCGCCCTCCACCAGGGCCACCTGGGCCGATGCCGGTTCGACCGCGAACGACAGGTCCACCTTGGCGGGCCCGAGTTCCACGGGCAGCACGAGAGGGGCACCGGGCTGCACCGTGATCTCCTTCTCGAACGGGGCATACCCAGGCTTGGACACGACCACCTTGTGGCTGCCCGCCGCGAGTTGGGGCACCAGGAACGGGGACGTGCCCGCCACGGGCTGCCCGTCCACGGTCACGGTGGCATCCGCGGGCTTGACGTTGACGGTCAACGATCCGAACCCGGCCGCCGCGCCGGCCGCCGGGGTGTCGCCCCCCTTGTTCATCATCATGACCCCGACGCCCCCGGCCACGAGCAGGAGCACGGCGGCGGCACCGAGGCCGAGCCAAAGGCCGCGTCGACTCCGAGCCGGCTCGTCGTCGACGACCGGACTCGGGGTCGGGGCGGCCGCCGGCGTCGAAGGTGGCCGCGGCAGCGACGCCCCCGCGGCGGCGGCAGGCGGGCCCGCGGCCGGCGGCGCACCGCTCGGCGGACCGGCCGGTGCCATCCCACTTCCGGGCGGTCCTGCGGGGGTCGGAGGACCGGCGGGGCCCGGTGGTGCGGTGGGCCTCGAGGACGGCGGTGGCGGGCTCGCCGGCGCGATGGGCCGGGCAGACCGGGCAGCCTGCATCTCGCTGGCCCGATTGGCCTCTTCGAGGCCCTGCCCCACGTCCCCGTCGAAGAGCCGCGTCTCGAGTTCGTCATCGTCCCAGTCGAAGTCTCCGCCCCCGGCGGCCTTGGCCGGTGCCGCCTTGGGGCGTGCGGGCTTGGCCGCCGGCTTGGGCGCGGCGGGCTTCGGGGAGGCACCGCCGAGCGGCGCGGGTCGGCCCGGCGTCATCATCATCGTGCGCCGTGCACCCCGACCACCCGGCTTGGGGCGCGGCGGCCCCGAAGGCGGCGGAACGGCGGAGACCGGTTGATGCGCCTGGGTGGGCACGCTCGAGGGCCTCGGCTTGGGCGGTTTGCGCCCACCCCCACGGTCCCCCCCGGACGGCGGGGCCGCTCCCCCCGAAGGGGGCGGCGGCGGACGACCTCCCGGCGGCGGCGGCGGCGGACGGCTGCCCGGCGTCATCATCATCGTCTTCCGCTGGCGGCCGGTCCCGGAACCGGATCCGCCGCGAGCTCGGTTGGCTTTCTCCTTTTCCAACTCGATCTCCTTCGCGTACTGCTTCCGCATCCAGGCGGCCAGAGCCTTGCGGCTGTAGAAGAGCCCGTGGGCGAACATGAAGGCCTGGAGTTCGTCGTGAAGCTCGATGGCGGATTGGTAACGCTGGTCCGGATCCCGGGCGAGCGCCTTGAACACGATCCGCTCGAGGTCCTCGGGAATCGCGGGGTTGACCGAGCGCGGACTCGGCACCTCGACCTTGCGTACCATCTCGAGCGTCGCGAAGTCGGTGTCCCCCTGGAAGAGCCGCTGCCCCGTCAAGATCTCCCACAGGACGACCCCCACCGAGAACACGTCGCTGCGGCGATCGAGGGGCATGCCGCGTACCTGCTCGGGCGACATGTAGCCGAACTTGCCCTTGAGGATGCCCGCCTGGGTCTTCGAGGCCCGCCCGGCTGCCTTGGCCACGCCGAAGTCGATGAGCTTGACCTCCCCCTCGTAGGACACCAGGATGTTCGGCGGGCTCACGTCCCGGTGGACGATGTTGAGCTCGCGACCGTAGGCGTCCTTCTTGTTGTGGGCGTAGTCGAGCCCCTCGCAGACCTTCATGACGATGTAGCAGGCCTGCTCGATGGGCATGGGCTTGCCCTGCTGCTGGCATCGCTGGAAGATGGCCCGCAGATCCCGCCCGGCCACGTACTCGAGGGCGATGTAGAAGCCATCCTCGTGGGTGTCGAGGTTGTAGATCTGCGCGATGTTGCCGTGGGAGAGTTGGACCGCGATCTTCGCCTCGTCCTTGAACATGGCGATGAACTCTTCGTCCTCCGCCACGTGGGGCAGGATCCGTTTGATCGCGACGAGGCGCTCGAACCCGTCGGCGCCGAACTCCTTGGCCTTGTAGACCTCCGCCATGCCCCCCACGCTGATGCGTTCGAGGAGCTGGTAGGGGCCGAATTGTACGGGTGCCTTCAACGTTGACGTCCCTCGGGTGATGGGAATCGTATTCTAGGTGGAATTGAGCCGTACACGCCAGAAAAGTCAATGCATTCGCCGGTTTTCCGCCCCCTGGGAGGCACCTTGCGACCGCCACCGCGTGTTGTCGCACAGATCCCCACCTCGTCGCACCCATGGGTCGCGGGACGCGCATCGGGCCGTCACGACCATGGAGCCTCGCGGTCGGATGCAACGGACCGCCACGACGGCCGATGGTAGACTGCGGAGGTTCCCCATGTGCCCAATCCACGACGACGACCCCTTGCGCGTGACCGCCACGTCCCGGCTCCGGGAGCCGGGGGCGACCGAAGGTGTCGCCCCTACGGCGGCGGCGGAGGGCGCCGAGGCCACGGCGCCCGCGGACGGTGTCGCGCTCGAGGGCGTCGATGCCATCGCGCAGGAGCTGGCGGCCGGTGAGATCACGCCGATCGAAGCGCGAGAGCGCCTCGTCGACCTCGTGGTCGCGGCGCAGCTCCCGGCGGGGCTGCCCCCCGAGGAGATCGCCGCGATCCGCGACGAGGTTGCGGCGACCCTCTTCGACGACCCGGTCTTCGAGGCCCTGCTCGCCGGCGCCGGCGACCGTTGACCGGGCGCCGCGGCACGTGCGGCGCCCCCCGATGGTCCGCTGGAGCCGCCCCCCTAGGCGGATGCGCGGGACGCGGGCTCGCCGGCGCCGCCCGCGGCCGCAGATCCCTTGCGCTCCATGCGTTCGACCTCCCCGGCCCGCTCGAGGCGTTGCCGCAGTCGGTCGAGCTGGCGCTCGAGCATGGTCGCTCGCTCCCGCGGCGCCATGCGCCGGTCCACGATGATCCACCAGGCGTCACGCACACGACAGATCCCCCCCGACGATCGCGTACTCCCGCGCACGTCGTCGTAACGGACCACGGCCCCCATCGCGCGCGCCAGCTCCTCGAGCTCCCGAAGTCGCGCCTGGTCCTTCGTCGTGCGTCGCTTGGCGGTCATGCTGCGCGACGACATGGCACGGTCGCCGCCAAAATGCAAGATCGGTCCAAAACCACGCATCCGGCCGATCCGTCGATGCGGGCGACGGCCCGGTCGCGCCCGAACCGTGGCCCGTGCCCTACGACGCCCCCGAGGCGCCAGCCTGCGCGCGCGGCAGGGTCACGTGGATCGTCGTCCCCACGCCCCGCGTCGACTCGGCCCAAACCTCGCCTCCGTGGGCCTCGACGATGCTCTTGACGATGGCAAGCCCGAGACCGGCCCCGCCGTGCCGCCGCGTCGGGCTCGAGTCCACCTGGTAGAAGCGGTCGAAGATCCGTTCCAGCTTGTCGGCCTCGATCCCCTCGCCGGTGTCCTCTACGCTGACCCGCACGGCGTCGTGGGCCTCCTCCCCGAAGAGATCCTCCTCCTCGAAGGGCCGGTGGATCGGGGCGGTGACCGCCCGCACGACCACCTGGCCACCGCTCGGCGTGAACTTGATCGCGTTGCCCAGAAGGTTGAGTAGCACCTGTCCGATCTTCGGGGCGTCCACCAGAACCCGAGGTACCGCGCCCGGTTCGATCTCCGAACGGACCTCGACCCCTGCGCGTACGGCTTCGGGGCGCAGTGTCTCGACGGCGCGCTCCACCAGGGGCCCGAGATCCGTGGGAGCCAGTTCGAGCCGCATGGACCCCACCTCCATGCGCGACAGCTCGAGCAGCTGCGTGATGAGGCGAAGCAGTTCCTCACCGCGATCCAGGATCGTCTGCACGTACTCGCGCTGGGCGTCGGTGAGGTCTCCCGCCACGCCATCGAGCAGCATCTCGCTGAACCCGATGACGCTGGTCAGGGGCGTGCGCAGCTCGTGGGAGATCGTCGCCAGGAAGTTCGCCTTGAGTTCGTCGACCTCGCGCAGATGGGCGATGGCCCGACGCAGCTCGGCGTTCTGCTCCTCGATCGCTTGATAGGAGTCCTCGGAGGCGGCCAGGTGCAACTCCGACGTGATCCAAGCGGCGAATCCCGACTGCAACAGTTGCGACAACACCCCGTCCACGGCCTGGGCAAGACGCACCGAATCCATCGGCGAATCCGCCCCCCCGTCCGCTGCGGCCTCGGATTCACCGACGACGTAGACCGCGGTACCGATGCGCTCGGCACCGGCGTACACCGCACGTACCAGGCATCGCCGCGTCGCAACCACCACGGGCTCGCGCGCCCCCACCTGGGCGAGTGCCTCCGGAGGGATCTGCTCCCATGCCGCCGCAGGCTCGTCCGCGATCCACACGCCGGCATGGCGTGCACCACGACGGTCGAAGAGGACCACGGCGGGCAGGATCCGCCCGAGGAACGGCTCGAACACCCGCTGAAAGTCCCGCGCTCGCAACACCTGTTCGAGCCGCGGAATGCGGTCGGCGATCCCAAGCCCCTCGCTCACGTGTCCTGCTCCTCCGCGGCGAACAGGCGCCGCACCTGCTGCATGAACGCGTCGTGATCCACGCCGAGTTTGGCACCGAGATCGAATCTCTGCTCGAGCCTCTGCCACGTCGCAGATGCCAGTCCCTCGAACGTCTCCCGTACGCCCTTGCCCTCGATGGCCGTGGCCAGATAGACCGGTTCCCTGCCCTTGGCCGCGATGCGGGCCACCTCCTCCTCGGTGCGGATGCCCGGCAGATCGCGTTTGTTGAACTGGATGACCACGGCGACGTCGTCGTAGTCGATGCCGTTTTGGCGCAAGTTGTGCTTCAAGTTGGCGAAGCTCTCGTTGTTGGCGCGCGTCTCGGAGATCTGGGAGTCTGCGACGAATGCCACTCCATCGGCTCCTTGCAACACGATCCTGCGCGTCGCGTTGTGGAACACCTGCCCCGGCACCGTGAAAAGTCGCAACCGAACGTGAATCCCCTCGCGGGTCTCGAACTCGAGGGGCAAGAGGTCGAAGAAGAGCGTGCGGTCGTCCCGGGTATCGAGCGTCACCAGGTCGCCGCTCGTGGCCCCCTGCATCATGCGGTGCAGTTGCTGTAGATTCGTCGTCTTTCCGCTGAGGGCCGGCCCATAGTAGACGAGCTTGATGTTCACCTCGCGGTTGGGCAGGTCCATGAACACCATGGGCCCCCCTAGGATACCGCACTCCTCGAACCAGAACCGGAATCGTCCGCCGCGAAGTGGCGCGCTTCGATGCGACCGCGTTGCTCGGCGCGCCGTGGCGTGCACGCAGCCGTGTGGTCGTCGAGAACCGTCCCGAACGCGGCCGCCGCTGCATCGAAGGCCGCGGCCGCCGCTCGGTCGTGGCTGGGTCGGCGCGGCGTCTCCACCACGACCTCGAAGATGGCATCGCCCCTACCACCGGAACCTGGCACGCCCTTCCCCCGCACCCGCAGCTTGGTCCCCGTCTCGACCCCTTCCGGCAGGCGCACCGACAATGGCCCGTGGACGCATGGCGCGGGCACGAGGGCCCCGGTCGATGCCTCGACGGGCGAGACGTAGAGCCGAGCGACGATGTCGCGCCCCTCGCGGCGCATGTCCGGATCCGGGCGGACGTTGACGGTGATCCGAAGATCCCCCGGTGGCCCACCGAAGCGCCCCGGCTCGCCCCGCCCCTCGAGCACGCGCTCGCTGCCGCTCTCCGTTCCCGGGGGAATCGCCACGTGATAGGCGACCTGCCGCGTGACGCGACCGGTGCCACGACACGTCCGGCACGGGTCGCGATGGACGAGCCCCGTGCCGTCGCACCGCGGGCAACGGACGCGCCGCCCGAGGGGCCCCGACCGCAACTCGCCGCGCCCGTCGCAGTGATCGCAGTCCACCGGTGCCGAGCCCGTGGAGCCGGCACCTTCGCATGTGGGGCAGCGGACCGGGCCGTCGAAGGTGATGGTCTTCGACGTGCCGAGCACCGCCTCGGCGAACTCGACCGTCAGGGTGTAGCGCACGTCCCTCCCCCGCCGGGCCGCCTTTCGCCGCGTGCCGAGCAGGTCGCCGACGACACCGCCGACGAACTCCCGCGCCACCGTGACCGCGCTCTTCGGCGAGAACTCCGACAGCTCCGTGCGCAGCCGCTCGGCGTCGTAGCGTGCCCTACGCTGGGGATCGACGAGGGTGTGGTAGGCGACGTTGATCCTGCGAAACCGTGCCTCGGCCTCGGGATCGTCGGGATGGCGGTCCGGGTGGAGTTCGACGGCCAGTCGCCGATAGGCCCGCTTGATCTCCGCGGAACTCGCCCGCCGGTCGACGCCGAGTACGGCGTAGAGATCGTCGTCCACCGACGTCTCCCCCTAGCTTTCCTGACCGTCCCCTGCCGCCGCCATCATGGCTTCGTAGATCTGGTGCGACGACGTCTCGAGGGCCGACAGGGCCTCGCGCAGGGCATCGGGGTCCTGGGCGTCCTGCTCGAGCAACTCCGAAAGCCGCGCGAGATCCTCCTCGATGTCCTTGCGATCCACCTCGGACAGCACGTTCCCGTAGGCTTCGAGGGACCGTTTGCAGGTGTAGACCAGGGTCTCGGCGCGGTTGCGCAGCTCCGCAAGTTCGCGTTTGACGGCGTCCTCGAGCTTCTTCGCCTCCGCCTCGCGGGCCAGCGCCTCGACCTGCTCCTCGGTCAACCCGCTGGCGGGCTTGATCTTGACCCCGACCTCGCGTCCCGTCCCGAGATCCTTGGCGGAGACGCTGAGGATCCCGTCGGCGTCGATGTCGAAGGTGACCTGGATCTGGGGGACGCCCCGCGGGGCCGGCGGAATGTCGGTGAGCTGAAGGCGGGCGAGGCTCTTGTTGTCCTCGGCCATGTCCCGAAGCCCCTGCAACACGTGGACGTTGACCAGGGGCTGGTTGTCCACCGTGGTCGAGAAGACCTCGGAACGCCGGCACGGGATCGTGGTGTTCTTGGGGATGATCGTGGAGAACACCCCACCTTGGGTCTCCACGCCGATGTTCAGGGGGACGACGTCGAGCAGGAGCACGCCGTCGACGTTGCCCTCGAGCACGCCACCTTGGATCGCCGCCCCCGCGGCCACGACCTCGTCCGGGTTGACCGACTTGGACGGCTCCCGCCCGAAGAACGCCTCCACCGCTTCCACGATCTTGGGCATGCGTGTCTGCCCGCCCACCAAGATGACCTCGTCGATGTCCCCGACCTCGAGTTCGGCGTCCTCGAGGGCCTGCCGGCACGGTGCGAGGGTGCGTTCGACGAGATCGGCCGTCAGCCCCTCGAGCTTGCCCCGCGTCAATCGAGTCTCGAGGTGAAGGGGCTGGCCCCCCTTGGCCGCGATGAACGGAAGGTTGATCTCCGTCTCGAGGGACCAGCTCAGTTCGTGCTTGGCCTTCTCGGCCGCCTCCTTGAGTCGCTGACGCGCCAGCCGATCCTCCCGGAGATCGATGCCGTGCTCCTTGGCGAAGAGCTCGGCGAGATGATCGACGATGGCGTTGTCGAAGTCCTCCCCACCGAGCAGGGTGTCGCCGGCCGTGGCGAGCACCTCGAACACGCCGTCGCGCATCTCGAGGATCGAGATGTCGAAGGTGCCGCCACCGAGGTCGTAGACGGCGACCCGCTTGGTATCGCCCTTCTCGTGGAGACCGTAGGCGAGGGTCGCCGCCGTCGGCTCGTTGATGATGCGTTCGACGGTGAGCCCCGCGATGCGGCCCGCGTCCTTGGTGGCCTGCCGCTGGGCGTCGTCGAAGTAGGCCGGAACCGTGATGATCGCCCGCTCGACCGGTTCGCCCACGTACGCCTCGGCCGCCTCCTTGAGCTTGGCGAGGACCGCCGCCCCGATCTCGGCCGGAGACATGCGTTTGCCACCGGCCTCCACCCACGCATCACCGTTGTCCGCCTCCACCACGCGATAGGGCAGCAGGCGGGCAAGCTTCTGGATCTCGGGATCGTCGAAGCGCCGCCCCATCAGCCGCTTGGCGGCGAAGATCGTGTTCTCGGCGTTGGTGATGGCCTGGCGCTTGGCGACCTGACCGACCAGCCGCTCACCGTCCTTGAACGCCACGACGCTCGGAACCGTCCGGCTACCTTCGCCGCTCGGGATGACCTTGACCTCGGTCCCGTCGTAGATGGCGACGCAGGAGTTCGTCGTTCCCAGATCGATGCCGATGATACGTTCACCCATGGAGTCAGCTGCCGTCGTCCGACGCCTTTCCCTTCGAGCCCGGTCCGGCGACGATCACCCGGGCGGGGCGCAGGAGGCGCTCACCGTGGAGGTACCCCTTCTCGAACTCCCGGAGCACCGTACCTGGGGGATGCTCGTCGGAATCCTCCTGATGAAGTGCATCGTGGAGCTGCGGATCGAATGGCTTGCCCACGGCGTCGATGGGCTCGATGCCCTCGTGGGCGAGGGCCTTGAGGAATTCGTCCCGCACCATCTCGATGCCGCGGATGAGCTGTTCGAGCCGGCCCTCAATGGCCGCATCGTCGCCGACGTGGGCCGCTTCGAGGGCGCGCTCGAGGTTGTCGACGGTGGGCAGCAACCGCAAGAGGATCTCTTGGGTGCGTCGGGCGATGGCGTCGTCGATGTCGCGGCGCACCCGCTTCTTCATGTTCTCGAGGTCGGCCAGCGCCCGCAGCCGCTTGTCGTGCAGTTCCGCCACCTGCTGCTCGAGCTCCCGGATACGGGCCTCGGGATCGGTCGCCGTCGCCTCGTTCGCACCGGTCTCCCCCGCCGGTTCCCCCGCCGGATCGTCGATGGCCGCGGCCGCCTCCTCCATCGCCTTCTGCATCTCGACGCTGATGTCCGTGGCAGCTTCTTGGTCCGTCGGTTTCGTCATGGGTGGTTCCTGAAGTGCGCCAGGGGACGTGCTCCTATGCCGCCGTCACCCCGGGCGAAGACGCGATTTGGCGTGCGGCGTACTCTACCAGAGGCACGGCCCTTGAGAAATCCATGCGGGCGGGCCCGAGCACGCCGAGCACCCCCCCGACGTCTTCGGCGTCGGTACCCACGCGCCGCGCGAGCAGACTGACGTGGGAGAGCGGCGGCACCGGATCGAGGCTGTCCGGGGGCCCGACGCAGACCGACACGCCGTGTTCGCTCCTCGGCGCCCGCTCGGCGACCCGTTCGAGCACCTCGGCCACCGCCGCCTTGGCCTCCACGAAGCCGACCACCGCCTCGACGTCGCCGCCGTCGCGGGAGAGGGCGCGGGCCAGTCGGCCGAGTCCTTCGAGATCGACCCGAAGGTCGCCCTGGGAGAGGGCAGCTCCGCACAAGGCGGGAGCGAGGGGCGCAGCCGCAATCACACTCGGCGCGAACGCCCCCTGACCGGCGGCTTCGCGCCGAGCCAACTCGCGCCCCCGCGCCCGGGCTGCGGCCAACGTGCGCCCGACGCACAACCAGCGCAGCGAGGCGGTGAAGACGTCGACCCAGGGCCGGCCGCGCCACGGCACGGGCACCTCGAAGACCACGGAGCGTGGCTCGGGATCGCCGAGTTCGAAGATCACCCGGCCGAGGTCGCTCGCAAGTTCGAGCACGTGCACCGACGAGACGACCGCATCGGCGGCGACGTCTTCCGCCCACACGGACGCCCCGCCGAGCAAGGCGCCGAGGGCGTCCACCACGGCACGCCGCCGACGCGGTCCGGTGAGGCCGGCGGCGGCGGCGTCGATGGCGCGGCAGCACACTTCGGCCGCCGCCGGGTCCGCACCGACGTGATCGGCATAGAACTGCAGCCCCCGGTCCGTGGGCCGACGAGCCGCCGAGGCGTGGGGCGCCCACAGCAAGCCGGCCTCGACGAGGCGCCCGAGCTCGGCACGCACGGTCGCCGGCGACCAGGGAATGTCCGACCGCCGCGCCAAGGCGCTCGAGCCCGGCGCATCTCCCGTGCGCACGAACTGCTCGCACACGGCCAGCAGCAGCGTGCGCTGCCTCGGCGAAAGGCCGGGTGGGACGTCGCGGGGCATTCGGCGCCAAGGGTAGCAAGCGTCCGGCACCTGCGGCCAATCGTCGGCGCCCATGGCGGACGTGCCCCACGGGGGCCGGCGCGTTGGTAAGGTCGAGCTCGACATGCCGTTCGGTCGGCAAAGGCGGCCTCGAACGCCCCGTACGCGCCGGCGCAGCGTGTGGCCGGGTTCGGTCGCCCTCGCGCTGGCAGCGGCGGTCGGGGGAGCCGCCTCGGCACGAGCCGCTCCGACGCAACCGACGTGGCCCACGGAGATCGAACGCCTGGTGGAGGTGCTGCGGACCGCACGCGACGAGGGCAAGCCGCGGCCGGCGGTCTCCCAGCGCCTTACGGCAGTTCGGGCCCTATCGACCTTCCCCGCCGAAGTGAGCGGCGCCCACCTGGCGGCGGCCCTCGCCGACCCGTCGCCCCAGGTGCGACTTGCGGCCATCGACGGCTGCGAGCGGGTCCTCTCGACCCCATGTGCTCCCGGCCTGACCAAGCTCTCCCGGGAGGACCCGTCGGCCCACGTACGCATCGCAGCCATGGGAACCCTCGCCGCGCTGGCCCCCGCCGAGGCCGCGCGCGTGCTGACCGAGGCCTTCGACGACCGGGCGGCCGAGTTGCGTGCCGAGGCCCTGCGCCTCTTCGGAGAACTCGGACCGTTCGCCGCGGGGCACGGCACGAACGCAGCGGTCGCGGTGGCACGCAGGCTCACCGATCCCGTCGCCGCGGTGCGAGCCCAGGCCGCGGCGGCCCTCGGCCGCATCGGAGGCCCGTCGGCGCCCGCCCTCCTCCTACCGTTGCTCTCCGATCCGGCGCCGGACGTGCAGAAGGCCGCGGCGACGGCCCTCGCCCGCCTCGATGCCCCGGACGTCGTCGGCGCCCTGGCCGCCGGGCTCGAGCAGCGAGCCGACCGATCCGTCCACTGGGTCTTCCTCGAGGCGCTCGCCCGCCTGTCGGATCCTCGTGCGGAGGACGTGCTGCTGGCGGCCATCGACCTGCCGCCCGAGGACTTCGGCCCCGTCCAGGTGCTGCGCGCCATCGCGGACCGGCCAGCACCTTCGCTCCGACTCGCACGTGCCATCGCCGACGGACTCGCCCACCGGGGAGACTGGTCCCCCGCCGTCCGACGGGCCGCCGCGGAGGCACTGCTTCGCTTCGGTGCCGTGGGTGCGAACGCGGCGAAGGCCGCGGCGGAGGGCGCGCCCCCCTCCCGGGCCGCCGCCTTGCGCCGCATCGTGGCCGCCCACGACGTCCTGCGCGGCACCGCGTCGGGTTTCGGTGGGATCGCGCAAAGCTCGACCCGTGGCGACGAAGCGACGGATGCTGCGACGACCTGCCCCGACGCCGAGGCACGCCCTCGTCCCCCCTGGCGTGAGACCGGCGGCGTAGGTCCGCTCCAAGGCCCCCTGCGGGAGCGTCTGCGCCGGGCGGTGGCGGCGAGCTCCCTGGCGGAAGACGACCTCGCGGCGCTCGAGGCCTTCCTCGCGGCCCCCTACCGTGCCGACGTCGCAGCGCCCCTGCTCGCCCACTTCGCGACGGTCGCCCCCCACCGGCTTTCCCGAGCCACGGTGCACCGCCTCGGCGCCCTCGTACGCACCCCGACGACCCCACCGGGGGTGGCGTGCCTTTCGCTGCTGTCGGTGATGCGGGGCGCGACCCGTGCCGACCGCGACCTCGTGCGGGGGCTCGTCGAGGCGGCCTTCGCGTCGCCGTCCCCGTCGCTGCGGGCCTGTGCCGTCGCATCGGCGACGGACCGACCCGCCTCCGGGCGCCCCCCTCGCCATCCCATCGACCTGGACACGGCATCGGCGGTTGCGGCGACGAGGGCGGCGGCGGCCCGGGCACCCCGAGCGCCCGGGGGTTCCCCCGCCTTCCCCCGGATCCTGCCCGCGCCGACGCCACGGCCGGGGATCCGGGCGTTCGCGGGCGGCGACGGCCGGGGGCCAGCGGGCTTTCCCGACCTCCTGCTCGGCGCCGTCGTGCGGCCGGTCGCCGGGCGAAGCGACCCGGGATCGCCGGTGCGCAGGGTACGCTGGCCCGAGGTGTGCCGCGCGGTCGCGATCCCGAAGATCCCCTTGGGCTCCACCTATTTCTCGGTCGTGCCGGCCGGCTCCGCCCCGGCGGTCGACGCAGCGGACGACGGGGGCGAAGAAGAATTTCAAGATGTCATATCTTATCGATGACGACACGAATCGCATCGACATCCGGCTTCCGAGCTCACCGAAGAGCGCGACAACCAACTGAGACTACGAGCTTTTTCGTGTAGTCCGCATCTTGCTTCGGTGGGTATCACCATGTCCACCCCCAGCACGACGGACTTCCTGGCTGCCATCGAACCCCTGCTTCCGGTGCTCACGCGATATGCGCGGCGCCTCGCCGGCAGCGCCCTCGCCGACGACCTCGTCCAGGAGACGCTCTTTCGGGCGTGGCGCGCACACCTACGTGGCGCGGCCCCGCCGCGCCACGCCGGCTACCTGTGCCGGATCCTGCACAACGCGTTCGTGTCGTCGAAGCGAAAGATCGCCGTGCGGCAGCGGGCTGCCGCGCGCGGCGACGTGGCGCCGGCGAGCCTCTCGGCGGCGACGCAGCGGTCCGGCTCCGATCCGACGGACGTGCTGATCGCGCGCGCCGACGCCGAGCGGGTCGCGAGCATGCTCGACACGTTACCGCCCCCCCAGCGTCGAGCCCTCCTGCTCGTGGACGTTCGTGGGTTGACCTACCGCGAGGCGACGGATCTGCTCGGCGTGCCGTCGGGTACCGTCATGAGCCGGTTACATCGGGGGCGGAGGAAACTGCGCGCAACCCTCGCTGGTCCTTAGTCCGAAGGGATATTGTCGGCACGAACAAGTCGGCAACCTTTGCGCACGCGATTCGCGCCGCGATCTTTCGTCTCCTTTACGTGAAGCCGTCCGATCTACCGGACGATGGGGAGGGGGCCGCCGTCGTCGGCAGGAGGTCGAAAATGACGCAACAGCGAGAAGCAGGCACCGAGCCCCGCGCAGCCCATGGAGCGGTGGCGCCGCCCTCCCCCGAGG
>RFGU01000012.1 GCA_003696955.1 Deltaproteobacteria bacterium | reverse complement strand
CAGGACGCGACCGGCGAGGCCCCGTCCGAGCACGCCCCCCCCCGAGGCGACGAGGCGGATGCAGTCGCCACGGGCGAGGCCGCCGAGACCGAGAAGCCGACGGCGACCGCACCTTCGAACGCCGGTGGTCCGACCCCACCGGTGGTCGAGGCACCGCCCGAGGAGGCGGACGCCGCGGAGCGGCCGGCCGGGGACGCACGGATCGAGGGCACCGTGCTGCGGGCCGGCGACCGGACGCCCGTGGCCGGGGCACAGGTGGCCGTGGCCCCCGCCCCCCAAGGATCTCGCCCCGGTCGCGTCCGCAAGAAGTCCTATGCCCCGCGGGAGGATCCGCCCTGGGAGGTCGTGGTCACCACGGCGCCCGACGGCACCTTCGCGGTGCCCGACCTACCCGCCGGGCTCTACGAAGTCTCGATCCTGTCGCCGGGCTTCGAGACGGCCACCTACGTCGAACGCATCGAGGCGGCATCGAAGCTCTCGGTGCGCTACTACCTGGTGCCGCTGCCCTCCAATCCCTATCGCACGGTGGTACGCGAACGCGGCAGCGAGCGCGAGGAGGTCGCGCGGCGACGGATCTCCGTCGAGGAGATCGACAATCTCCCGGGCACCCAAGGTGACGCCCTCAAGGCCCTGCAGAACTTCCCGGGCCTCGCCCGCTCGCCCTTCGGCTCGGGCCTTCTCCTGGTGCGCGGGGCCGCGCCCGACGACTCGGCGGTCTTCCTCGGCTACCACGAGATCCCCCAGCTCTTCCACTTCGGCGGGCTCACCAGCGTCTTCAACTCCGACATCCTGAGCGGGATCGACTTCATCCCGGGCAACTTCGACCCGCGCTACGGCGATGCGACCGGCGGTGTGGTCAACGTCGAACCCCGGGCGGGACGCCGGGACGGCTACCACGGGTACATCGACAGCGACCTGTTCGACACGGGTGCCCTCTTCGAAGGCCCCGTGGGCAAGGGGTCCTTCGTCCTTTCGGCCCGGCGCTCCTACATCGATCTCCTGCTGCCCCTCGTGATCCCCGACGACGCCGGCCTCGACGCCACGATCGCGCCGCGATACTGGGACTACCAAGCCCTTTTCGACTACCCCGTGGACGGTGGCAACCTTTCGGTGCGGGTCTTCGGCTCCGACGATCGCACCAAGCTGGTCTTCGCCGGCGAGAACGACGATCCCGAGGACGACCGCAACCGGTTCGAGACCACGACCTTGTTCCATCGGGCCGACCTGGTCTATCGCCGCAAGCTCGGCGGCTGGTCGTTCCTCGTCACGCCCTCCTACCGCTACGACTTCTCGTCCACCGCGGCCGTCGGGATCTTCCGCTTCAAACTGGCCGCCCACACCTTCTCGTTGCGCTCGGAGATCGAGCGATGGGTCAGCAAGCGCTTCGCGGTACGCTTCGGCACGGAGATCGCGACCGGACAGGCGACCATCGACGCCGAGGCGCCGCCCGTGCCGACGGACGGCGAGGGGTCGAGCGACACCACCATCGCCACCGTCCAGAAGATCCCCTTCGCGAGCCTCGCCCTCTACTCCACGTGGACGATCCGTCCGGTGCCTCGACTCTGGATCTACCCGGGCGTGCGGCTGCAGCTCTACGACCAGCCCGACGTGCGGGCGACGGTGGACCCCCGGCTGCGGATGGCGGTGGACGTGGCCGACCGCACCACCTTGAAGGCCGGTGTCGGCATCTACTCCCAGTTGCCTTCGGTGGTGGAGTGGAACCCGAGGTGGGGCAACCCCCGCGTGGCCCCGGAACGCTCCCTGCACACGAGCCTCGGCGTGGCGCAAAGGCTCCCCTACGGCATGGACCTCGAGGTCACCGGGTTCTTCAAGTACCTGTGGGATCTCGCGGCGCCGTCGGACCGGCTCGTACTGCGCCCCGACGGTACCTTCGGCCCCGAGAGCTTCGCGTCCACCGGTGTCGGACGCATCTACGGTGCGGAACTCCTGTTCCGCAAGAACCTGACGAAGAACCTCTTCGGTTGGCTGGCCTACACGATCCTTCGGAGCGAGCGCCGGGACACGCCCGACGCCCCGTGGACCCTCGCCGACTTCGACCAGACCCACATCCTGACCCTGGTGGCCGTCTACAAGCTGCCCAAGCACTGGCAGGTGGGGGCCCGCTTCCGTCTCGTCTCGGGCAACCCCACTACGCCCGTCGTCGGCGCCGTCTACGACGCCGACTCGGGCAGCTACATCCCTTTGCAGGGCAAGGAGAACAGCGACCGTCTGCCGCCCTTCCACCAGCTCGACCTTCGCGTGGACAAGCGCTGGATCTTTCGCAAGCTGATGGTCAACGCGTACCTCGACATCCAGAACGTCTACAATCGACAGAACCCGGAGTTCGTCAACTACAGCTTCGACTACCGCGAGAAGTCCTTCATCCCCTCCCTGCCCATCATTCCCTCCATCGGCCTCAAGCTGGAGTTCTGATCGTGCGCCGCGCCGTCATCGTCCCGTGGATCCTCGCGCTCGCGTCGGGCTGCGCCGAAGGCCTGCCGGACCCCGACTACATCGAGCATCCCCGGGTGCTCGCCATCGACGGCGTCGTGGACGAACCCATGCCCGACCCGGCCGGGACCCGGGCCGAGGCCCTCCCCTTCGAGCGGGTGACGTTCACCCCCCATGTCGCCGACCCGGACGGACCGTATGCGATGGACGACCTCGAAGCCCTGTCGCCGACGGCGTTCGCCTGCACCCTCGCGCCCAACCAAGGCGTGGGCGGATGCCTGCTCGGCGCCCGCCCCCTCGATCCGGGCGAGATTCCCGAGTGCCCGATCCCCGCGCCCGAGGATCTCGAGGATCTCGATCCGACGAACCCCGACTTCGCCCCGCCGCCGAGCCCCTGTCGGTTGACCGAGGGCAGCGAGGCGCAGCCCGCGTTCACGGTGCCCATCGATCCGCTCTTCCTGCTCGGGTCCGACGTCGAGATCACCTGGGTGGCGGGGCTCACGTCCGACCACGACACGGGGCGATGCGTCGCCGACCTGCTGGCCGAGCCGGGGACGCCCCTCTCCTACGACTGCCTGGTGGCCGTACGCCGGCTCGCCGTGGGTCCCGACTCGACCCTGGCCGCCCTGGCGGCACAGCTCGGGGTGCCCATCGAAGGCCCGCCGCCCCCGGACCCCCCGGAGGCCCTCGACCTCAACCCCCGGATCGACACCATCGCCATCGGCATCTCCGGGGCGGCGAACGCCATCACGGTAGCGTCCGGCCAGCTCGTGGAAGCGCCCCTAGGCAGCGTCGTGGAGGTCACGATCACCGTCACCCCCGAAAGCGAACAGGACTACCTCATCGTCGCCGACGACGACGGCACGCCGCGCTACGAGACCCGCACGGAGCGGCTCACCGGCGATTTCTCGTCCACCTGGGGCTACATCGAGTACGGCGACAGCCAGGGCCTCGAACACCGCAACCTGTGGACCCTGACCGCCGCCGAAGGGCAGCCCGCCAAGCTTCCGGGCGACGTGGTGCACCTGTTCGCCGTGATCCGCGACGACCGCACGGGAGCGACCTTCGTCCACGTGCCCCTCCGTTTGACCGCCGCACCCTCGCCGTAGGCCAGCCTGCGCCCGTTCGGTTGCGCCTGCACCCGCCACCTCGCCGACGCGGCCATCAGGGGGAACCCGAGGCGCGCCCTTCGAGGGCCTCGACGCAGCCGATGCAGTTGTCCTGGGCGTTCTTGCACGCGAGCTTCGCCTCGCGGCAGTACTGCTGGTACGTCTCGTCGGCCGGGCGCTCGTCGGCGAGCCGACAGAGCTTCTCCTTGACGCCGCAGATGCTCGTCGCCAGGGAGCAGACGTACTCGCAGGCATCCGGATCCTTTGCCGACGCGGGGAGGTACTCGCCCTGCTGCGTCCGCAGACGCCGCAGCCGTTCGGCAAGTTCGGGCGCCGTCTCGCCTTCGTGGGGTTCCCGCGGCTCGCTGACCTGCTCGTCGGACTCGGCCGACGTCGGCGCCACCGGGCCGGACGATACGCCGCCACGGGGTCCGCAGGCCGGCATCACCGCGGCGAGCGCCCACGCCAGCAAGAGCCCCCGAGACCTGCGCCCCGGACACCGGCCCGTCCGTCGTCCTACGGCAGCCGTCGTCATGGCATCGCCTCCTCCTGCAGCATCTGCATCAGTCGGATCGCCCGCAGGTAGCTCGTCGCCGCAAGGTCCGTGTCGCCCGCCCGGTCGGCCGCATCGCCGAGGCACACGAGCGCTCGGGCGCTGATGGGATCGAGGGGCAGACGGCGGCGGGGGGCGAGCATGGGGCCTACGAGCGCCACCGCTCGGCGGGCACCCGCGGCGTCGCTGTCCCAAGTCTCGCAGAGCATCTCCGCCGCTTCCAACCGAAGGAGTTCGGCCCCCTCGACCCCCGACGGCACCGGCCGCTCGAGAACCGCGAGCGCCAGGGCCTCCCGCTCTGAAGGGTCCGCGCTCGCACGCGCACGCGCGAGATCCTCGGCGCATCGCCGCACGTACGCACGCGCCTCGGCGCCAACGGCCGAAAGTTCGACGTCCACCACGTCGAGCCGGAGGGCTTCGGACTCCGACGTGCACGCCGGCACGAAAAGGCCCCACGCGAGCGCCCACCCCAGACGACGTCTCATCCCCCACCCCCCTCGTCCGGGCCAGCCTCTCCGGCGAGAACCCGCTCGCTCGGGCGCGGCACGTGCTCGAAGGCCGCCAGGGTTCGGCGTGCCGCCTCGCCGAGGGCCTCGGAGTCCGAAGGCGGCCGGCCGCGATCCGAGTGCAGGATGGCGACCGCGAGGGCGGCCGCCACGGCCAGGCCCAGGGCCACCCCCGGCGAGCGTCGGCGCAGCGAGACGGTACGCGCCGGGCGGGCCGGCGGCTGCGCGCCGGGGTCGATCCGAGCCCAGGTACGCGCCACGATCTCCGCGACCTCGGCGTCGCTCGTCTCGACGGGACGCGCCCGTTCGGCGAGCAGGTGGACGAGTGCGACGTCGGATGCGTCGCTTCGGTCGCTCGGTTCGCGCCGGCCGACGCTTGCCTTCGGTGTGACGCCGGATTCGCTCACGGTTCACCTTCCTCCCAGGGGCTACCCCCCTCGGGAACGAACAAATCCCGATACTTCGTGCGGAACGACTTGCAGGCCCGGGACAGCACGACGTCGAGGGTCGGTACGGACACACCGAGCACCTCGGCCGCTTCGGCCCGGCTTCGCCCTTCGAGGATCCGTAGCTCGATGACTCGCCGGTAGCGCGGGTGCAGCTCCCCGAGGACGCGTTCGATCCGAACGCGCACCAGGTCGGCGAACTCGTCCCGCACGAGGAGCCGGTCGGCGGTCCACTCGGCCGGGTCCGGCAGATAGCGGTCGAAGTCCTCGGGAAGCGCGCGCCGCCGCCGGTCCTTGCGCAGGTGATCGACGGCCAGGTTCCGGGCGATCCGGGCGATCCAGGGGAACATCCCTCGCGCATGCCAGGAGAAGCGCGCCCGGTGCTCGAACACCCGCGTGAACGTCTCGGCGAGGAGATCTTCGGCGACCTGCGGGTTTCGGACCATCGGCATGAGTACGCTGCGGAGGACGATGGGCGCGAAGTGTTCGTAGAGTTCGCGAAAGGCCGCGGCGTCACCACGCTTGAGCCGGTCGGCGAGCCTGCGCTCACGGTCGAGGGTCCAGGCGGGGGACGGCGATTCCACGGGGTTCGACGGAGCCTGCGCGATGAGCGCCGATTGTACCGTGGATGCCGTGGGCACCGAAGCGGGTTCCTTCGACGGGAATACGCCGCGCCCCGGGCCGGCTTACAGATCCGCTCCGGGCGAAACCATCTCCACCAACGGGGGTTCCAAGGGGCGCATTGACGCCCCGCGGGGTCCCTTGTATCCCCGCGCCGCTCGGCCCCGTGACCGTCCCGCTCCAAGCTCCCCTCTGCCTTTCCGTGCTGCTCGCCGCCCAAGGGCCGGCCGTGGCCCCCTTGTGGCTTGCGCCCAAAGCGCAATCTGCGGAGAAGACGCCGTCCGGCGGGGCACCGGGCCCGGAGGCGGAGGCCAAGAACGCGGGTGCCCCGACGCAGGCGCCGCCTCCGCCCGCACCGAACGCCACGCCGCCACCTTCGACCGACGGCGCTGCGCCCACCGTGGGCAGAAAGAGCCCCCACGTCCAAAAGCTCCTCGCCGACCTCGAGGTGGACGAGACGCCTCCGTTCCCCAGCGAGGAACTGGCCCTGAGCGAGGTGCTCGAACGGGCGGCCAAGGCCAACCCCGACCTCGTCATGGGGCGCCTCGACGTGGAGATCAGCGAAGCACGGGTCCTCGCCGCCCTTGGTGCCTACGACGTCATCCTGACGGCGGGCTTTACCGCGAGCCTGCAGGAACAACCCCAGCGCGGCTCCCAGTTCACCGTCTCCCGTGGTTCGCGCACCCTTTCGGGCTTCGTGGGCTTTTCCCGCAAGCTCGAAACGGGCGGCAACATCTCCCTGCGGATCGACGCGAGCCGCAACCAGACCGATCAGCCACTCAACTTCTTCTCGCCCACGAGCCCGTCGGTCACGATCAACAGCTATCGGCTCGCGCCGACCCTGACCTTGACCCATCCCCTGCTCAAGGGCGCCGGGATCCGGGTCAACCGGGCCGACATCGACCGGGCCCGGATCGCCACCAGCACCGCCGAGGCAGCGCGCCAGCTCGCCGCCGAGAACACGGCGCGGGACGTCATCTCGGCCTACTGGGACGTGCTCTTCGCCCAGCGCAACCTGGTCAACAAACGTCTGAGCCTCGAGACGGCGCGGCGACAGCTCGAGCGCACACGGATCCAGGTGGCGGCCGGACGCCTCGCTCCCGTGGACGCCAAGGCCGTCGAGCAGCAGGTGGCCGCCAAGGAGAGCGAGGCCCTCGTCGCCGAACAGACCCTCCTCGACGCCAGCTTGACCTTGCGCACCCTGATGGGGCAGGACTTCTCGACGAAGGCCCCCTATGGGGTGGTGCCGTCCACGGACCCGGTGGTGGAGCCCATCCGCGTGGACGTGGATGCGGAGATCCGCAAGGCCCTCGAGAACAACGCCCAGGTGCGGCAGCTCGAGCTGGCCATCGCCAGCCGCCGGATCGACGAACTCGTGGCGGCCAACCAGCGGCTGCCCCAGCTCGACTTCCAGGCGACGTTCACCCCCCAGGGCCGCAGCGTCGACACCCTGCCCGACTCGAGCACGGGCGATCCGGGCAGTCGCGGCAACTGGGCCGAGGCGTTTCGCAACTTCTTCAACGACGACGTCCGCAACGACGGCGTGCTCGCCGACTGGATGATCTCCGGCAGCCTGAACCTGACCTGGGACATCCAGAACCGGGTCGCCAAGGGCAACCACGAGGCCGCCCTCGGCGAGCTTCGCAAGGCCCGGGAGAACCTCAAGAAGATCCGGCAGACCATCGCGACCAGCGTCATCCGAGCCGCGTACAACGTACGCACGG
This sequence comes from Deltaproteobacteria bacterium, assembly GCA_003696955.1. Lineage (GTDB taxonomy): Bacteria > Myxococcota_A > Polyangia > Nannocystales > Nannocystaceae > J032. The sequence continues at coordinate 34,984 of RFGU01000012.1, read as the reverse complement.
CGGCCGAGCGGATGCGTTCGTCGGACATCTCCCTCGAGCTGGCGCTGCAGAACCTCGAGACCGAACAAGCCCGCTTCGAAGTTGGGCGCTCGACGAATTACGACGTCATGCAACGGCTCGACGAGGCCGACGCGGCTGCCGCCGCCGCCCTGCAGGCCCAAATCGACTATCTCAAGGCGCTCGTGCAACTCAAGGCCTTGACGGGGGAGATCCTGCCGGCGTTCGGCCTCGACCCGGCGGGGCGAGTGCCCTAGGTCGCGCATGCCGCGCTGCGGGACCGTACGCCGTGCGCCCATGCCGCCGCGGTTGTGGCGATGCGGGCCACCGTGATAGCGTCGGTTGCATCCGGGCCTGCTCGCCCGCCCGGCCACCAAGGAGTCGCGCCATGTCCGTAGCCGAAATCGCCGACAACAAGTGGGAACTCGAGTCGATCAAGCCCCCGATCAAGACGCCGACGGCCATCGGCCAGATTGCGCTCATCGGCGGGCTCGGGCTCTTCTTCCTCTACATCGTGATCATGTCGGTGGTCGCCATCGTCACCCCCAAGAAGGAAGGCGGGCTGGCCGACCAGTACAAGAACCTCAACGCCGAGCAGCCGGCCGCGGCCGCCGAGGAGTGATCCAAGGCGGCGCGCGGGCGGGCGACGGCGAGCCCTAGCCCGCGCGAAAGCCGATGAACGCGAGGTGCTGGCCCATGTTGGCGCCGTCGCGCCGATAGGAGAAGTAGCGATCGGGATGGGTGTGGGTGCACCCGCCGACCCGTTCGACGTGCTCGGGCGGAACGCCGCAGCCGACGAGCTGCAGCCGCGTCGCCGCCACCAGGTCCACGTGGGGTTTCGTCCAATCGGGCCTTCGCACCACCACCTCGAGGGGAAAGCGGGCGGCGACCTCGTCGCCCACCTCGAACGCCTCCGCCTCGATGCACGGGCCGATGGCCGCGAGTAGGCGATCGGGACGAACCCCGGCGGATGCCAGGGCAGCCACCGCCGCCGGGATCACCCCGGCGACGAGGCCGCGCCATCCGGCGTGGACGGCAGCCACGGCCCTGCCGCCCGCGTCCGCGAGCAGGAGGGGCACGCAGTCCGCCGTGTGGACGCCCACCACCGCGGGTGCGTCCTCGACCCGGGCGCACAGGCCGTCGGCTTCGGCTCCCTGCGCCTGCCGGGCCCACACCACCCGGGCACCGTGGACCTGCCGGACCCGTACGAGGTGCTCGGACGAAAAGCCCGCCGCCGTTGCAAGGCGTTGCAGGTTCTCGGCCACGGCGGCCGGGTCGTCCCCCGTCTTCGTGGTGAGGTTGAGGCCGGCGTACCGGCCCCGGCTCACCCCACCCAGCCGGGTGGAGAACCCATGCACGAGGCGATCGCCGAGGCGGTCGAACAACGTCGCGCGCTCGATCACGGGCCCGAAGGGTACGCGCTTCGGGACCTATGCGTCACGGAGCCGCCGGCCCCTCCGCCAAGCGGGCAGCCACCTCGGCGGGAAACGTGCCGTCGAGCAGACGCCGGAGATCCTCGGGGGGCGGGGCCGAGAAGCGATGCCACCGCCCGTCGAGCCCCTCGAAGCCCAGGACTTGCGCATGAAGCGCGTGGCGACCGAGGTCGCGGTCGAAGGGGCCGGGCCTTCGCCGACCGTAGAGCGGATCGCCGACGAGGGGATGGCCGAGGTGGCGGGCGTGCATGCGAACCTGGTGGGTTCGCCCGGTGGCGAGCCGAACCTCGAACGCCGTCACCTCTGCGCCCCGGGCGAGGACCCGAAAGGTGCTCTCCGCCCGCCGCGTTCCGTGCTGGGGAGAAAAGCGCCGCCGATCCCGGGGATCGCGGCCATGTAGGGTCTCCACCCGGCGCGTCTCGAAGTCGGCACGGCCGTGGCCCACCGCCAGGTAGCGACGTTCGATCCGGTGGCTGCGAAACTGGGCGGCGAGATGCTGGGCGGCCCGCTCGTGCTTGGCGAAGACCACGAGCCCGGACGTGTCCCGGTCGATCCGGTGCACCACCCCCGGCCGATCGTCGAAGTTCCCCGGCAGCGGCGGCGGTCTCCGGCCGAGGTGGTGCAGCACGCCCGAGACCAAGGTCCCCGTCCGCTCGGCCCCGGTCGGGTGCATCAACACGCCCGCCGGCTTGTCGAGGACGAGGACGTCGTCGTCCTCGTAGACCACGACGAGGTCCATCGCCTCGGGCTCGGCCCGCAAGGGCGGGGGCGCCACCAATTCCACCGCCACCTCGAGGGTCGCGGTCACCCGCTCGGACGGTGCGACCGGTCGTCCGTCGACGGTCACCGTGCCGGCGGCGAAGCTCCGTGCGAGCTGGGATCGGGAGACCTCGATCCCCTGACGCGCAAGCCCCGCAACGAGCGCACGGTCGAGGCGCGTCGGCGCCGAGCCGGGCTCGAGCCGCACGCGAACCGCCGCGTCGCCACGATCGTCGGCCACGGCCTCGCGCAGCCCCCGCCCTACCAGATTGGGGTGTCCACGTGGGCCATCCGCTTGATCACCCGATCGACGATGGCCCGATCGTAGAGGTTGCGGCGGAAGATCTCCGGGGTGACCCGCGAACGATAGAGATCCCGGCCCTCGGTGATCTCCTCCTTGAGTTCCTCGAAGAAGTTGTCGGCCTTGAGGGCGTTTTCGATCTTCTGCTTGTTGTAGAGTTCGATGTCCGAGGCGATGGCGCGCGCGAGCTGCCAGGCGCGCTGCTCGTTGTCGATGATCTGGGGGCCGGCCATACGGTCGCGATCATGCCACGCCGACCGGCCGCACGCTACCATCGACGGACGTGTTCGGCGCCACGCTCAGCGAGAGCCTGGGCTCGTTGCTCGCCGCGACCGTGGCCTTCGCCGTGGGTTCGAGCGTCGTGCTGCGCGACCGACAGCGGGAAGTCTTCGCGCGATTCGGCGCATTCTGCTTCGCCCTCGGGACCTTCCACCTGTTCCGGTTCTTCCTCGGCTTTTCGGGGGTGCACCTGTTCGGGTGGCTGGCCGACGTCACGAGCCTGTCGCTGCCCACGGCCGCCGACCGCTTCTTCTCGAGCTTCCTGAACGCGCGACCTTCGCGGGCCGCCGGCCGCCTGCGGGTCGGGCTGGGGGTCGCACTGTTCGTCGTGCTCGTCGTCGGCCTCGTCGTACCCGACCTCGCGACCCGGCCGGCCTGGGATCTGGTCGCGCCCCTCGTGTGGGCATACGTCGTGTTCGGGCTGTTGCTCGCGGCGCAGCGCCTGTGGCGGGCCGGACGGCTGCGAGAGGGCACGGCCACGGCCGAGCGGCTGCGGTACCTCTACTTCGCCAGCCTGCTCGCCCTCGCCTTCGGCAGCGTGGGCGCCTTCGGCATGGGGCCGGTGGTCACGGCCGTCTACCTCTACTTCGTGGCCCAGACCCTCGTGCGCGAGCGCTTGCTCGACCTGCCCGAGGTCGCCGGGCGCATCCTCTCGCTGTCGGTGCTGGTGGTGGTGGTGACGGCGCTGTACGCCCTGCTGCTGTCGTGGGTGCCCCAACGGGGGGGCAGCGCCCTGTTCCTGTTCAACGCGGCCGTGGCCTCGTTCGCCGTGGTCGTGTTGGTCGACCCGGTCCGCACCGAGATCGACTCGCGCATCGAGGCCCTGCTCTTTCGCGACCGGGTCCACCTGCGGGCGAACCTCCGGCGGCTGCGCCAGGCGCTCCAGCGGGTCCTGTCCCCCGAGGAGATGACCGACGTGGTGCTTCGGGAGCTGGCCGCGAGCAACCGCGTCACGCGGGCCTCGGTGTACCTGCTCGACCGTACCGGGCGCAGGCTCGTCCTGGCCGGGTACGTGGGCCCGGTCCCACCGCCGGCCATCGACCTGGCCGTCGCCCGCCCCCTGGCCGGCCGCCTGCTCGCCAAGGGGGCCGTGGTGCGCGACGTCCTCGAGCGGCAGCGCGAACGGGCCCCCCAGGCCGCAGCCGTCGAACTCGACCGGATCCTCGACCACCTGCGGGAGTACGGTGCCTCGGTGGCGGTCGCCATGGTCCGGCCGTCCGACCCCAACACCCTGCTCGGCGTCCTCTTCGTCGACGACGAGCGGATGCTCGAGCCGTTCTCCCGGGAGGAGATCTCCCTGCTCGCCGAGGTTGCGGCCCAGGCCGCCGTGACCCTCGAGAACTCCGCCGCGTACGAGGCCCGCAAGGAGCGGGACCGCCTCGCGGCCCTCGGGGCCATGGCCGCCGGTCTCGCCCACGAGATCCGCAACCCCCTCGGCGCGATCAAGGGCGCCGTGCAGGTGCTCGAGGCCGACGGCTCGACCTCCCCGTCCCACCGGGAGTTCTTCGAGATCATCGTCGACGAGGTGGATCGGCTCGGGCGGGTCGTCTCCCAATTCCTGACGTACGCCCGGCCGTTCTCGGCGCGCCGCGACGCCGTCGACCCGAAGGACGTCCTCGACCACGCCGTCCGCCTGCTCGCCCCCGCCGTGCGGGATCGGGTGGACCTCGACCTCGGCGGCCTCGAGGGAGTGTCCATCCGGGCGGACGCCGATGCGCTGGTCCAGGTCTTCCACAACCTCCTGCTCAACGCCGCAGACGCCATCGAACACGGGGGCCCCTCGGCACGGATCCGCGTGTCGGGGCGGCGTGTGGGCGGCGAAGGCGGCGCCCCCGCCAACGTCGAGATCCGCGTCGAGGACGACGGCCCCGGGATCCCGGCCGACGAACTGCCCAAGCTCTTCGTGCCGTTCCACACCACGAAACCGGGGGGCACGGGTCTCGGCTTGCCCATCAGCCAACGGATCGTGGAAACTCACGGGGGGCGCATCGAAGCGGCCAACCGCGCGCCGAAAGGCGCGGTCTTCACGGTGGTCCTGCCCGTCTCGAGCCCCGCCCCCCGTGCCGAACCCTCGGCCAAGGTGCCTTCGTGACCCGCCCCCGCATCCTGCTCGTCGACGACGAACCGAACCTGCGCAAGGTCTTGGGTGCCTTGCTCGAGCAGGACGGGTACGAGGTCCACGCCGAGGAGGCCGCAGCCCCGGCCTTGGCGCGGGTGAAGGCCTCGCCGTCCGACACCTTCGATGCGGTGATCACGGATCTGCGGATGCCCGGCATGGACGGCATCGGGCTGCTGCGGGAGCTTGCGGCCCTCGACCCCCATCTTCCGGTCATCGTGCTCACGGCCCACGGGACGGTCGACAGCGCCGTCCAGGCGGTCAAGCTCGGCGCCTTCGACTACCTGGAAAAGCCCTTCGACCGCGCCCACATCCGCACGGTCCTCGAGCGCGCGGTGGCGACCCGCGCCCGCACGGGCCCCTCGATGGGCTCGGCCGCGACGGCGGCGGCCGATCCGTCCGTGGCCGTCGGCATGGTGGGTTCGTCGCCGGCCATGCAGCGGATCCGCGAGATCATCCGCACGGCCGCTGCGAGTCCTTCGACCGTGCTCATCACCGGGGAGAGCGGCACGGGCAAGGAGCTCGTCGCGCGGGCGCTCCACCTCGGCTCGGAGCGCGCCGCCGGGCCCTTCATCCGGCTCAACTGCGCCGCCATCCCGGCCGGACTCGTCGAGAGCGAGCTCTTCGGCCACGAGAAGGGGGCCTTTACGGGGGCCGTGTCGAGTCGTCCCGGCCGTTTCGAGCTGGCCGACGGCGGCACCTTGTTCCTCGACGAGATCAGCGAGGTGCCGCTGGAGATCCAGGTCAAGTTGCTGCGCGCGATCCAGGAATCGGAGTTCGAGCGGGTCGGCGGGGTCAAGACGATTCGGGTCGACCTGCGCATCATCGCGGCGACGAACCGGGATCTCCTCGAGGTGATTGCGCAGAAGCGTTTTCGCGAGGACCTCTACTACCGGCTCAACGTGGTCCCCATCCGTCTCCCGCCCTTGCGCGAGCGGATCGAGGACCTGCCCGAACTCCTCGACCACTTCGTGCAACGCTGCAACGAGCGGCTCGGCAAGAACGTCCGTGGCTTCGACGACGAGGCCCTCGCGCGACTGCGCGCATACGCCTGGCCGGGGAACATCCGCGAACTCGAGAACCTCGTCGAGCGCATGGTCCTGTTCGCATCGTCGGAGACCATCACGGCAGCCGAGCTGCCCGACGTCTTCCACGGGGGCGCGGGAACCGAGGACCGCCCGATCGCGGACGAGCCCCAGGAGGGTGGGCTGCCCCAGGTGCGGGTGCCGCTTTCGAGCCTCGGCATGGACCTCAAGGAGGCGGTCCGACTCGGCTCCCGCATGGTCGAGGAAGTCCTCATCCGCGAAGCCCTGCGCAAGACCGACGGCAACGTCACACGTTCCGCACGCCTCCTCGGGATCAGCCGCCGAAGTCTCCAGTCCAAGATGAAGGAGCTGGGCCTGCGGGACGATCCCGAGCTGCGGGGCGGCCGTTCCTGAACGCGCGGCGCCTCGAACTTCGGACGGCGGTCCCGGCCCTGCGCTCCGGCACTCCCCTCGTCTGCCACGACCGAGCGCAACGTACCTGCACACCCGCACACCCGTGGTGGCCGTCACGGAAGAGCCCCGGCCCGCGAAACGGCCCCCACATCGCCCCCGATTGCAGCGGTAGACGGCCACCTGCGGCCGTGGCGTTGTTGACGAGCCCCGCCCTGCGCTGGTAGCGTACCCTCACCTCCCGAGGTGCACTGCATGCGCAAGCTTCTTGGCTCGACCCTGGCCTTGGGCCTCCTTCTCGGCATGGCGCAGCCGGCCCAGGCGGGTGAGGTCACCCGAGTGGCCACGGCGTTCGAGAAGGAGAACCGCTTCGACTTCCACTTCGGCGTCGCCTACGACTACAATTTCAAGCGGGCCGCCATCCTGCGCGAGTGGAACACGGGCGCCCCGAACGACCAGGAGAACCGCCTGGTCAAGGATCTCATCTTCCAGCAGCAGCGGCACATCGTCACGCCGAGCCTGGAATTCGGATTCTGGCACGACTTCTCGGTCTACGCCGCGCTGCCCATCGTCGCCTACGACCAGTCGATGTACGCCTTCGACCAACGGGCGGACGACTGCGTGTTCGGCGACGACGGCGCGTTTCCGGACACCAACTGCGTCAACAAGGACAACAGCACCACGATCCGCGACGGCATCTTGCCGCGCAACGGCTTCGACGCCACCGACACGGGCAATCCGTTCGGCCAGTTCACGAGCCCGGATACCGAGCGCATCTTCGCCGGCCCCGTGCGGCGCGGCCTCGACCAGCTCCACGTGGGGTTGAAGTTCGGGATCATGTCCCAACGCCGGTTCTCCCACCTGCCGAACTGGATCCTCGGCCTCGAGGGGCGGTTCGCGGTGGGCCGGGTGATGACCTTCTCCCGCGAGATCGAGACGGGGGAGCCCGACGGCAACAAGCGGGTCGGCCGGAGGATCCACGAACTCGGCGTCTGGACGGCGCTGAGCCGCCGCTACCGCTTCCTCGAGCCGTTCTTCACCGCCTACTGGCGGCAGGCCCTGCGCGCCTCCGGCAGCCAGTTCCAGAAGTTGTCGGTGGGCAGCCAGGACATGGTGAACCCCCAGTCCACGGCGGGGGTGACCGTAGGTGCCGAGATCGTACCCTGGGAGCGCAAGGCCAAGAGTCAGAAGGTCTCGATCTTCGTGCAGGGCCTTGCGGAGCTCCACTACGGCGGCCGGGGCTACAGCGAGATGTGGCAGATCTTCGCCGACAGCCCCGCCCTGGTGGGCAAGGCCGATCCGGCAGGACCGGGGCGATGCGACCCGGCGGCGGCCGTCGCGGCGGCCGAGAATGCCCCGGGCGACACCGATGCCTACCTGCAGGCCGCGAGCCAAGGGGGCGCGACCTGCGTCAAGTTCAACGGCATCACGGATCTCCAGGACTACGCCACCTTCGGCATGAACCTCGCGCTCAACGTCCACATGGGCAAGTACGCGAGGATGATGGTGGGTACACGGTTGCGAACCGACACCCGTCACTTCATCACGTTCACCGATCGAGGCGACGACAAGGACGGCAACGACCGCGTCGATCCGAATACGAACGAAGTCAACCCACTGCGCCGCGACATCATCGACAACGTCGGCCGGCGCTACGTGGTGGCCGACGTCATCGACGTCTATCCGTACCTCAACTTCCTGCTCACCTTCTGAGCGGCCGGGCGCCCGGCGTCCGGCGGCGGGAGGGCGGCTGGAAGTCGTCGTACGCTGTTTGCGCACCCTGCGGCTGCGCCCGCGGCTGCGGCGTTGCCCCGCCTGCCCCACGACCGATTCGGTGGACTCGCAGGGGCGACCTGCGCGCCGGCCCGCGACCGTGATAGCTTTCCCGTCCCGCCCATGTCGCTGGTCCGAGACGAAGAAAAAACCGAGCCCAAGATCTTTTTGCACCGCAAGATGCGCGAGTGGGGGCGCGGCACCCTCCTGCGGGAAGCGGACAACAAGCGTGAGATCCTGTGGGAGGACGACAAGGTCCGCAACATCCACGCCTCCCACTGGGATCACCTCGAGGAGGTCGCCCTCGAAGACGCCGAGAAGGAACGCCTCGACTCCGAGCTGCGCGAGAAGCAGGCGGCGCAACAGGCGGCCCGCGGACGCGCGGCCCGCAAGTCCAAGCGCGCCTCGTCCGGCCGCAAGGCCCCCGTGTCGTGGCCGATCCAGCTGAGGATCTTCGAGCAACTCTATCCCGGGGGATTCGACGACCCGGCGCTGGCCGGCAAGGAACGCGGTCTCGTAGCGGGCAAGCCCCCCAAGAAGCTCGCCGCCGCCATCGCCCAGGCCCAAGATCTCCTGTCCGAAGGCCGCATGAAGGACCTCCTCGATGCCGGGCGCTCCGCGGAGCTCTATCGCGATCTCGAGAGCCTCCTCAAGCCGATCAAGAGCCTGCTCCACTTCACGGAGAAGGCGCAGATCACGGACATGCCCGAAGAACGGCGCGCTGCTTTCGTCCAGGCCGTCTTCGATGCGATCCACGGGGATGCCGATCCCGCCGAGGCCTTCGACCGGGTCGTCGCTGCCATGCCCGAAGAGCCCCGCCCGTCCTGGACGGTGGCGAGCCTCTTCCTCGCCCTCGCCCGGCCCGACGACCACGTGCTGGTCCGCCCGACGTTCTGGCTCAAGCAGGCCGCGATCTTGGACAAGCAGGTCCCCTACGACCCGCGCCCGACGGGCGCTGCCTACGCGGCCTTCCTCGAGGTCGCCGCGGCCACCCGCAGCCGGCTCGAAGCTGCCGGCTACACCGTTCGGGACGGCATCGACGTCTACCTGTTCACGGCGAAGACCCTGAGCCCCAAGGCGATCAAGGCCTTCTCCGGCGGCTGAACCGGCTCACGCCATCCGAGCACTGCGTCCTCGGGGCGCGCCGGTCCGGGCGCGAGGCGGACGAACCGTCCGAGACGGCCCCGACGTGGCGTGCGCCGGTGCCCAACGGAGGAGCCGCGGCCCGGCTCACCCGACCGTGACTGCGACGTATGCCCCTCATGAAGCGTCGGGATCGTCGCCCGTGGCTGCGAGGCGCCGGTACACCTCGTCCGCCGGCAATCCGGCAAGCTCGGCGATCCGCTTCGCCCGTGCGCGCGGTCGAAGATCGGGATCGGTCAACGCGTCGAGCACGGCGCGCGCCACGGTGTGGGCCGGTTCCGGGGCCGATCTCGGTCCCTCCGCGGGTGTCACGACCAGCGTGACCTCGCCGCGGACCTCGCCGTCGAACACCTCGGTCAGTTCGAGCAACGTCCCCTCGACGACCTCTTCGTGCAGCTTCGTCAGCTCCCGGGCGACGACGACGCGGCGCAGATCCGGGGCTGGAACGACCGCCGCAAGATCCCGAAGCAGCTTCGGCAGGCGATTGCCGGCCTCGAAGACGACCGCGGTCTCCCGGCGCCCGGCGAGGTCGCCCAAGAAGGCCGCCCGCGCCGTCCCCTTGCGCGGAGCGAAGCCCAGGAACACGAACGGCCCCTCCGCCCCCGCATGGGCGAGGGCACAGGTCACCGCCGAGGGGCCGGGCACCACGTCGACGGGAAAACCCGCCGCCTTCGCCGCCCGTACCAGACGCATCCCAGGGTCACGGATCCCCGGCATGCCCGCTTCGCAGACGTAGGCCACCGTCCGCCCGGCGGCGAGATCCTCGAGCAGTCGGTCCACCCGAACGGCCTCGTTGTCCTTGTGGCAACTGATCCGCGGTGGCAGTCGCTCGACGTCGGGCAGTAACCGACGCAGGCTCCGTGTGTCCTCGCAATAGACGACGTCCGCCTCCTCGATGGCGCGCCGAGCCCGCGGCGACAGGTCACCCCGGTTTCCGATGGGCGTGCCGACGATGACGAGGCGGCCTTCGCCCATCACTCGCTCAGCGACACCTCGACGGCCTCGCCGAGTTCGTCCTGGAGGTATTTGCGCAGGCGCTTGAGCAGGCGCTTTTCGATCTGGCGGGCGCGCTCGCGGCTTACGCCCCACCGATCGCCGAGGGCCTGCAAGGTGATCGGATCTTCGGCCAGCAGGCGCTCGCGAAAGATCTCGGCCTCCCGGCCCTCGAGGGTGGCGCCGAAGGCTCGCAGCTTTGCATCGAGCAGTTCGCGGAACTCGGCGTCGCCCACCACCCGGTCCGGGTCCGCCCCCTCGTCCGCCAATGCATCGAGACGCGTACGGCTCTCCTCGTCGTCCGAGCGGATCTTGGCATCGAGGGAGACATCGGGGCCCGACATGCGCCGTTCCATCTCCACGACCTCCTCCTTGGAGACGTCGAGCGCCTTGGCGATCCGCTCGGGCGTCGGATCGATCCCGGCCGCCTCGAGGGCCGCCTTCTGCTTGCGGAGGTTGAAGAACAGCTTGCGTTGGTTCTGCGTCGTGCCGAGCTTGACGAGTCGCCAGTTGTTGAGGATGTACTTGAGGATGTAGGCCCGGATCCACCACGCCGCGTACGTCGACAGGCGCACGTTGCGATATGGATCGTATTTCTGCACGGCCTTGACCAGCCCGACGTTGCCCTCCTGGATGAGGTCGAGCAGGCTCTGGTGGGCGTTGCGGTACTCGTAGGCGATCTTCACGACCAGCCGAAGATTCGAGGTGATGAGCGCCTTGGCGGCCTCCGCATCGCCTTCTTCGACCCACTTGACGGCAAGGGCGTACTCCTGTTCCCGCGTGAGCAGCGGATAGCGGCGCGCTTCGGCCATGTAGGCCGAGACGGGATCGCGCAGGGCCAAGGCGGCCGTGCCCTCCGGCGCCGCGTGGGGACGATGGGCGAGCACCTCGGCGGCGAGCGCATCGAGGTCCTCGTCCGACACGACGGGCGCCTCCGCCAACGGATCGGTATCGGACGCAGTGGCATCGGCCGTCTTGGCGGGGGCCGACGTCGGTGCGGCGGCTTCTTGGTCCGGCCGCTCCACCACCTCGGCATCGATGACCGCCGGGACGGACCTTCGGCCACGGCCTTTGCGGCGCTTCTTCGACGATGGCGCCGCCGTCGTGGTCTCCGGGGCGTCCTTCGCAGCGCCCTCCTTCGTGTCTCGTCCCGGCATGCGACCGTCGCAACCTACCGCTCCCCGCGCGATGGGTGCAACGTGCGCCGAGGCCGCAAACGGGGCGAGCGGCCGCGCATCTTTGTAGGCCGTCGATCCTCGTCGATCGCCGCGGCGAAGGGCCGTACGGGCTGCTACCCTACCGTCTCGTGCTCCCACGCAAGTTCCGGCTGGGCTCCCGACAGGTTCCCCTGCTCGTGCTGTGCGGCACCGTCTCGGGCGCGATGGGGCTCTTCGCCCTCGATGCCGCCGGCGCCCGCTCCCGTAGCCCGAAAGCGGCTGCGACGACGCGGGCGGCGGCTTCGCGCGGGGTTCCGAGCCTACGGGTGCTCGACTGGTCGCTGTGGAACGTGGCGCGCAACTACCTCGATCCGGACCGGATCCGTCCGGAGGAGATGATCGCGGCCGCCCTTGAGGAGGTCGAGCGCCAGGTGCCCGAGGTCATCGTCTCCTTGCGGGACGACGGTCGATCCGCGAGGGTGCGCGTCTCGACCGCCGAGCGCACCTTCGATCTCCCGCCGGACGTCGCCTTGTGGGACGTGGGACTGGTGGTCGCCGACGTGCTCTCCTTCGTGCGCGAACATGCCCACCTCGACGAGGACCGCGCCCGGGAGGTCGAATACGCGGTGGTCAACGGTGCGCTGGCAACCCTCGATCCGCATTCCATGTTGCTGCCTCCGCGCGTCTTCGAGGACATGAAGACGAGCACCCAGGGGAGCTTCGGCGGCCTGGGCATCGAGATCGGCATGCGCGAGGGTTTCATCACGGTCCTGCGGGTCATCGACGGCAATCCCGCAAGTCGCGTGGACATGCGGCCGGGCGATCGGATCGTCCAGATCGACGGCGACTCGACCGTGACGATGACCTTGGACGAAGCCGTCAAGCTCCTGCGTGGGCCACCGGGGACCACGGTGAGCGTCTACGTGATGCGCGAGGGGCTGCCCAAGCCCAAGCGCCTCGACATCACCCGCGCCATCATCAAGCTCGACAGCGTGGTCGGCACCGTGGTGGAAGTCCCGGGGGGCGACGGAACGCCCCAGAAGGTCGGCGTCGTCCAGATTCCGCGGAACTTCGCCCAGACGACGCCGCGGGAGCTGCACGACAAGCTCGAGGCGTTTCGTCGGGAACAGGTGCGCGCACTGGTCCTCGACCTGCGCGGTAATCCGGGCGGCCTGCTCGCCTCGGCGGTGGCCGTCGCCGACACCTTCCTCTCGAGCGGCATGATCGTGGCCACGGTGGGCCGCGACCCGGACGCCCGGGACGAGTCCTACGCCAGCGAGCGCTACGATTTCGATCCCGTGCCCTTGGTCGTCCTGGTCGATCAATTCTCCGCGAGCGCGTCGGAGATCGTCGCCGGGAGCCTGGCCAACCTCGGCCGTGCCGTGGTCCTCGGCCGGCAGACCTTCGGCAAGGGTACCGTTCAGGCCCTCTACGAGCGGCGCTACGGTGAGGACGAGCTGGCCCTCAAGCTGACCATTGCCCAGTACCTCGTTGCGGGTGACGTGTCGATCCAGGGCGTCGGCGTGACCCCCCACGTCACCACCGTCCCTGCGTACATCGGCAAGGACCACGTCGAGTACTTCGGCATGCGGCGATTCGCCCGTCTCCGGGAGGCGGACTTTCGCCGCGCGATCACCGGCATGAACCAAGCCGCGACGCAGCGAACGGACCTTCCGCCCCTCTACTACCTCGCACCCGGCTCCGAGGGAGCGGAGTCGAAGGGCCCCAAGGACGACAAGAGCGGGGACGCAGCGCGTGCCCGCATGCTGCTCGAAGACCCCGAGATCCGCATCGGAGCCACGGTCGCCCTCACCCTGCCCCCGCCCACGGCCCCGGTCGATCCCGGACGCCTCGCCCCCACGATCCGCAACCTCGCGGCCAGCGAAGAAAAGCGCATCGTCGACAGCCTCGCCGCGGTGGGCATCGACTGGGCGCCGCCACCACAGGCTTCCGCGGGCGGGCAGGTCGCGCTTCGCGCCGTCCTGACGGACGGCACGGACATCCTCGGCGACGCTCCCACCGTCACGGTCGAGGCCGGCAAGACCTCGAAGGTGACCCTTGCGGTGACCAACGTAAGCCAAGCACCGGCGTACCGTGTCCGCGCCATCACCGACAGCGACGACCCCTACCTCGACGAGCGCGAGTTCCTCTTCGGTCGCATCGAGCCCGGCGAAACGCGCACCCAGAGCATCGAGGTGGCGGTCGCCGAGCACGAGCGCTCCCACATGGATCGCGTGCTGTTTTCGGTCCATGCGGCCCAGGACGTCACCACCGCCCCGGGCAGCGCCACCTACTTCGACATCGTGGCCAAGGGGCTCGCCCGTCCCGCCTTCGCGGTGGGCTACCAGATCGTCGACGATCCCGCCCTCGGCAAGGAGATCCGGGGCAACGGCGACGGACGCCTGCAGGTGGGTGAACGCGTCCAGCTTCGCGTCGACGTCCGCAACCGCGGTCTCGGCGACGCCATCGACACGTGGGTGACGTTACGCAACCGCTCGGGCAGTCCGGTCTTCCTCCACACCGGCCGCGAGCGCCTCGAGACCATCGAGAAGAACGCCCAGAAGACGGCCACCCTCGACCTGGAATTGCGCGAGATGCCGAAGGGAGGTACGGCCGAATTCCGGATCCTGGTCTCGGACAACAAGGTGGCCGAGGTCCTCGTCGAGCGCCTACGCATGCCGGTCGCCGAAGAAGCGCCCCCGGCCGATACGGCGTCGGCACCGCGCGCCGTCGAAGTCGGGGCAGGCGGTACGATCTTCGCGTCGGCGGACCTCCTGCGCCCCGTCGCAAGGCTCGAAGCGCCGGCGACGTTGCGCGCCACCGGTGCATTCGGCGACGCTATCCGCGTCCGATGGAACGGCCGCCTCGGCTTCGTTCGACGTTCGGACGTGACGGAAGGAGGCGGCCGCTCGCGCAAGGTGAAGGCCGAGACGATCCTCTCGATCACCCCCCCACGCGTCGAGATCGACGACGTGCCCCTTCGCACCGATGCCAATCACGTGCGGATCCGGGGCCGCGCCACCGACGACCGGGCCGTCCGGGACGTCTACGTCACGGTCTACAACCCCATCGAGGACCGCTTCGAGGGGGGGGACAAGGTCTTCTACCGCGCGGCGGACGACCCCAGCGACGCGGACCTCTCGTTCGAGACGGAGGTCCCCCTCGCGCCGGGAGCGAATCGAATCGAGATCCACGCGCGCGAGGACGACGAACTCGAGGGCACCAAGGTGCTGTGGGTCTTCTCCACCCGGGGCTGGGCCGAGGCCCACGCCAAGCGCCGCGCCCGCCAGCCCTGAACGTACGCGTGCGGCGAGCCGACCGCGTCGCCGGTGCGTCTCGCCTCGCGCCCCGACGCCGCGGCGCAGACGGGCGCCTCAGCTCGCTTCCTTTTCCTTGCGGAAGACCTTGACCGGCGGCTTCTCGCCGTTGATGCAGTCCTCGTCGATGACGACCTGCTCGACGTTGTCGAGGCCGGGGATCTCGTACATGACGTCGAGCATCGCCTTCTCGAGGATCGAGCGCAGCCCACGGGCACCGGAACGCTGCTGCCGCGCCTTGCGGGCGATGGCCCGGAGGGCATCGTCGGTGAACTCGAGTTCGACGCCATCCATCTCGAGCAGCCGCTTGTACTGCTTGACCAGGGCGTTCTTCGGCTCGGTGAGGATCGACACCAAGGCGTCCTCGTCGAGTTCGTGCAACGGAGCAACGACCGGCAGCCGCCCGATGAACTCCGGAATGAGGCCGAACTTCATCAGGTCCTCGGTCTGGACCTGCTGCAGCAGCTCCCACTGCCGGTGTTCCTTCTTACGCTCGATGTTCGCCCCGAAACCCATGGTGCGCGCCGATACGCGGTGCTCGATGATGTCTTCGATACCCGCGAACGCACCACCACAGATGAACAGGATGTTCGTCGTATCCACCTGAAGGAAATCCTGCTGCGGGTGCTTGCGGCCCCCCTTGGGGGGCACCGAGGCGATCGTCCCCTCGAGGATCTTGAGCAGCGCCTGTTGCACGCCCTCGCCCGAGACGTCCCGGGTGATCGACGGGTTGTCACCCTTGCGCGCGATCTTGTCGATCTCGTCGATGTAGATGATGCCGCGCTGGGCACGCTCGACGTCGTGGTCCGCGTTCTGCAACAAGCTGACGATGATGTTCTCCACGTCCTCACCCACGTACCCCGCCTCCGTCAAACTCGTCGCATCGGCGATGGCGAACGGCACGTCGAGGATCCGCGCCAGGGTCTGGGCCATGAGGGTCTTCCCCGAACCGGTGGGACCGATGAGCAGGATGTTGCTCTTCTGCAGTTCGGGTTCGTCGGCCTTGCGCGGCGCCGTGATGCGCTTGTAGTGGTTGTAGACGGCGACCGAGATGATCTTCTTGGCCTGCTCCTGCCCGACCACGTAGTCGTCGAGCACCGCGCGAATCTCGGCCGGCTTGGGAACCCGGCCCTGGCCTTGTTGGCGCTCGTCCTTCTGGACCTCCTCTTCGAGGATGTCGTTGCAAAGGGAGATGCACTCGTCGCAGATGTAGACCGAGGGCCCGGCGATGAGCTTCTTGACCTCCTTTTGGCTCTTGCCGCAAAAGGAGCAGCTCAGATTCCCCGTCTGATTGTCGCGTTTCGACGTCATCGCATGCCCTCCGGTCGTGCGTGGCCTACGCAGCCCCCTTCGCGTTTCCGTCCCCGTCCTCGCGGCGCAACACCGTGTCCACGATGCCGTAGTGTTTGGCCGTGTCGGCGTCCATGAACTTGTCGCGGTCGGTGTCCCTGAGGATCTCCTCGATGTCCCGATTGCAGTGGTGCGCGAGGATCTCGTTGAGCTTGTGCCGCAGCCTCAGCACCTCCTTGGCCTGGATCTCGATGTCCGCGGCCTGCCCCTGGGCGCCACCGTGGGGCTGGTGGATCATGATCCGGGCGTTCGGCAGGGCGTAGCGCTTGCCGGGTGCTCCCGCGGCCAACAACACGGCCCCCATGGACGCGGCCTGCCCCATGCAGTAGGTGGCCACCTGCGGGCGGACGTACTGCATGGTGTCGTAGATGGCCAGCCCCGCCGTCACCACGCCCCCGGGAGAGTTGATGTACATCCGGATGTCCTTGTCGGGATCCTCGGACTCCAGATAGAGGAGCTGGGCGATGACCACGTTGGCGACGGCGTCGTTGATCGGCGTGCCCAGGATGACGATCCGGTCCTTGAGCAGCCGGCTGAAGATGTCCCACGAGCGCTCCCCGCGGTGGGTCTGCTCGATGACGAACGGAATGTTCGCCATTTCGGGGATCGAGGGCGTCGAGTCGTCCATGGGAGGGTGGGAAGCCTTGGGCACGCTTCGGTTATGGTGACGGGCGGGCAGGGGCGATGCAAGCAGCATCGTCGCGCGTCGTGCGACTTGGAGGGCCACGGCGGGACGAGGGGGCCGAGATTCCGGTTACCCGTCGATCCTGCGGTCCCCCCGCCCCCGGGGGCGTCCGCATGGGGGACGCCACCACGACGGGTACGACCGGCTACGCGACGCAGGACGAAGCGCCGGCCGACCCTGGGACGGCTTCACCGCGCCGTCCCGTAGGCTACGGCTAGGCCACACGCGCCTTCGGCCCTCCGGCGCCGGGCCGAAGCGCCGTCCACCTCGGGACCGCGCAGGTCAACTCGGCGTCTCGGCGTCGGCCGACTCGGCCGCATCCGCCTGGTCCGAGGCGTCGGCCCGGCGTCGGCGGCGGCGCTTGCCCTTGTCGTCGGTGATCTCCTCGGCCACCGCCGCGGCCGCACGGTCCACCTCCTCCTCGGGCGTGGGGTCGGGGGCCTCGGTCACGTTGGCCTGCTCCATGAGAAAGTCGAGCACCTTCTCTTCACGGAGTTGGGCGCGCAAGAGGACCGCCTCGCCCGATCGCTCCATCTGGGCGGCGAGACGGCCGGCGGTCGTATTGCGTTCCTCGGCCAACTCCTCGACCGCCTTGTCGAACTCCTCGTCGCTGACCTCGATGCCCTCGGCCTTCGCGATGGCATCGAGGAGCAGGAATGCCTTGACGTTGAACGTCGCCTCGGGTGCGAACTGCTCCCAAAGGCGCTCGTCCGACATGCCGAGTTGCTCGACCCGCAATCCCTGAGCCGCGAGTTGACGCTTGAATCCGTCGATGCGAGCAGCGACCTCCTGTCCCACCAGGCGCGGCCCGACCTCGAAGTCGTTGCGCTCGAGCAGGCTCTGCACCAGCCGCATGCGGGCCTCCCGTTCGGCCTCGAGCTGCTCGCGCTCGCGGATCTCGTCCTCGATCTGCTTGCGCAGTTCCTCGAGGGAGTCCGCCTTTCCGGTATCCCGCGCGAATTCGTCGTCGAGGTCGGGGATCCGCTTGTGTTGCACGCTGCGCAGGCCCAGGGTCAACCGGACCTTGGCACCGGCGAACTCCGGCCGGATCCCCTCGGTGGGGAGCTCGAACTCCACCGTCTTCGTGCTCCCCACGTCCTTGCGGGAGAGATCCGACATGGCCTGGGCCAGTCCCGGCAGGAAGCTCGCCGCATCCGGGGCTCCGATCTCGACGCGCACGTCGGTCCGCTCGATCGGTTCGTCGCCGATGGTCCCCTCGAGATCGACGGTCCACACGTCGCCGGCCTCGGTCGTGCGATCCATCGCATCCTCCGGGATCGGCTCGACCTCCGCCAGCTCCTGGCGCATCCGTTCGAGACGCTGGTCGACCTCGGCCGGATCCACCTCGACCGGGCGCCGACGCACCTCGATCCCCTTGTAGTCCGTGGGTTCCACGGTGGGCGGAACCTCGAAGCGTGCCGCGTACCGCACGCCCTTGCCCGCCTCCACGTCGAGTTCCTCCACCGTGGGCCCACCGATGACCCGCTTGCCGTGCTCCCCCGTCACCTCGGGGAACGTCTCCTCCACCAGGTCGGCCGCGATCTCCCGCTCGACGTCCTTGCGGAACATGCGCTCGACCATCTTCGCCGGCGCCTTGCCGGGCCGGAAGCCGCGGATCCGAACCCTGCGACGCAACTCGCCGAGGCGGCGCCGAATCCTGGGCTCGACCTCCTCCCACGGGATCTCGACGCGCACGCGACACTCGACGGGTCCGACTTCTTCGATGTTGCTTTCGACTTTGGCGGCCATGATGGAGGGGGCGGGTCATAGCAAGGCGCCGCTTTTCGGACAACCGGCCACGCACCGAAAGCGGCCGCGCATCACGCGCACGCGAAGACGCGCCGGCCCGGCCCCGGATCGGTCGTCGGCGCGCCGTGGCTCACCCGAGACGATCGAGGGCGCAGCGGACGTCGTCGAGCAAATCTTCGGTGTCCTCGATCCCGACCGCATAGCGCACGAGCCCCTCCGAGATTCCGAGGGCCGCCCGGCCCTCGGGGCCGAGATCGAAGAAGCTCATGAGGGGCGGCTGCTCCACCAGGCTCTCCACACCCCCCAGGCTCGGAGCGAGTTTGGGGATCTCGAGGGCGTCGACGAAGCGGGTGGCGGCCCGCAGCCCACCTTCGAATTCGAAGCTCACGACGCCTCCGCCGCCTGCGAGGAGCCGGGTGGCCACCGCGTGATCGGGGTGCCCATCGAGCATCGGGTAGTGGACGCGAGCGATCGCCGGATGCGCGTCGAGCAGGCGAGCGAGGGCCAGGGCGGTCTCG
Organism: Deltaproteobacteria bacterium; assembly: GCA_003696955.1. GTDB lineage: Bacteria > Myxococcota_A > Polyangia > Nannocystales > Nannocystaceae > J032. The sequence goes on along the minus strand of RFGU01000012.1, from coordinate 15,978 downwards.
TTCTGTCGGCGAACGCGAAGCTCGAGGGTCTTGATCCCGCGCAGCGTCAAGTACGCCGCGTGGGGATCGACGATGGCCCCCAACGTTCCCTGCAACTCGCCGATGGCCTCGACGACCCCCCGCTTGCCGCAGACGACGCCACCGAGCACGTCGTTGTGGCCGGCGAGGTACTTGGTGGTGGAGTGGACGACGAGATCGACGCCGTGGTCGACGGCTCTGAGGTTCACCGGCGTGGCGAAGGTGGCGTCGAGCACCACCTTGGCCCGGCGGCCGTGGGCGACCTCCACGATGCGAGGCAGATCCGGAACGCGCAGGTAGGGGTTCGTCGGCAACTCGGTGAAGACGAGCCGAGTTTCGTCCCGCAGGGCGTCCTCCACGGCCTCGGCGGTCGGTTCCACCAGATCCACGTCCACGCCGTACCGCGACAGGAAGCCCACGGCGAACAGCCGCGTCTTGCGGTAGACGTCGGCCGTGAATACCGCATGTTGACCGGGGCGCAGGAACCCGAGGAGCGTCGTCGTCACCGCGGCCATGCCCGACGCGAAGGCGCGGGCCGCCTCCATGCCCTCGAGGGCCGCAACCTTGGCCTCGAGCGCCGCCACCGTGGGATTGCCGTAGCGGCCGTACTCGTGGGGCCGTTCGATCTCTCCGCGCATGAATGCCTCGAGCTCGGCCGTATCCTCGAAAGGGAAGGTGCTCGAAAGGACCAGCGGCTCCGTGATCGTCCGGCTGCCGCGCACCGCGGGTTCACCCCCGTGCACGGCCAGCGTCCCGATCCCGCGGCCCCGGCCCGTCATCCGACGTCTCCGCCGAGGGCGGCAACCTTGTCGTCGCGATCCCGGTACCCGGGCGTCACCTTGCCGAGGGCTTCGAGGGCCTCGTCGGTGCGTCCGGCCCGTTCGTGGACCACGGCGAGCTCGTAGTAGGCTTCGTTGCGCTCCGCGTCGTCGCGCCCGGCCTCTGCGGCAGCGGAGAATGCGTCGACGGCACCTTCGAGATCACCGCGGTCGACCAGCACGAGGCCCTTCATCACGAGCGCACGGGCACGCCACGCATCGTCCCGAGCGGCTAGATCGAACTGTTCGATGGCCTGATCCGCCAGGCCCATGTCGCGGTAGGCCGTTCCGAGGTCGAAACAGGTCCGCGGGTCGGTCTCCTCGAGCTGCGCGCCCGCCACGGCCGAACGGCTGCGCTTGGGAGCCGGCGCCGACTCGGCGAAGATCTCGGCGAGATAGGCGTCCTCGTCGGACATGTCGAGGGGCTCGGCGGCCGCCGGCGGCGGGGCCGCCTCGGCCGCGATTTCGTTGCGCAACGCCGCGATCTCCGGATGGCCGGGATACCGTCGCTCGAGGTCGGCCAGCGCAGCGGCCGCATCGTCGTCGAGCCCCTGGGCCGCGAAAAAGCGCACCTCCGCCAGTTCCTCCTCCAGGTCCGGCCACTCCTCCTGCACGGGCGCCTCCTCCGTCACGGGCGCCGTCTCTGCCTCCGGCAACGGTGCCGCGTCGGACAGGCCGAAACGGTCCTCCACCACCAGCGGCTCCGTCTCCTCCTCCTCGGAGACGTCCACGGCGTCGGCCACCTCGATGGAGATCTCCGAAGCCTCGTCGTCCGTGGGCAGCGCAATGGTGAACTCGTCTTCGGCCTCCTCCTGCGGGGGGGCCGTTTCCTCCTCCTCGGACGCCTCCGCGTCGAGTTCGGCGAAGGAGATCTCGTCGTCCTCCTCGAACGCGACCACGTCGAGTTCCGCCGATCCTTCATGGGCCGGCGTCTCGTCGAGACCGAGTTCCGCCGCCATGGCACGCACTACGGCATCGTCCGGCGCAAGTTCCACAGCGGCCTCGAGGTGTTCCCGCGCAAGGGCCCGGTCCCGCCCGGCCACGGCCCGGGCAGCCTCCACGTAGGCGGCAGCGGCCTCGGCGTCACGACCGAGTTCCCGCAGTGCCCGCGCCTTCAGGGACCACGCCTCGGCGTGATCCGGCCGGTGTTCGAAGACCGTGTCGACGTGGGCCACCGCGTGTTCGAACAGCTTGTACTTGAGGTAGACGCGGGTCTCGTACAGCACCTGTTCGAGATCGACGACCTCGGACGCCGCATCGTGCTCACCCGTGGCGGCCTCTTCGAGAACACGCTGCGTCATGGGCGGCACGTCGGCAGCCTCGTCTTGCTCCTCGAAGTCCTCGATCTCCTCGAAGTCCTCGATCTCCTCGATTTCCTCGAAGTCCTCGATCTCCTCGATCTCCTCCACGTCGTCCGGTTCCACTTCCATCGCATCCCCAGCCTCGAGATCGATCCCCGCAGCCCGCGCGAGTTGGACGAGGCCTTCGTGATCCGGCGCCCATGACAACCCCCGGCGCACGATTCGCTCGAGGGCCTCGGCCGCCGACCCGCCGTCGGCATCGGCAAGGGTTCGGCCGAGCTCGTGCAAGACGCTGACGGCCTTGTCCTTCTTGCCGAGCCCCATGAAGACCTCGGCGAGCAGCTCGAGGCCCACCACGTCGTTCGGCGCTGCATGCAACAGCGAGTTGAGCTTCATGAGGGCCGACCGCGGATCCTCGAGATCCAGGTAGGCCCGGGCGCACGCACGGAGGGCGTCGACGTCCTTGGGCGCGTGGTAGAGCAGCCGCTCGAGCACCCGCACGTAGTCCCGAGGGCGGTCGGCGGATTCAAGCAGGCCGGCCGCCACACGAAATGCCGCGACGGCGTCCTCCTTACGGCCCGCGCGGGAGTACGCCTCGGCCAATCGCACCCGGCGCGCCACGCTGGTGGCATCGGCATCGGCCGCCGCGGCCAAAAGGCGCAACACATCCTCGCCCCGTCCCTCCTCGTTGGCGATGGCCGCCGCGGCCTCGAACGCGGCGGCACCGTCCACGCCGCGTCCGAGCTTGGCGAGCGCCTCGCCCATGGCTTCGAGGGTGGCCGTTCGTCTCGGGTCGAGGTTCAGGATCTGGCGGCACACCGCCTGGAGCTTCTGCCAGTCCTTCTGGCGGGCGTAGCGTTGGGCGGCGTTCTCGTAGTGCACGATCGCGTCGTCCTTGCGACCCGAACGAACGAGGCAGTCCGCGAGCAACAACCGCGCCCGCACGTCCTCGGGATCGTGCTCGACGACGGCTGCGTACTCCTTGGCGGCACGGTCGTGCTGTCGCTTCGCGGCGTACTTTTCCGCCCGCTCGAGTGCCCGTGCCTTGTTGAACGCCATGCCGCCGGTTCTCCTTCGCGCTAGGGATGCTCGTCACGGAATCGGGCGACCGCATCGTCGTCCCGGTGCTCGTCGAGGAAGTGGGTGTCGTAGCGCCCCTCCACGAAAGCCGGGTGCTCGGCGATCCATCGATGGAGGGGCAGGTTCGTGCCGATGCCCTCCACGACGAACTCGGACAGGGCTCGGCGCAGCCGCCGAATGGCCCGCTGGCGATCCGCCGCGTGGACGATGAGCTTGGCGAGCATCGAGTCGTAGTAGGGTGCGACCGTGTATCCCTGGTAGATGTGGGTGTCCACGCGGACCCCGAACCCTCCGGGCACGTGCAGGGCCGTGATCGTACCTGGCTGCGGTGCGAAGGTGACCGGATCTTCGGCGTTGATCCGACATTCGATGGCGTGGCCCCGCGGGCTGTGCTCCCGGTCGAGGTGACCGAGCGGTTCTCCGGCAGCCAACCGAATCTGCTCCTGCACGAGATCGATCCCCATGATCATCTCGGTGACGCAGTGCTCCACCTGGATCCGGGTGTTCATCTCCATGAAGTAGAAACGATCGCCGTCGAGCAGGAACTCGACCGTTCCGACGGAATGGTAGCCGATGGCCTTGGCCGCGCGCACGGCCGCCTCGCGCATCCGTCGGCGCACGTCGCCATCGAGGGCGACCGATGGGGCCTCCTCGATGACCTTCTGGTGCCGGCGCTGGATCGAGCACTCTCGTTCGTGGAGATCGATGACGCCGCCGTGCTTGTCGGCGACCACCTGGATCTCGATGTGGCGGGGCGAGGTGACGTAACGTTCGAGGTAGACGTCACCGCAACCGAAGGCGGCCTTCGCCTCCTGACTTGCGTTTTCGAAGGTCGCCGGCAGTTTCTCCGGATCGAAGACGATCTTCATGCCGCGGCCGCCGCCGCCGGCCGACGCCTTGAGGATGACCGGATAACCGATGCGCTCGGCCGCCTCGACGGCCTCTTCGGCCGAACCGAGGACGCCGGTGCCCGGCAATACCGGAACCCCGGCCTCCTCCATGAGCTTGCGCGCGCGGACCTTGTCCCCCATGGCGCGGATGTGCTCGGGAGACGGACCGATGAAGGTCATGCCGCACTTGTCCACCACCTCGGCGAAGTCCGCACGCTCGGCCAGGAAGCCGTATCCGGGATGCACCGCGTCCGCGCCCGTCAGCTCGGCCGCCGCCACCAGGTGCGGGATGTTCAGGTAGCTCTGGGTCGCCGGTCCCGGGCCGATGCAGATGGCCTCGTCGGCAAAGCGCACGTGCAGGGCGTGTTCGTCGACCTGGGAGTAGACCGCCACCGTCTTGAGGTCCATCTCGTGGCACGCACGGATGACCCGAAGGGCGATCTCGCCGCGGTTGGCGATGAGAACCTTTTGGAAAGGCAGTTTCACAGGCGCTTGACCCGAAAGAGCTTGGCACCGAACTCGACCGGCTGACCGTCCTCGACCAGGCACGCTTCGACCACGCACGGAAACTCGGCCTCGATTTCGTTGAAGAGCTTCATGGCCTCGACGATGCACAGGGTCTGCCCCTCTTGCACCGTCTGACCGACCTCGACGAAGGGCGGCGCGTCCGGCCGCGGCCTGCGGTAGAACGTGCCGACGAACGGTGACGTGATGAACTCGCCTTCCTCCGCCTCGGCGGCCGCCGGGGTCGGCGCGGGCGCGGCTGGCTCCGCCGCAGGCGCGGTCGCCGGTGCGGCTGGGGGAGGCGGCGGGGCCGGCGCCGGCGGCACCGCCACCGGGACGTCCCCGCGACGCAGGAGCACACGGGTGTCGGCCGTCTCGATCTCGATCTCGTCGAGGCCGAACTGCTTGAACACCTTCGCAAGCTCCCGCACGTAGCGGATCTCCGGAAGGGGGGTCGTTTCGCGGTCGGACATGGATCGGCTTTCTCTGGTCAGGGCGCCTCGGCCGCGAGGCGCCGGGAAAGATACCGGATTGCGAGGAGATATCCGTCGAGGCCCAGCCCCATGACGACGCCCGCGCAATGGGCCCCCGTAAGCGACGTGTGACGCATGGAATTTCGCGCGTAGAGGTTGGAAAGGTGCACCTCCACCGCCGGGATCCTCAGGGCTGCGAGGGCGTCGGCCAGGGCCACCGACGTATGGGTGTATCCGGCCGGATTGACGACGAGCCCGTCGGCGTGGTCGTCGGCTTCGTGCACCCACTCGATGAGCTGCCCCTCGTGGTTGCTCTGGCGACACGTGACCGAGATTCCCAACGCGCGCGCCTCGGCCTCGATGGCCGCATCCACCTCGGAGAGCCGCAGGGTACCGTAGATTTCGGGTTCCCGGCTGCCCAGGCGGTCGAGGTTCGGCCCGTGGAGCACGACGAGTGCTGGTGCGCGCGGTTGTCCGGGGTCCGACGGCATGATGGACGGATGGGGGAAGCGCGCGCCGCCTCAGAGCTGGGCCGCAAGTTCCACCGACTCCACCCGCAGGACGTACCGCCCCTTGCCGAGATAGGCCGGATCGTCGAGGAACACGCACGCGAAGTAGTCTTCCGACAGCACCCGTGCGATCACGACGCCCGCGTCGGTCTTGATCGTCACGTCGTGGATCGTGCCCAGTTCGAGGGCCTCGGCCGCCTTGACCAGCTCGATGAAGCGAAACGAGAACTCCATCGCCACCGCTTCGATGTCCACCTTCGGCGACGGCGCCTCGGCCTGGAGCACGGGAATGCCGTCGAACCCCATCAGGATGGCGCCCTGGGCGCCCGGGGTCCGGTCGACGATGCGTTGAAGGATCTCCTGCATGGTGGCCCTCGCCTGCGGCGCGTCCGCACCGCAGCCGGAGCATCGCAAAGGGCGCGGTGCCCGGTCAAGCTGGCGTTGCCCCCTCGGACCTCCGAAACGAAGCATGGGCCCCCGGCCCGGAGCAGCCCGCATGCCGGGGGCGCGAGACCTCCCGATACGCCGACGTGCAGGAGGAACCTACGGGCCCACGGCCGACGCCACGACGGTCAGCCGCCGGTGTCACCGGCACAACTCGCCGGGTAGACGCTGAAATCCTGGGCGTTGCCACACACACCTCCGACGACCGCACCGTCGGCGCAGGTACCACCGCACGGCGTGCAATCGAGCAGACAACCCGAACAGAGATCGATGGGGAACTCGAACTCTCGCGCCTCGACCTCGTTGCGCTTCCCCCCGCTCACGGCCCGGTAGCCGCGGAGCCTGATCGTCGCAATCAGGCGAGCTTCACCGCCGCCCGCAAGTTGGCCGCCGAGGGCGCTTGCGAGAGCCTGGGTCGTCGCGGCCGGCACGATGTCGAGGAGGATCCCCTGGCTGTCCCCCGGCTCGATGGAGATCGATTGAAGCGGCACGGTGAACTCCACCAAGGCGCCATCTTGGGCTCCGATGCCGTCGATCACGTCCGGAGCCTGCGGTAAATCGAGAGAGACCTCGGCCTCGGACAGACGAATCTCGCCGTCGTTGATGCCGTTCGGCGACGACTCCGAGTCCACGTTGAGCATGTTGTTGGCCACCTCGAGCGGCACCGTGTAGGGCGTGCCGTAGTCCACGTCCAGCGTGCCGTGGACCAACGTCACCGTGTTGGCGGGATCGACGGCACACGACCCGACGGTCACGCCGTCCACGTCGTTGGTGGCCCACATCGGAGCCCGGCGGACCAACAATCCTTCCTGCTGGTCCGTGCATCCGGTGAGCGGCAAGGACGCAAGCGCGGAAACGAGGATCGGTACGCGAAGAGTTCGGGGCATCATGGTCCACCTCACAGGCGTGCGGGCGGCACGCGTGCGGATCCAAGGCTAGCGCGCAGAGGCCGGTCCACGCAACAAATCGACGATCCGGCCGGGGGGCAGGGCCACCACGTCCGGCCGCCCGATCCCGCGCAACACGATGTAGGGGATCGTGGTCCCTTGTCGTTTCTTGTCGGACGAAAGCGCGTCGGCGAGCGCTTCGTCGTCGTACCGCGCGAGCATCCCGTCGAGATCCACGGGTAGTCGGACCGCCTCGAGGACCTCGCGGACCTCGGCTTCGAACCCGGGGGATGCAACCCCCAAGCGCTCGGAGATCCGGGCGGCCGCGACCAGTCCGCGCGCCACGGCCTCGCCGTGCCGCAGGGTGTGACCCGAGAGCGTCTCGAAGGCATGGGCCACGGTGTGCCCGAGGTTGAGCAGGGCGCGCCCGCCCCGGATCGGGGCGGACTCGCGCAGATCCCCGCGGATGCACCCGAGCTTGAGTTCGATCTGCCGGGCGACCAACGGGGCGAGAACCCCGGGGTCCCGCTCGGCCGGCGTGCCGAGTACGCGGCGCAAGGCGCCGAGGTGATCGGGGTCGAAGAGCAGGCCGTGCTTGACCATCTCGGCCCGGCCGCAGATCCACTCCGGCTCGGGCAACGTGGACAGGAGGGCCGGGTCCACCAGGACGGCCTCGGGCACATGGAACACCCCGAACAGATTCTTGCCCTCCGGCAGGTCGACGGCGGTCTTGCCCCCCACCGAGGCGTCCACCTGGGCGAGCAACGTCGTGGGGATCGCCATCCAGGCGACGCCCCGCATGAACACGGCGGCGGCAAGGCCCGCCACGTCCCCGACCACGCCGCCGCCGACCGCCACCACCAGGTCGCCGCGGCCGAGCCCCGAACGCACCATCGCCCGCACGATGGAGACCAGCGTCTCCGGCGTCTTGTGGCGTTCGCCGGGAGGGAACGCATGGACCGTGGTGGTAAGCCCCGCGCCGCGCAGCGCCCTTTCCACCATGGGAACGTGGAGTTCCTCGACGGTCGCGTCCGTCACCACGAACGCACGGGTCGCCGACGGACGCAACCGACGTGCGACGTCCCCCGCCGATCCGGCGATCCCCGCCCCCACCTCCACGGTGGCCGCGGGCCGGCCGGGCTCGACGTCGATCGAAAAGCGCGTCATGGCGTATGCGAAGGCGTCCAGACTTCGACGACGCGCCGAGCCACCTCCCCGGGATCTCCGTTGCCGTCGATCGCCTGCCCGGCCTTTTCGTAGGCATCCCGGCGCTCGGCGAAGATCCGTGCCAAGGTCCGCACCGCGGACGCGTCGCCTGCGAGCAAGGGCCGCGCAGGATCGTCCCCCACACGCCGAGCGAGTTCGTCGATGTCGACATCGAGGTAGACCACGGTCCCGACCCGCTGCATGTCGCGGACGTTCTCCGGATCGGTCACGATGCCGCCGCCGGTCGCGACGACCCACGGCCCGGCCAACTCGAACCCGGGATCGGTGAGGAAGTGTTGCAACACGGCGCGCTCGAGCCGGCGAAACCGCGGCTCTCCCTCCCGAACGATGTCGGCGATGGCCTTGCCGAAGATGAGTTCGAGGCGTTCGTCGAGGTCCACGAACCGTAGCCCCCGGTCCTCGGCGATCCGACGCCCGACCGTGGTCTTGCCGCTGCCCATCATGCCGACGAGGAAGAGGCTGCGCACGGTCGGCATCGTGACCCGTGGGCGCGCGATGCGCAAGCCCCCCGGACCGGCGGCGCCGACCGCGCCGAGCTACCCTCCGATGCTGCTGGCCCGATTGACGATCTTGGGCGTCAGGAAGATGAGCACTTCCGTTCGGGTGTCAGCTTCGGTCTTGTTCTTGAAGAACCAGCCGATGATGGGGATGTCCGCGATCCACGGCACCTTCTTGAAGTTCACCGACTTGTTGCGGGTGTAGATCCCACCGATGACCGCGGTGTCCCCGTCGTTGACCAGCATGCGACTGCGCGCCTGCTTGGTCAGGATCGTGGGGTCGCCCCGGGCGCCGGTGTTGACGAAGTCGGCCTCGTTCTTCTGGACCTGCACCTCGAGCAGGACGGCGCCTTCGTTGGTGACGTGGGGCGTCACCCGGAGGGCCAAGGTGGCGTTGACGTACCGGGTGTTGACGCCCTGGGCGCTCACCTGGGAGATGGGGATCTGGACACCCTGTTCGATCTGCGCCTGGGTGTTGTCGAGGGTCACGATCTTCGGGGCGCTGATGATTCGCACCTCGCCCGTGTCCTCGGCCGCCGAAAGCCGCAAGTTGGTCTGCAAGTTGCCGCTGATGTTCCCGAAGGTGAAGCCCATGGCGCCACCGGCCCCGGTGCCCACCGGCGCGGGCAGGTCCACGGCATAGTTCGGGTTCTGGGCGGCCCCGGGCAGGAGGAGGCCACGGGTGTCGGGCGGACGTCCCGAAGCACCGCCGCCGACGCCGACGCTGTAGGGGAACAGCAGACCCGTCGGGTTGCCCGTGCCCGGGCTCGCGATGAAGCCGAGGCCCCACTGGATGCCGAGCTGCCGCAGGAAGCTCGTCCGTGCCTCGACGATCCGCGCCTCGATGAGCACCTGGGGCGTCTGACTGTCGAGCTGGGCCACGAGCTGCTCGGCCAGGGCGATGTTCTCGGCCACGTCCATGATGATGAGCGTGTTCGTGCGCGAGTCGGGTGTCACGGTGCCGCGGGGGCTGAGCACCGACTGCACCTTGGGGATCATCTCGTCGACGGTGGCGTACGAGACGGGGACGAGGCGGGTCTCGAGGGGCTTGAGCTGCACCCGCGCGTTGGCGGCCTCGATGGCCTTGCGGCGCTCCTCCTCGATGGCCTCGAGGGTGGCGACGCGAATCACGTTCCCCTCACGGACCATGCCGAGGCCGAGGGACCGCAGGATGATGTCGAGGGCCTGATCCCACGGCACCGCCGTGAGCTTCATGGTGACGGTGCCCTCGACCCCTTGGCCCGCGATGATGTTCACGCGGCCGATGTCGCTGAACAGGAGCAACACGTCCTTGATCGGCGCATCCTGCAGCTCGATGTCGATCCGCTCGCCCCGCCACTTGCGCCGACGCGACGAACGGGGCGACGGGCTCGACGCAGGCGCTGCGTGGGACGAGGGCGCGGCGTGGGAGGAGCGGGCGCCGGAGGCATAGGCGCCCACCTTCGGCTCGGGGTGGTGCACCGGCTCGGACGCGGGCGACCGCGCCGGCTTGGACGACGCCGACGCGGGGCGGTCGAAGGTCCAGGCGAGGCCACGGTCCGTCTTGGTCACGCGGGGCACCGCGCCCTCCTGCGCCGCCACGAGCACCTTGACGTCCTCACCTTCGGCGAAGGCCGTCACGGTCCGCACCGGGCCGCCGTAGCGGGACGTGTCGAGGCTCTGCTCGAGCTTCTTCGGGAGCTTGGCGCCCTTCAATCGGAGCATGTGCACCGTCGGGGTCAGCATGGTGCTCTCGAATTCGACGGGGCCCTCGGCATGCACGACGATGCGTTCGTGCTTCGAGTCCTGCTCGAAGCGCACGTCCGCGATCTTCGTGACGCCGGCGGCCGCACGTTCGGCCTTCCATTTGGCGGCGAGCTTGTCGCCGTCCTTGCGCGCCGCTTCGAGCTTGGACAACCGAGCATCGAGGGCTCGCTGGGCGTCGGCCAGTCGGCGTTCGAGCTTCTCGAGCCGCTGCCGCTCGGCCTTCATCTCGCGCCGGACCTTCTCGAGATCCTTGCGATCGCCGCCGCTTCGCTCGGCCCGCGCCTTGGCGGCGAGCAGCTTGGCGTTGGCGGCCCGCTCGGCCTCGAGCATCTTGGCCAGCCGATCGCGATCGGCCCGCAGGCGCGCGAGGGTTTGCTGCGCCTTGCGCTCACGCTCGGCCGCGCGACGCGCGGCCGCCTTGGCCTGCGCGAGCGCCCGTTCCACGGCCTTGCGCTCCGCACTGGCCTTGCCCTGCTTGCGGGCACGGGCCGCGGCCTTGCGGGCCGCCGAAAGCGCGGCCTCCGCCTCGGCGCGGGCACGGGCGGCGGCGGCCTGCTCCTCCTTGGCACGCTTCATCGCCGAACTCGCCTCGGCCAACAGGGCCTGGGCGCGCGCCTTGTCCTTGCGGGCGGCGGCGCGCTCGGCCTCCGCCTCGGCGCGCAGGGTCGCCACCTCGGCGCGCGCCGTCTTCAGCGCACGGGCAGCCGCAGCGGCACGTTCCTTGGCCTCGGCCTCGGCCTTGCGAGCCCGCTCTAGGGCGGCGCGAACGGCCTTCGAGCTTTTCGCCCGAGCCTCGGCTTCGGCACGATGACGGGCTCGCTCGGCCGCCGCCTCCGCCTTGCGTGCACGAGCGAGGGCGTCCGCAGCGGCCTGTTCCTTGGCCTCGGCCTCCGCGACGGCCTTGCGAGCGCGGGCGAGTTCGGCCTCGGCCGCCCGCTTGGACGCCTCGGCGCGGTTCAGGGTCTTGGTCGCCGCGGCGAGTTTGGCCTCGGCTTCGGCACGCAGCCGCGCAGCTTCCTTCCGATCCCGGTCTGCCTCGGCCCGTTGAGCCGCCAGCAACCGCTCGGCGGCTCGACGTGCGGCCTCGGCCTCCTTGCGGGCCTGCTCGGCACGCTCGAGCTTGCGCCGCAACCGCAGCTTCCCGACCTTCGCCTCCTCGAGCTGCTTGCGCGCTGCGGCGGCCGCAGCCGCAGCCTCGGCTTCCTTGGCCCTGGCCGCCGCAGCCCGACGCTCGGCCTCGGCGACCTTCGCCTTCGCCTCCTCCGCGAGCTTGGACGCCTTGGCCTCGAGGGACTTGGCGCGTCGTTCGGCAGCCTCGATCTCGGCCTTGCGCGCCGCGGCGCTCTTGCGGGCGAAGTAGCTCTCGGGCGGTGCCTCCCGCGGGGTGACGGTCACGACCAGATCGCGTCCGTCGGGCACCACGATGTAGCTCGACGGCCGCTTGAGCGAGACCGTCATCCGTACCACCGTGCCCCCCGGCTCACGCACCTCGTCCACGGTCACCGGGCCCACGGCCCAGGTGTCGAGGGGCAGGCGCGGCACGACCTTGCCGCGGCGTGCCGCTGCGAGATCCACGACGAGACGATCGGGCCCCTCGAGTCGGTACACGTTGTACGTCGGTGCCGCCGTACCCGAAAGCCGCAGGGTGACCGAGCCGTCGTCGCCTTCGAGCACGCGCAGCCCCCCGAGGGCGTTCTTGGCTGCGCGCGCCGACGCCTTCGTCGGGCGAGGCTTGGCGTGGGTCTGTGTCGAGACCGCAAGGCCCGTCGAGAGGAAGGCCAGGCAGGCGGCGTGGGACCAACGGTAAGTTCGTTTCGAGCTGGACATGGATCGTCGCTCCGTCACTCGTTCTTGAGGTAGATGGCTCGCCGTTCGCCACGCGAAAGGCCCAGGTTGCTGGCAAGTTCTTCGTCGACCACCTCGATTTCGACGTAATCGCGGTTGACCGCCGCGAGCAGGACTTCCGCACGCGAGAAGTACTCGCCTTGTTTGATCGTCTGGCTCTTGCCGTCGCTCGCCACGAAGAGGGCACGGGGCACGATGCCCCGGCCGGAGCGCACGATGGCCACCAACTTGAGATCCTCGAACGCGTACTCGCTCATCTTGACGTCGCGTTGGGCGCGAGGACGATCCGGCTCGAGTTCGACGACCTGGCTTCCGAGGAAGTTCTGGAACGGATCGCGGGTGGCCAGGGAGAAGTCCTCTCGGGTCAGCACGGGACGTGGGCGCGGCGGTGGTGCCTCGGCCTCCTCGCCCTCCCCGTCCGCCTCGCCGCCGGCCGAACCCTCTGCGCCGGGCGCATCGGCGCCTTTCCCCTTGGCCTTGCCACCGCCCCCCGGCGGCGGCGCGACACCACGTTGTTGCACCGCCTTCTCTTCCTCACCACAGGCGCCCGCAACGCCCGCGAGCAGCAGCAGGACGAGCCCGGTTCGAACGCCAGAGACCATCGTGCGCATCACTTCTTGCCTCCCCCACGACGCCGCCGCTTGCTGGCCTTCTGCGCCGCAGCCATGCGTTCTTCGTCCGTCAGGAAGCGGTACGTGGCCGCCCGGAACGTCACCTCGAGTTGGGGATGCGGATCGTTCTCGTTGGCCTTGCGGTCGGCCGACAACGAGAGGTCCTCGATGCTGACGATCTTCTTGAGTTCCCCGGCGCGCCGCATGAACTCCCCGAGGGCGTACCAGTTGCCCTGGGCACGTATCTCCACGGGCAACTTCGCATAGTAGTCCATCTTCTCCTCGCCCATGGGCGTCCAACTCTCGACGTTGAGCCCCACCAGCCGGGCCTGCTGTTGGAAGGTCTGCATCATGTTGTCCACCGTCGCCGACGAGGTGGGCAGCTCCTCCATCAGCTTGCGGATCTCCTGCTCCATCTCGGCTGCCTTGCGCTGCTCCTCCTCGAAGTTCTCGAGCTTCTTCTGCATCTTGGCCAGCTCGGCGTCGGCCTTGGCCAATGCACGTTCGGCGCTCTCCCGCTGCGAGATGGCGTCGGCGTACCAGAGGAAGTACCAGACCAACCCGATGACCACGGCGCCGACGACCCATACGACGGCCCGCTGCCAGGGAGGCATCTTGACGATGGAGTCGATTGGGGAAGCCATGGCCGTGTCAATCCCATCGCGTCACCTGGGCCGTGAGCCTCCAGGTGACGAAGCAGTGGTCCTTGTTGCATTCCTTCTTGAAGTCGGGGTGGGAGACCTGCCCGAACCGCGAACTGGCCCGCAGACGCCGGACGAACTCCGCCAGGTCGGACGGATCGCGCGCCCCGCCTTCGAGGGCGAGGCTTCCGCCTGCTTCCTTGAGCGAGTCGATCCACACCCCGGTTGCATCCCAGTTGGGCGAAAGCCGGCTCTGTGGGTCGGCCTCCTCGATGCGACGCTGCTCTTCCTCGTCGATGTCGGGCATCTTGCCCGTCGTCAGGATGTTGGCCAGCTCGTGGAGGACGTAGACAGGGGTTCTGCGCTGGGCCTTGAGTTTCTCGATGGCCACTTGGAGCTGCGCAAGTTTGTCCTTACGCGCTTGCAACCCCTCCTCGTCGATCATGCTGCGGATTCGCTCGATCTCCGCGTTCTTCTCGGCCGTCTGCTTGCGAAGATCGGCACGTTTGTCCTCTTCGACGGTCACCAGATACCAGCCGAGTCCACCGAGGGCCGCCCAGCCGACGACCATGGCCAGCACGATCCATTGGCCTTCGCCGCCGCTGACCTGGACCCTCGGTCCCTTGCGGCCGGACCTCTTGCGATGCGGCGCTAGATTGACGCGTATCATTCGGAATCCCCCGGCCTGCGCAGTGCGAGCCCGAACGCGACGGCGAGCATCGGCGCGTGGACGCGCAGGTAGTCCAGATCGAAACGCCGAGGATCGGCGGCGACGTTGACGAACGGATCGACGATCTCGACGGGAATCCGCGCCCGGACCTGGATTGCCTTGGCGAGCTGCGGCACCAGGGCGGTTCCACCGGCCAGGTGGATGCGGGCGAGGTTCCCCACGAGGGCGTCACTCATGAAGAAGTCGAGCGTGCGCTGGTACTCGCCGGCGATCTGTTCGGAGACCTGGGCCAGGATCCGGTGGACCTCCTGGGGCACCACGTCCGGCGTGCTGGTGGTGGCCCCGCCGACCTTGTAGGCCTCCGCACTTTCGGCGCTGACGGCCAGCCGCTGGGCGATGGCCTCGGTGTAGGTGTTGCCCCCGACGTTCACCTCCCGGTGGAAGGCAGGCACCCCCTTGACCACGATGGAGATCGTGGAGTGGGTGGCACCGGCGAGGATGATGGCGACACTCTCCTCCTTGGACAGGCCCACGCTGGCCTCCACCGCATTGGTGAGGGCAAGCGCCGAGGCGTCCACGACGGCCGGGTTCAGCCCCGCCTCACGCGTCACCTGCACGTATTGCTGCGCGACCTCGTTCTTGGCGGCGACGAGCAGGACCTCCATCTGATCCTGGGGCGTGCGCTCGACGAGTACCTCGTAGTCGCAGGTGACTTCGTCGCGGTTGAACGGGATGTTCTGGCGGATCTCCCACTCGATCTGCTCTTCGAGGGCGCCGCCTTCGAGATGGGGCATCACCACACGTTTGATGATGACGGCGTTGCGCCCCACGGCAATCGCCGCGTCCTTTCCGCGGAGGTGGATCCGCTTGACGAGGTTGCGGATCGCATCGACGACGGGCCCGGGAGCCATGACGTTGCCGTCGACGATGGCCTGGGGCGGTACCGGTTCGACACCGTAGTTCTGCAACACGAAGCCCTTGCGCGTCGAGCGAAGCTGCACGAGCTTGATCGCGCTGGTACCGATGTCGAGGCCGATGCAATGACGCGCCATCGGTTCGTCAACTCCCCCGCTCGCAGGATGGAAGGTCCGACGGCAACGGCGAGCATCGTTGCCGGCCCACCCACGGGCCCGCGGCGTCTCGGGGGACGCGTGCGGCGGTGGCGACCGTGGAGGTGGTCAGCCCTGGTCGGGATCCGGACCGAAGACCTCCTCGCGCGCCGAGGGCGGCAAGCCGAGGGCTTCGAGGATCTTGCGCTTGGTGTCCATGCGCGACGGGCACCCGGCCTCGACCCGGTCGATGGTCAAGGGCGAGACCCCAGCGCGGCGCGCCAGCTCGGCCTTGCTCATCATCGCGGCCTGACGAAGCTTGCGCACGTTGTTCGGAAACATGCCGGCCTTGGCCTTGGCCTTGCTGGTTCGCTTGGGCCGAGGGGGCGCAGCGGCAGGCGCCGTGGCCGAGGGTTCGTCCTTCGATCCCCCGACCTCGCGCGACGGTTTGGAGTCGGCCGGCATCACACGTTCCTGGCCCCCCCATTGTCCGCCCGGGGGCTGGCCGCGTCAACGTCCAATCCCCTACCCCACGAAGGCTAATTGAGTGCCAATGAGGGGTTTTTGAATCGTAATTATGACTCAATTGCGCAACCTGCGCGTGCTGACCGCCCGGAGTCTCGGGGGTGATGTGGGGGTCGAACGGGAACGGAGGAAACATGCGCAAGGGACGCAGGCTTGACGGTGGTGGCGGGGCACCGGTCGGCGGGATCGCCGGACGGTGTCGAAAGTGTCCCACGGGCGATTTCCGGCCGGAAAAAAACGGTG